>JAEZCF010000013.1 GCA_023430045.1 Pseudomonadota bacterium | reverse complement strand
TGGCCAGGCTCCACGGGGTGTTGGAAGCCGGAGCATCGCATGTTCCAGGTGAATGGGTTGCCGTGGGGCTGGTCGAACGGGTGGAACCCCCTCGCGGGTGGCTGGCTTACGGCAGCCGGGTTGGCGCCGGCCGGGTGGGCCATGCAGGACACGCCGTAAACCCGTCCATGGGGGCTCGCTGTTCGCATCCATGCGAACAGACGGTCCCGTCAACCCACCCCGTCCCACCTTCGATACGCCACTGATGACGGGTCGAAAGGCTGGTGGGTGTCAGGAGGGGGAAGGGGAAAGGGGTAAGAGGGGTCTTTAGCTGTCCGAAGAAGGCTGTGCTTCTGCTTTTTTCCCATTTTTGCCGTGGTTGGCGCTTGCATGGATGTGCTTGCAGCGGGTCCTGCCCAGCCCATCCACCCGGGCTGATGCATCCCATCAAATCCGCCGACCACGAGGGGCTTCGCCGTTCGCCGCCATGCCAATGCGGGATAATGCCTGCATGGACACCATCCGCATCGCTACCCGCAAGAGCCCGCTCGCCCTCTGGCAGAGCGAATATGTCGCTGATCGCCTGCGCCACGCCCATCCCGGCCTGCACGTCGAACTCGTTCCCATGAGCACCCGCGGCGATGAGGTGCTGGACCGCTCGCTGGCGGCCATCGGCGGCAAGGGACTGTTCCTGAAGGAGCTGGAACGGGCGATGCTGCGGGGCGATGCCGACTGCGCCGTGCATTCGTTGAAGGATGTTCCCATGGAACTGGATGCGCCCTTCGTGCTGCCGGCGATCCTGCCACGCCATGATCCGGCCGATGGATTCGTGTCGAACCTGTATGCCTCGCTGGATGCCCTGCCGCTGGGCGCACGCGTGGGAACCTCGTCGCTGCGCCGCCAGGCGCAGCTGCGTGCGGCACGGCCGGACCTGGAGCTGCTGGACCTGCGCGGCAACGTCAATACGCGGCTGGCCAAGCTGGACAACGGTGGCTACGACGCCATCGTGCTGGCGGTGGCAGGGCTGGAGCGGCTGGGACTGGGTGAGCGCATCGTCGCGCGCCTGCAGCCGCCCCACTGGTTGCCTGCGCCGGCGCAGGGCGCGGTCGCCGTGGAGTGCGATGGAAACAATGCGCCCCTGCAGGCGCTGTTCGCCGTGCTGGACGATGCGGACACACGCGCCTGCGTGGAAGCCGAGCGGGCGATGAACCGCGCGTTGCACGGCAGTTGCCACGTGCCGGTTGCGGCGATCGCGCGCTGGCAGGACAGCGACCTGCACCTGCAGGGCCTGGTCGGCAGCGCGGCCGATGGCCGGGCCGTACGTGCCGAAGCGGTGGGGCCGGGAACCGACCCTGAAACGCTCGGCCAGCGTGTGGCGTCGATGCTGGTGGACGCCGGCGCGCGGGAGCTGCTGGACGTGTGAGATGCGCCGTCCGGCAGCCGGCCAAGGAGCCGGCTGCCGGGCAGAGACCCTTCTTACTTGAAGGTGTAGACCACGTTCATCGTGGTCAGGGTGTCGGTCTTCTGCTTGTCATCGGCCACGTCGCTGTTGTGGCGGGCCTGCCAGGCAGCCTTCAGCGCCAGATGCTCGTTCATGCTCACCGAGATGCCCAGGTCGTTCTGCGCGAAGGTGTTGTACGAACCGGATTCCACCAGCAGCGTGTTGACCAAATCGGTGTTGGGGGTCAGTGAATACTTGATGTCGAAGAAACCACGGCCGATCAGGCCACTGCGGGTTTCGTCGTCTTCGGTGCTGTGGGTGCGGCGCACACCGGGACCGATCTGTGCGTCCAGCGAGAAGCGGTCGCTGTCCAGCAGCCGTGTGCCGTAACCCAGACCGAACGATGCCTGGCGGTCGTAGGTGGCGAAATCATCCTGTTCATAACGCACCGTGGCAGTGATCTGCCGGTGTTCGCCCAGCTGCAGCGCGCTGCCGGCGCTGCCGGTATAGCGGTTGGCGGTGGTGTTGGTGACGCGGCTGGTGGTGCCATCGTCACTGGTCTGCACCGATTCGGAACGTGAGCGCAGGCCGAACAGGTCCATGCTGTGGACCCAGTCGTCATCGGTATAACGCAGGCGGAGGCGGCCGTTGGCGCTTTCGGTGGTGCTGTTGCCACGTGCCGACGCGTAACCCAGTTCGCCGCCGCTGCCGCTCCAGGGAGAGGTCATCGCCGCCAGTTCGGCGGGATCCTGCGCGAATGCCGCAGGTGCGGCCAGCAACAGGGGGAACAGCAGTGAAACACGCAGGGACATCGGGACTCTCCGGGAAGGTCGGCAAACGGGCGAATGGTGATGATAACGTCAACCGTTGGTTCGCTCGACCGCCGCCCATGCCGTGCTTCAGTCGGCGTTTCTGCATTGGACGGCTCAGGGATCCGGAACGGTCAGCGTCGGATCGTCCAGCCGCGAATAGCGCAGCGTGATGCGGTACGGCTGGTTGCCGTTGAAACCATCGCGCTGTATCTGACGCGGCAGGTTATCGGCGGCGATCCAGTACTGCAGGGTTTCGCCACTGTCCGCCGGTCCGTCCAGACGATAACGGCGGGTGGGCGTGCCGGCGATGTCCTCCGCGCCGAGATCCCGTGCCGCCAGCCCCTGCAGCAGCGAAGACTCCGGCAGCGGATTGCGCCAGTGTTCCAGCGTTCCCGCCGGCACCGGCACCTGTTGCATGCGGCCTTCGGCCTGCAGGAAGAACGTGTCGCCGATGATCGTCTGCGTGCCACCCGGCCCCTGCAGCAGATAGCGGTCCGGCGCCACGTAATCCATCGATGTCCTGACCATCTGCCCGGTCTGGGCACCCTGCAGGCTCATGTCCGCATGGAAGCTGCGCAATGCGGCGAAGCGCTGGCTGGCCGACAGCACCGCCTGCAACGGGTCGCTGGCTGCAGCGGGCGGGGCGGCGGGAACGGCGGCGGACGCCGGCGCAGGGGAGGGCTGCGAACAAGCGGCCAGCAGGCCGGCCGAGGCCAGGGCGATCAGCGGAAAAGCACGCATGAAGGGAGGCGAGGGAGGGGCGGACCGACACGATAGCCGATCATCGACGCCACGATGGCCGCGACTCGGACATAATCGGGACCATGGACCGATACGAACGCATCACCGCACTGCATCGTCTGCTCAAGTCCGCTCGCTATCCGGTGACGGTGGCGACGCTGCAGGACACGTTGGGTTGTTCCCGCGCAACGGTATATCGCGATCTGGCATTTCTGCGCGATGCATTGATGGCTCCAATTGAAGGAGATGGCGAGGCGGGATTCCGCTACCTGGCTGATGAGAGTGATCGTTTCGAGCTGCCCGGATTGTGGCTGAGCTCGGAAGAGCTGCATGCCCTGCTGGCCTCGCAGCATCTGCTGGCACGGACCGGTGGCGGCGTGCTGTCGTCGGTGCTGGCGCCCCTGCAGCAGCGCATCGAGGGCCTGTTGGCCGCGCAGGCCGGCGTATCCAGCTGGCCGGTGGACCGCGTGCGGGTGATCCCGCACCGCGTGCGCAAGTTCGACGAGGCGAGCTTCCGCAGTGTCGCCTCTGCCGTGCTGGAACGTCGCCAGCTGGCGTTTGAATACCGCGCGCGCTCGACCGACGAAGCGACCCGTCGCACGGTGTCGCCGCAGCGCCTGACCCATTACCGCGATAACTGGTATCTGGATGCGTGGGACCATGATCGCGAGGCGCTGCGCAGTTTTGCCGTGGATCGCATCAACAAGGCACGCGTGGTCGACGCGCCGGCCACCGATGTCGATGAAGGAGAACTGGATGCGCAGCTGGGGGCCAGCTACGGTATTTTCTCCGGCCCGCCGAAGGGCTGGGCGACCATCGTGTTCAGCGCCAAGGCCGCGCGCTGGGTGGCCGACGAACACTGGCACGCCAACCAGCAGGGCCGTTTCCTGGCAGATGGCCGTTACGAGCTCAAGGTACCCTACAGTGTGTCCCGCGAACTGCTGATGGATGTGCTGCACTACGGTTCGGATGCCGAGATCATCGAACCGGTGATGCTGCGCGAGCAGGCCAAGAGCCTGCTGGCGCTGGCGCTCAGCAATTACGAATGACCCTCCCCCCGAGAACCTGCCCAAGATGAAGAAGACGCTGCTGTTGTCCCTGTTCGCCACACTGGCACTGAGTGCCTGCGGCACCTCCGGCGATGCTTCGCAGAAGCTGGTGGTTGCCGCTACCGCCGTGCCGCATGCGGAGATCCTGGACGTGGTCAAGCCGATGCTGAAGGAGCAGGGCGTGGACCTGGACGTGCGCGTGTTCAACGATTACGTACAGCCCAACGACCAGCTGGTGCAGAAACAGGTGGACGTGAACTATTTCCAGACCGAGCCCTATCTGGATGCGTACAACCGCGACCGCGGCACGGAGCTGGTTACCGTGACCGGCGTGCATATCGAGCCCTTCGGCGCGTATTCGCGCAAGGTGAAATCGCTGGATGAACTGCGCGATGGCGCGGACGTGGTGATCCCCAACGACCCGAGCAACAACAGCCGTGCGCTCATCCTGCTGCATCATGCCGGTGTGATCCAGCTGAAGGACCCGACCAATGCGCTGTCCACCCAGCGCGACATCACCGCCAATCCGAAACATCTGAAATTCCGCGAGCTGGATTCGGCGATGCTGCCGCGCGTGCTCGACCAGGTGGACCTGGCGCTGATCAACACCAACTATGCGCTGGATGCCGGATTGAAGCCGACGGAGGACGCGCTGGCGATCGAGAGCAAGGATTCGCCGTACGTGAACTTCCTGGTGGCGCGTGCGGACAACAAGGACGATGCGCGCGTACAGAAGCTGGCGCAGGCGCTGACCAGCCCGCAGGTGAAGGAGTTCATCGAGCAGAAATACAAGGGTGCGGTGCTGCCCGCGTTCTGATCGACATGCGGCGATAAGGGGGTCCGGTCGTTGGCCGGGCCTCTCAAGGGCCGTAAGCCGACCTTTCAGCCGACCATGGGTCGGCTCTACCGCGAACCATAGGTCAGCCCTGCAGCCGACCATGGGGCGGCTCTACCACGGCGTGTCAATCGACGTGGAAGGCCAGGGTGGCTGCGACGGCCTGTTGCCATCCGGCATACAGTTTTTCCCGCCGGGCTTGCGCCATCTGCGGTTCGAACCGCCGGTCCAGTGCCCACTGCGTGCTGATCTGTTCCCGGCTTTCCCAGAATCCGGTCGCCAGGCCGGCCAGGCAGGCGGCGCCGAATGCGGTGGTTTCGGCCATGCGCGGACGCAGCACCGGCACGCCCAGCAGGTCGCTCTGGAACTGCACCATGAAATCATTGGCCATCGCGCCGCCATCGGCGCGCAGTTCCTTCAGTTCGATGCCCGCGTCGGCCTCCATTGCCGCCAGCACGTCGCGGGTCTGGTAGGCCATGGACTCGACCGCGGCACGGATGAAATGTTCCTTGCTGGTGCCGCGGGTGACGCCGAACATCGCGCCGCGTACATCGCTGCGCCAGTACGGTGCGCCCAGACCGACGAATGCGGGTACCAGGTAGACGCCACCGCTGTCCGGCACGCGTTCGGCATACGCCTGGCAATCGCTCGATTTCCCGAACATGCGCAGGCCATCGCGCAGCCATTGCACCACCGAGCCGGCGACGAATATCGAGCCTTCCAGTGCGTATTCCACCTTGCCGTCGATGCCCCAGGCAATGGTGGTCAACAGCCCGTTGCCGGACGATACGGCCTTGTCACCGGTGTTCATCAGCATGAAGCAGCCGGTGCCATAGGTATTCTTGGCCATGCCCGGTTCGAAGCAGGCATGGCCGAACAGCGCGGCCTGCTGGTCGCCGGCGATGCCGGCAATGGGTATCTGCCGGTCGAAGAAGAACTGCGGGCGCGTGTGACCATGGATTTCGCTGCTTCCGCGCACGTCCGGCAGCATCGCCCGCGGGATGTCCAGCAGCGCCAGCAGCGTATCGTCCCAGCGCAGGTCATGGATGTTGAACAGCAGGGTACGGGCGGCATTGGTGTAGTCGGTAACATGCGCCGCGCCACCGGTCAGGTTCCACACCAGCCAGGTGTCGATGGTGCCGAACAGCAGTTCGCCACGTTCGGCACGGGCCTGCGCACCCGGCACTTGGTCGAGTATCCAGCGGATCTTGGTCGCCGAAAAATATGCGTCCACCAGCAGCCCGGTCGTGCGCCGGATCAACGGCTCATGACCCTCGGCCTTCAGGCGCTCGCACAGTGGCTGGCTCTGCCGCGATTGCCAGACCACCGCATTGTGGATCGGCTGGCCGGTGCGCTTGTCCCACACCACCGTGGTTTCACGCTGGTTGGTGATGCCGATGCCGGCGATGCGACGCGGATCGATCTGTTCGCGGTTGAGCAGCTCGGTGATGGTCGTGTAGACCGAGGTGAGGATCTCCCGGGGATCGTGCTCCACCCAGCCCGGCTGCGGAAACAACTGGGCGAATTCGCGCTGTGCCATGCCAACCATGCGCCCTTCGCGGTCGAACAGCATCGCGCGTGAGCTGGTCGTGCCCTGGTCGATGGCGAGGATACGGTCCGGTTCCATGCGCACGGCTCCTGGCAGGGGTCGCGACCGGGGCGTCGCGGGCGGTGAAGGGCTCGCCCATTGTGCGTGATGAGGGCAGCCAGTGCAGGATGGGGGTGCGAGGTGAACGACGACGGGCCCCGAAGGGCCCGTCGCGGTGCAGCTCAATGGGGGGGCGCAGTCACGCGCCTTGACGCCGTTGTGAGTCAGAAGCGCGCGCCGATGCCGAAGCCCACGGTCCACGGATCCAGCTTGGCATCCGCGCCGGTGCCTTCACCGGCAACGGTCACTTCCGGACGTGCGTGCATGTAGCGCGCATCGGCACGGGCAAACCAGGTGGAGTTGATGTTCATGTCCACGCCGACGGTGCCAATGGCGCCCTTGGCGGTTTCCAGGCCGATATGCTCGGTGACGCCCGGCGCCACCAGATCTTCATTGCTGAAGTTGGATTCGTAGTAGCCCACGCCCACGAACGGACGGAACACGTTGTCGGCCTGACCGAAGTGATACTGGCCGCTCAGCGCGATCGGCTGCTGTTCCACGGTGCCCAGGCGCTCGTTGCCGACGCCACGCACGCGGTGGTTGAACTTGTCCGCAGCGCCCCACAGCTCAACAGCCCAGTTGTCGTTGATGTAGTAGCTCAGGCTCAGGGTCGGCGCCGGGCCACCATCGAACTTGCGAACGCCTTCCACCGGATCGTTCTTCGGCTGCAGCAGGGCCACGCCGCCGACCACTGCGAAGTGCTTGCCGGACGCGGTTTCCTGCGCTTCGGTAAAGCTGGAATCGGCGGAGCGCTCGACAGTGGTGCTGTAGTCCTGGGCGAAAGCCGACGGAGCGAACGCTGCGGTGGCCAGCAGGGACAGGGTCAGGGTATGAATGGTGCGCATCGGGGTCACTCCTCTGAATTCTTGTTTTGGGCCCTCGGTTGCGGGGCGCCGCCAACGTAGTCCTGCGAAGATGAATCGTGATCGACTGTTGTTAAAAATAGTTCTGGTTGTTCAGCGAATCACTGTCAGCGCCTTGTATGGCGTGAGAATGCGTGCAGCGATGCATTCAATTAGCTGCACGGAATGTGATTGAAAACGACACGGACTGCAGTTCAGTCGCGCATCAGGCCACCGCGTCCGCAGTGGGCCGATACGCGTTTTTCCAGGCGCTTAGAAGCGTGCGCCGATGCTGAAGCCGGCCATCACCATGCCGTCCTGCTTGGAGCGCGAGATCGCGTCGGCCTTGATCTTCGAATTCGAACCCAGGCCACGGATATCGGCACGCGCGAACCAGGTGCTGTCGATGTTCATGTCCACACCCGCGGAGAGCGCAGCGCCTTCCATCCGGCCCAGGTTGGTGCCATCCAGTGCGGGGGTGCCTTCCAGCTGGCGCAGCGTTTCCGAGCGGAAATAGCCCAGGCCGACGAACGGACGGAAGCTGTTGTCAACGTTGCCGAAATGATACTGGGCGCTCAGCGAGACCGGCTGGTGCTCATAGGTGCCGACCTTGGGGCCATGCTTGAGGCGGGCATGCTGCTCGATCTTGTCGGCGGTGCCCCACAGTTCGACCGACCAGTTGTCGTTGAACAGGTAGCTCAGGCTGACGGCCGGTGCCGGGCCGGCGTCGCTGGCGATGAAACCACCGGTGATGGCAACATGCTTGCCCGAAGCGGTATCGGCGACATCATCATTGGCGAACGCGGCCGCAGGTGCGAAGGCGCAGGCGAGGGCCAGGGCGATGGAAGAGAAACGCATGGAAATGTCCTTTGGAAAATAACGACGTTGGGAGAGCCCTCGTAGTTGGGCCGTGCGCCAACCTGCACGTTGATGTCCAGGAAACTGCGTTCCCGCTTTCATCCAGCATGCATTCGTTCATCGTCGGGCGGGAAACCCTTGGAGCTGCGTAACGGATGGTTGAATACGACACGCCTGCGGCTGCATCGTTCCGGTCCATGAGCGACATGTGCCAAGGTCTTTCTGCAGCCGCCAGCCCAGATGCCCGTGTGCTGGTACTGGGGTCGATGCCCGGTGCGGCGTCGCTTCGCGAAGCCCGTTATTACGCCCATCCGCGCAATCGGTTCTGGCCGCTCATGCAGGCGTTGTGCGGTGTCGACCCGCAGGCCCCCTACACGCTCAGGATGCAGATGCTGATGGATGCCGGCGTCGGCCTGTGGGATGTGATCGGCCGATGCCGACGCCGCGGCAGTCTGGACGCCTCCATCGTGCGCGGTTCGGAAGTGGCCAATCCGTTGCCGGCCTTCCTGCAGGCGCTGCCGGAGCTGCGCCTGGTGGCCTGCAACGGGGCGGCAGCACATCGCGCGTTCATGCGCTTCATTGCGCCGGAATTGCCTGAAACCTTTGCTGTGCCTGTGCTGGCGTTGCCATCCACCAGCCCCGCCAATGCATCTTTCCGTCTTGAACGGCTGCGTGATGCCTGGCAGCCGGTGGCCACTGCCTTGGTGGAGGGCCGGTAGAGCAGGCTCCGCCCGGCATGCCCACGTAGAGCCGGGCTCTGCCCGGCATGCATTACGTAGAGCCGGGCTCTGCCCGGCTGGTGTGGGGGCATCGGGCCAGAACCCCGCTCTACAGGGGGAACGGCGGCCTTGGCGCGTGTCTGTCCCGGGAGACAGTGGACTGAAAACGCCATCAACGGTTGGCGGGGGCGCGCGCTGGCCGCACAATAGGTGTTTCCCTACACCAGATTGCCGGAGTTATCCCCATGGCCGAAATCAAGGAAGCCCTCGTCCCCGATATCGGTGACTACAGCGATATCCCGGTAATCGAGGTGCTTGTCGCCGTCGGCGATACGGTCAAGAAGGACCAGGGTCTGGTGACGCTGGAATCGGACAAGGCCACGATGGAAGTCCCGTCGTCGGTGGCCGGCGTGGTCAAGGAAGTGAAGGTCAAGGTGGGCGATTCGCTGTCTGAAGGCAAGGTCGTGGCGCTGATCGACGTCGCCGCCGACGCTGCCCCGGCGGCCCAGCCTGCTGCCGCTGCCGCCCCCCCCGCCGCCGCGCAG
>JAEZCF010000129.1 GCA_023430045.1 Pseudomonadota bacterium | reverse complement strand
ACCAACGGTCGTCACCCACCAGACCGACCGGGAGCCGTCACCCACCGGACCCACCGGGAGCCGTCACCCACCGGACCCACCGGGAGCCGTCACCCACCGGACCCGAGGTCCGGATCAGCGATCCGGACGGTGCGCCCCGCCGGCTTCGCTCTGACGCTCCACGAACTCCTTCGACGGCTCGTCCAGCTTGTCACCCAGCATGCGGCGCACCACCACGAAGAACACCGGGATCATCAGCAGGCCCAGGAAGGTGGCGAACAGCATGCCGCCGATCACGCCGGTACCGATGGCATGGCGCGAGTTGGCGCCGGCACCGGTGGAGATGGCCATCGGGATCACGCCCATGATGAACGCGAAGGACGTCATCAGGATCGGGCGGAAACGCAGGCGTGCCGCTTCGATGGTGGCATCACGCAGGGTCCTGCCAGCTGCCCGCTGTTCCACCGCGAATTCCACGATGAGGATAGCGTTCTTGGCGGCCAGGCCGATCACCGTGATCAGGCCGATCTTGAAGAACAGATCGTTCGGCAGCCCACGCAGCAGCGACAGCGACAATGCGCCCAGCACGCCCAGCGGCACCACCAGCAGCACCGCCACCGGGATGGACCAGCTTTCATACAGCGCGGCAAGGCACAGGAACACCACCACGATGGACAGCACCAGCAGCAGCGTTGCCGCGTTGCCGGCCAGGATTTCCTGGTAGGACATGCCCGACCAGTCGTAGCCGAAGCCCGTCGGCAGGTCGTTGCTGACGATGTCCTCCATCGCCGTCATCGCCTCGCCGGAGCTGCGTCCGGGTGCCTGCGAACCGACGATGTTGATCGCCGAATACCCGTTGTAGCGGCTCAGCGACGGCGGTGCCGATACCCACTGCGACTTCACCACCGTGCTCAGCGGCACCATCGTATTGGTGCCGTCGGCATTGGTGCCCAGCGTGGACGGGCTGTAGAAGCTCTTCAGCGATTCCTCGCCGGTGCGGTAGGGCGCATCGGCCTGCATCGTCACCCGCTTGATGCGGCCTTCGCTGAAGAAGTCGTTGACGTATACCGGTGCCAGCATCAGCTGGATGGTGCTGTACACGTCCGACACCGACATGCCCATCGCCTGGGCCTGCACGCGGTCCACGTGCAGCGCCAGCTGCGGCGCGTTCTCCAGCCCGTTCGGGCGTACGCCGACCAGCGTGTCGCTCTTCTGTGCGGCCGACCCCAGCAGGATGTTGCGTGCGTTGGTCAGCTGTTCGAAGCCGGCACCGGCACGGTCCTGCAGCCACATGTCGAAGCCGCCGAACTGGCCCAGGCCCTGCACGGTGGGCAGGTTGACCACGAAGATCTGCGCTTCCTTGATGCCGTAGAACGCGCCGTTCATGTTCTGGATGAAGTCCGGAACGGTCACCTCGCGGTCCGCCCACGGCTTGAGGCGGATGAAGCCCATGCCGACGTTCTCGCCCGAACCCACGAAGCTGAAACCGGCGACCTGCAGCATGCCTTCGAAGCCTTCCTGCTGCTGCAGGACGCCCCGCATCTGCGCGAACACCTCGTTGGTCTGCCCTTTGCTGGAGCCGGGCGGCAGCTGCACGATGGCCAGCGCATAGCCCTGGTCCTCTTCGGGCAGGAAGCTGCCCGGCATGCGCGTGAACAGGAACGCGCACAGCGCCGACAACACCACGAACAGGATCATCCAGCGCGGGGCATGGCGTACCGCCGAGCCGATGTGGCCCACATAGGTGTGGCTGATGCGGTCGTAGTACTTGTTGAAGGTGCGGTAGACGATGTTCGGATTGTCGTTGTGCGTCGGCTTCAGGAACGTCGCGCACAGCGCCGGGGTGAAGCCCAGTGCCAGGAACGCCGAGAACGCCATCGAGATGGCGATGGTCAACGCGAACTGCTTGTAGATCTCGCCGGCCGCACCGCCCTGCAGCGCGGACGGGATGAACACCGCCGCCAGCACCACGGTGATGGCCACCACCGCACCGGTGATCTGGGTCATCGCCTTCTGCGTGGCCTGCTTGGGTGGCAGGTGCTCCTCGCTCATGATGCGTTCGACGTTCTCGATCACCACGATCGCGTCATCGACCACGATGCCGATCGCCAGCACCATCGCGAACAGGGTCAGCTGGTTGATCGTGAAGCCGATCATCCACATGCCCAGGAACGTGCCCAGCAGTGCCACCGGGATGACCAGCGTGGGGATCAGCGTGGCGCGGAAATTCTGCAGGAAGATCAGCATCACCAGGAACACCAGCAACACCGCTTCGAAGAGCGTCTTGACCACTTCCTCGATGGAGATCTTCACGAAGGTGGTGCTGTCGTACGGCGAGAACCAGCTGACGCCGGCCGGGAAGCTGGGCTGCAGCTCGTCCATCTTCGCGCGCACCGCTTCGGCCACGTTCAGGGCGTTGGCGCCCGGCAGCAGCTGGATGGCGAACGCGCCGGTGGGCTTGCCGTTGTACTGGGTATCAAAGCCGTAGTTGTTGGCGCCGAAGGCGACCCGGGCGATGTCCTTGAGCAGCACGCGCGAACCATCGGCGTTGGCCCGCAGGATGATGTTCTCGAACTCTTCCGGGGTGCTGAAGCGGCCTTCGGCCGAAACCGTGGCGGTGAAGTGCTGGCCTTCCGGGGCCGGATCCGAGCCCAGCGAGCCGGCGGCGAACTGCACGTTCTGGTCGCGCACCGCCGACAGCACCTGGCTGGCGGACAGGCCGTAGCCCTGCATCTTCTCCGGGTTGAGCCAGATGTTCATGGCGTACTCGGAGCCGAACTGCTGCGTGCTGCCGACACCGGGAATACGTGACACCTGGTCGAGCACGCGCGAGCCGACGATATCGTTCAGCGCGTCGCGGCTGATCGCGGCCGAATCGGACTGCAGCGCCACCACCATCAGGAAGCCGGCGTTGGCCTTGGCCACCACCACACCCTGCTGGGTTACTTCCGAAGGCAGCCGTGGCGTGGCCAGCGAGACCTTGTTCTGCACCTGCACCTGGGCGATGTCCGGGTCGGTGCCGGTTTCAAAGGTGAGGGTGACATTGGCGCGGCCGTTCGATGCCGACGACGAGCTGAAGTACAGCAGGTGGTCGATGCCGGTGAGCTGCTGTTCGATCACCTGGGTGACCGATTTTTCGGTGGTATCCGCGCTGGCGCCCGGATAGGTGGCCTGCACGGTTACCTGCGGCGGCGCGATGCTGGGATACGACTCCACGCCAAGATTGAGGATCGCGATCACGCCGCTGAGCGAGATCAGGATCGCCACCACCCAGGCGAATACCGGGTGTTCGATGAAAAATTTAGGCATGACGGAGGGTTCCCGTTACTGCTTGTTCGAATCGGAGGCCGGCGCGGCCTGCGGGTCCTGCGCCTGTGCCTGCGGAGCCGGGGCGGCGTCGCCCTGCGGCGCGTCGTCGCTGCTGCCCTGGGCGGGTGCGGCGGCGGGCTGGCCCTGGCCGTCGGCCTGCGCGGGATTCCACGGCTTGGCCGTGGCCGGCGCGCCTTCCTTGACCTTCTGGGTGCCGGCCACCACGACCTTGTCGCCGGCCTGCAGGCCTTCGGTGACCAGCCAGTTGCCGCCCTGGGCACCTTCGGTGCGGACGTTGCGGCGAACCACCTTGCCATCGTTGCCGACCACCATCAGGTAACCGCCGGTGGCATCGCGCAGCAGCGCCTGCTGCGGCACCAGGTAGGCATTGTTGCGTTCACCCAGTGTGGCCTGGAAGCTCACGAACGCACCTGGCAGCAGGATGCGGTCCGGGTTGGGCAGCACCGCGCGCAGCGACACCGCGCCGGTGGTCGGATCGACCGTGGTCGAAGAGAAATCCAGCGTGCCGCTCTGGCCGTAGGTGCTGCCGTCGGCGAGCCTGACCTGCACGGTGGCCTTGCCATCGCCGCTCAGCGCCAGAGCGCCCTTGGCCTGCGCCGCGCGCAGCTGCGACAGTTCGTCCACGCTCAGGGAGAAGTTCACATACAGCGGATCGAGCTGGTCCACGGTGGTCAGCAGGGTCACATCGCCCTGTCCGACCAGTGCGCCTTCGGTGACCTGCTGCTTGCCGGCCACGCCGCTGATGGGCGCCTTGACCTCGGCGTAGCCCAGGCTGATGCGCGAGCTGGTCACGGCCGCTTCGGACTGCTTCACCGCAGCCAGCGCAGTGCGCTCGGCCGATTCGGCATTGTCCAGGTCGGCACGCGAAACATAGGCCTGCGGGGCCAGCGAGCGGGCGCGGTCGGCTGCGACCTTGGCATTGGCATAGGACGCCTTCGCCGACGCCAGCTGTGCTTCGGAGGCGTTTAGGTCGGCGCGCAGCGGTGCCGGATCGATCAGGAACAGCGTCTGGCCCTGCTTGACCTCGCTGCCTTCCTCATAGACGCGCTTGAGCAGCACGCCGGGGACGCGGGCGCGCACATCCGAACTGCGGTAGGGCGAAAGCCGCCCGACCAGCTCGCGCTGCAGCGGCAGGGTCTCGGGCTTTGCCTCGATCACCCCCACTTCCGGCGGCGGGGGCGTCTGCTGCTCGGGCTGCTTGCAGGCCGCCAGCACGACGGCCACGGCACACGTCAGGGCGAGGATGCGGAGTGGGGCGATCATCAGGAAAAACTCCGGTGTTGGTTTGAATGCGGTGAGGCCGACGATTCGGGCGCGAAGGCACGCAGGAAACCGTCGACGGAAAATTCGGCCCAGCGCTGGCGGGAACAGGCATCGTCGCGGTGGGGGGTATGGAAGCGCTGGCGGTCGAAATCCTGGCCCACGATCATGCTGATGAAAAGTTCAGCCATGAAGTGCGGGTCGTCATGCCTGAGCCAGCCTTTCCGTGACGCAGCCTGCAGCCATTCAGCCAGGCGCCGGGTCAGCGCGCCGGTGCCATCGCGATACAGGTTGCGGGCCTCTTCCGGGAACTGCGCGGCATCGGCGGCGATCAACCGGCAGGCCTGGGCCACGTGCGGCTGGTTGAAATGCTCCAGGTAATCGGTGGCGAACTGCAGCAGGCTGCCGCGCAGGTCGCCATCGCGCAGTGCCCGCAGCCCGGCCGTGGCCCGGCATACATGGCGGTCGACCACCCGCCGCATCAGTTCCTGTTTGCTGCCGTAGCGCGAATACAGGGTCTGCTTGGAACATCCCGCGTGCTGGGCCACCGCCTCCATGCTCATCCGCATGCCATGCCTGGCCAGCAGTTCGCGTACGGCATCGAACACACGCAGGTCGCGCGCGTCCATGCCGGAAGCGGGGGGAGGGGTGGGAATCACGGAGTGGACTATACCGTCCAGTTCAGGATTGTGGAATCGTACAGGGCGCACTTTCTGCGTCAGCGCACGGCGGAAACGAGCGGCGCCTGGGCGAAGCAGACCCCTGCGGGCTGCCGGGAAAGTTCGCTCGGCGCGTAGGCCACCGGCCATGGCATGGCTCCGCCGGAGGCCGGCGTTCTAAACCGCGCCCAACCCGGCGGGACATATTCCGTCCTGCAGCAAGGCCTTTCCTGCCAACAGGGCTACAATTTCATTTTCCCAACTGGGCAACACGCATCGCTCTGCCATGAAACCGCAAAAGACTGCAGCCAAAACCGTGAAAAACACCCCCAAGCCCGCCAGGACCCAGCTTCCCCCGGCGGCAGGTTTCTCCCTGGAACCGGTGTACACGGCCTTGCGCAAGCGTTACCCGGCGGCCGGGCAGGCCGAGGCAGTGGAGTTCGCCACCGGTTTCTATCGCCGCATGGAAGCGGATGAATTCCCGCATCACAGCGCCGACGAATGGGCCGCGCTGGCCGCTGACACGCTGGAATTCGCGCGCCAGCGCAAGTCCGGCAAGGCGAACGTGCGCGTGTTCAATCCGACCGCGAAGGCGAACGGCTGGGAATCTCCGCATACCGTGCTGCAGATCGTCAACGACGACATGCCTTTCCTGGTCGACACCGTGACCATGGCGCTGGCAGAGCAGGGCGTGGGCGTCCACGTGCTGGGTCACCCGGTGATCCGTTTCACCCGCGACAAGTCGGGCGAGGTCACCGCGGTGGGCCAAGGTGAAGCGGAATCGGTGATGCTGCTGGAGATCGACCGGCAGCCGGCCGACGCGATGGCCGAGATCGAAAAGGTCGTTGTGCGTTCGCTGGACGAAGTGCGCGCCATCGTGCGCGACTGGCAGCCGATGCGTGACAAGGCGCTGGCGCTGGCCGACGACCTCGGCAGCCGCCAGCTGCCGGTGGACGATGCCTCCCGCGAGGAAGCGCAGGAGTTCCTGCGCTGGGCGGCCGACAATCACTTCACCTTCTTCGGCTACCGCGAATACCGCGTGGAGAAGCAGGGCAAGGAAGATGTGCTGGCACCGCTGGATGACACCGGCCTGGGCCTGATGCGCGGCAAGGACAAGTCCGCCGCACGTCCGGTGAAGACGCTGGCCGCGCAGGGGCTGAACGCGACGTCCGGCCTCAAGGACGCGCTGATCCTGACCAAGACCAACGCGCGTTCGCGCGTGCATCGCGCCGGTTACATGGATTACATCGGTGTGCTGGAATTCGACGCAAAGGGCCGCATCATCGGCGAGCAGCGCTTCCTCGGCCTGTTCACCTCCAGCGCCTACAACCGTCGCCCGTGGGAGATTCCGCTGGTGCGCCGGCGCCACGAGCACGTCATGACGCAGTCCGGCCTGGCGGCCAGCAGCCACAGCGGCAAGGCGCTGCGCCACATCCTGGAAACCCTGCCGCGGGAGGAACTGTTCCAGTCCAGCGAGGACGAACTATTCCGCACCGCCATGGGCGTGCTGGGCCTGCAGGAACGCGTGCGCAGCCGTCTGTTCCTGCGCCGCGACAAGTACAGCCGTTTCATTTCCGCGCTGGTCTACCTGCCGCGCGAACGGTTCAACACCGATGTGCGCCTGCGCATCGAAGCGATGCTCAAGGACGCCCTGCAGGGCGAGCACGTGGACAGTTCGGTGGTGCTGGGCGAATCACCGCTGGCCCAGGTGCACCTGATCGTGCGTCCCAGGCCGGGCCAGATGCTGGACGTTGACACCGGCACGCTGGAACAGAAGCTGGCCCAGGTGCTGCGCAACTGGCAGGACGACCTGCGCGAGGAACTGGTCGGCCGCCACGGCGAAAGCGAAGGGCTGCGGATCGCCTCGCGCATCGGCAAGGCGCTGCCGGCCGGCTACATCGAAGACAACAGCACGCTGGTGGCCGCCAGCGACGTCAGCCAGCTCGATGCGCTGACCGGCCCGGACGACCTGCGCCTGAGCCTGCAGGCCGTGCCGCGCGAAGGTGGCGACGGCCTGCGCCTGAAGCTGTATCGCCAGCTTGACGACATCCCGTTGTCCGATGCGCTGCCGATGATGGAGAACATGGGCCTGCGGGTCATCTCCGAACGCCCGTACCGCCTTTCGGTGGACAACGCGCCGGTGTACGTGCAGGACTTCGAGGTCGAATCGATCGCTGGTTCGATCAACGCTGCGAGCGTGGACGAAGCCTTTGGCGAGACCTTCGCGCGGGTGTGGCACGGCGATGCCGAGAACGACGGCTTCAACCGCCTGGTGCTGGCCGCCGGGCTGCACTGGCGCCAGGTCGCCATGCTGCGTGGTTACTGCAAGTACCTGCTGCAGACCGGCGTGCCGTTCTCGCAGGCCTACGTGGAAGGCACCTTCACCCGCTACCCGCTGCTGGCGCGGTTGCTGGTGGAGCTTTTCGAGGCGCGTTTCGATCCGGCAACCGGCAACGAGAGCAAGAGCGACATCGCGGCTGGCCAGGCTTCGCTGAAGGCGCACCTGGACGTGCTGGCCGCCGCTGACGAGGCGACGCTGAAGGTCCTCGGCACCGTCGTGGATGCACGCAAGGGCAACCGCGAGGTGCAGATGCAGGCCGCGCGCGATGCGCTGCTGAAGCTGATGGACCGCGTATCCAGCCTGGACGAGGACCGCATCCTGCGCAGTTTCATGGGCGTCATCGACGCGACCCTGCGCACCAGCTACTACCAGACCGATGCCGATGGCCAGCCGGGCCACTGCATCAGCTTCAAGTTCGATTCGGCACTCGTGCCGGACCTGCCCAAGCCGCGTCCCTACCGCGAAATCTTCGTGTACGGTCCGCGCGTGGAAGGTGTGCACCTGCGCTTCGGCGCGGTGGCCCGTGGTGGCCTGCGCTGGTCCGACCGTCGCGAAGACTTCCGTACGGAGGTGCTGGGCCTGGTGAAGGCGCAGATGGTCAAGAACACGGTCATCGTGCCGGTCGGTGCGAAGGGCGGCTTCTTCGCCAAGACGCCGCCGGTGAACGGCGACCGCGATGCGGTGTTCGCCAACGGCGTGGCCTGCTACAAGCTGTTCATCCAGGGCCTGCTGGACATCACCGACAACATTGTCAACGACCGCATCGTACCGCCGGTGGACGTGGTTCGTCATGACATGGACGATCCGTACCTGGTGGTGGCCGCCGACAAGGGCACCGCGACGTTCTCCGACATCGCCAATGGCCTGGCCATCGCGCACGGTTTCTGGATGGGCGATGCGTTCGCATCCGGCGGTTCGGTCGGCTATGACCACAAGGGCATGGGCATCACCGCGCGCGGTGCGTGGGAATCGGTCAAGCGCCACTTCCGTGCGCTGGGCCACGACAGCCAGAGCCAGGACTTCACGGCAGCCGGCGTCGGCGACATGTCCGGCGACGTGTTCGGCAACGGCATGCTGCTGTCGCGCCACATCCGCCTGGTGGCCGCGTTCGACCATCGCCACATCTTCCTGGATCCGAACCCGGATTCGGCAACGTCGTTCGTCGAGCGCGAGCGCATGTTCGCCCTGCCGCGTTCCAGCTGGGCCGACTATGACACCCGTATGATCAGCAAGGGTGGTGGCATCTATCCGCGCACCCTGAAGTCCATCGAGATCACCCCGCAGGTGCGCGAGGTGCTGGGCCTGGACGACGGCATCAAGGCGCTGTCGCCGAACGACCTGATGAGCGCCATCCTGAAGGCGCCGGTGGACCTGCTGTGGAACGGCGGCATCGGCACCTACGTCAAGGCCACCAGCGAGCAGCACACCGATGTCGGCGACCGCGCCAACAACGCACTGCGCGTGAACGGCAACGAGCTGCGCTGCAAGGTGGTGGGCGAGGGCGGCAACCTGGGCATGACCCAGCTCGGCCGCATCGAGGCCGCACAGTGCGGCGTGCTGCTCAACACCGATTTCATCGACAACTCCGCCGGCGTGGACACCTCCGACCACGAGGTGAACATCAAGATCCTGTTGAACGATGTGGTGCGTGCGAAGAAGCTCACCGTGGACCAGCGCAACAAGCTGCTGGCCTCGATGACCGATGAAGTCGCCGCGCTGGTGCTCAATGACAACTACCGCCAGAACCAGGCGCTGAGCCTGATGGAGCGGATGGCGGTCAAGCGCCTGGGGTCCAAGCAGCACTTCATCCGTACGCTGGAACAGCAGGGCCTGCTGGACCGCCAGATCGAGTTCCTGCCGTCCGATGCCGAACTGTCCCAGCGCAAGGCGCGCGGCCAGGGCCTGACCCGTCCGGAACTGTCGGTGCTGCTGTCCTATTCCAAGCTGGTGGCGTTCAACCAGCTGCTGGAATCGGACATTCCGGAAGATCCGTACCTGTCCAAGGAACTGCAGCGCTACTTCCCGCAGCCCTTGCAGAAGAAGTATGCGGACGCCATGGAGCGCCACCGCCTGAAGCGCGAGATCATCGCCACCGCGGTGACCAACCAGACCATCAACCGTATGGGCGCCACCTTCCTGATGCGCATGCAGGAAGATACCGGCCGGTCCATTGCCGATGTCGCCAAGGCCTACACCATCAGCCGCGAAACGCTGGATGCGCGTGCGCTGTGGGCGCAGATCGACGCGTTGGACGGACAGCTGCCGGAAGCGGTGCAGATCGATGCGCTGGAAGTGATCTGGAAGCTGCAGCGTTCGTTCGTGCGCTGGCTGCTGTCGCGTCCGGGTGCGATGCCGGGCATCACCGAGGCCGTCAACCGCTACCAGGGCCCGTTCAACGACATCCGCGAAGCCTCCGGCGTGCTGCCCGATTCGCAGCGTCCGACGTACGAAGCGCTGGTGCAGCAGTGGAACGAGAAGGGCCTGCCGGCGCCACTGTCGCAGCAGCTGGCCGAACTGCACTTCCTGGAGCCGGCGTTCGACATCATCGAACTGGCGCGGACCCGCAAGCTCAAGCCGGTGGATGTTTCCAAGATCCACTTCCGCCTCGGCGAGGCGTTGAGCCTGTCGTGGCTGTTCGAGCAGATCGACGCACTGGAGGTCAACGGCCGCTGGCACGCTGTCGCCCGTGGTGTGCTGCGCGATGAGCTGGCTGCCCATCACCGCAACCTCGCGGGTCAGGTACTGGCGACCCGCGGTTCTGGTGCCGAAGCCAAGGTGGCGGCATGGATGGGCCGCGACGACAGCAGCCTGCGTTTCACGCTGGCCATGCTGGCCGAGCTGGCAGAGCAGAAGACACTGGACTATCCGACCGTTTCGGTCGCGGTCCAGCGCCTGGGTCAGCTCGCTGCGCACGGCGTGTAAGCGCTCACGGAGCCGGGTCCTGCCCGGCCTGGCACACACGGAACGGCCCCGCGAAAGCGGGGCCGTTCCGTTTCGGCAGCCGCATGTACCGGATCCGGTAGTGCCGGGCTGCCGCTCGGTTATGCTCTTCACCATGCCTGGGGGCGGGGGGCGGCG
>JAEZCF010000127.1 GCA_023430045.1 Pseudomonadota bacterium | reverse complement strand
CAGGCCGCTACCGCCGTAACTACCACCAACAGCGGCGAAGCCTGGCGCTACCGCGTCGCCGACAGCGCCAAACCCGGTTCGGCCGACAACTTCGACCGCTGGATGCAGGAAAAGCAGGTGCGCGTCGCCACCGGCAAGCCCGCTCCGATCACCCGCGCGGTGGCCACCGATCCAGGCTCCGCCCGGCCAGCCAGCAGCACCACCGCCAGGGAGTCGGGCGCTGCCCGGCTTGCACAGGCCAGCGGCCGGGCAGAGACCGGCTCCACGAACATCGCACCGGCCCCCACGCTGTCCCAGCAGGTGCTGGGCAATGTGCTGCTGCAGGTGGCCAGCTTCGCCAGCCGCGACAACGCCACCCGCGCGCAGGGCCAGCTGACCGCTGCCGGCATCGCCGGCGCCACCATCAGCGATATCGCCGCCGGTGGTCGCACCCTGTGGCGGCTGCGCGTGCCGGCAAACGACCACGCCAGCGCCACCGAACTCGCCGGGCGCATCGCCGGGTTGGGTTTCGGCGCCCCGCAGATCGTCAAGGAATGATCGCCAGCGGCAGGCCGGCAACGCCTGCCGCGTCTCCTTCGCGACGGCCTACAATGGCCGGCGTTCCCTCTCTTCATATCCGGCCGTTCCAGGAGCCTGCTGTCCCATGAAATTCCGTTTCGCCGCCACCGCGCTGGCCGCCACCCTGGTGGTCGGCCTGGCCCATGCCCAGACCGGGCTGCCGACCCCGGCCGCCCCGGCTCCGGCCGCCGAATCCGCCCCGGCCACCGTGGCCACGCCGCCGGCCCCGGTGCCCAGCGTATCCAAGGCCTGGATCCTGATGGACTATGCCTCCGGCCAGGTGCTGGCCGGCGAGAACGTCGATGCCCCGCTGGCCCCGGCCAGCATCACCAAGGTGATGACGTCCTATGTCATCGCTGCCGAAGTGAAGAACGGCAAGGTCAAGCAGGATGACCAGGTGATGATGAGCGAGCGTGCCTGGCGCGAAGGCGGCGCGGGTACCGATGGCAGCTACAGCGGCTTCCCGGTCAACCAGACCGCGCGTCTGGAAGACATGGAAAAGGGCATGGCGATCCAGTCCGGCAACGATGCCGCGATCGCTCTGGCCGAACATGTGGCGGGCAGCGAAGAAGCGTTTGCTTCGCTGATGAACAGCTATGCCGCAAAGCTGGGCATGAAGAACTCGCACTTCGTCAACGCCCATGGCCTCACCGCCGAAGGCCATCACAGCACCGCGCGCGACCTGGCGCTGCTGGGCCGCGCATTCGTGCGCGATTACCCGGATACCTACGCGTACAACAAGATCAAGGAATTCACTGTCGGCAGCATCAAGCAGCCGAACCGCAACCTGCTGCTGTGGCGCGATGGCAGCGTGGACGGCATCAAGACCGGCCATACTTCTGAAGCCGGTTACTGCCTGATGAGCTCGGCCCAGCGTGGCGATCAGCGGTTGATCGCGGTGGTACTGGGTGGCGCGTCGGAAAAGCAGCGTGCCGACGACAGTCTGGCCCTGCTCAACTGGGGTTTCCGCTTCTTTGAAACCCACCGCCTGTACGAGCCCGGCAAGATGGTGGCCGAGCACAAGGTATGGAAGGGCAAGACCGACAAGGTGCAGCTGGGCGTGGCGCAGCCGATGCTGGTCAGCCTGCCGCGTGGCCGCTACAACGACCTGAAGCCGAGCATCGACGTGCCGAAGACCCTGGTGGCCCCGTTCACCGCCGGCCAGCAGGTCGGTACGCTGAAGGTGACGCTGGACGGCAAGGTGGTCGCGCAGGCTCCGCTGGTAGCGACCACGGCGGTGGAAGAAGCCGGCTTCTTCAAGCGCCTGTGGGACAGCTTCTGGATGTGGTGGGAATCGGAATAAGCCGGCCCGCATACGTTCGAACAGAAACCCCGCTCCGGCGGGGTTTCTTCGTTCTGGCGGTAGAGCCGACCGATGGTCGGCTGCCCTGGCCGTCTGGCCCCTTGAGTGCAGCCGCCCATGGGTCGGCTCTACCGCCGGAACGAAGCCGCGGAGCTCAAGTCGGCTCTGCCGCCATGGCACCCACCAGTTCGCGGCCGGCCAGGATCAATCCTTCCAAAAGGCCTTCGCTGAGCGCGGGCGACGTCGGGTACTCGCGCCGGTCCAGATGCGCGGCGTGCAGCATTTCCAGGATGGCCTCCAGGCCGCGCACCTTGTCGTGCAGCTCGGCCTGCCCGCTTGCACGGGCAGACGCGGCATGTCCGCCGGCCTGTGACGTGGCGTCGCGCTGGTTGGTGCGCACCAGCATCAATCTAGGGGGCCCGCATGGCCCGGCATCCTCGCCCTGTTCTTCGGCCAGGACGCGCCCCAGGCGGGTGATGAAGTCCGCAGGCAGGTCTTCTATCGCCGTGCCGATCAGAACACGCAGGCGGGCGCGGGCCAGGGAAACAGGGGAATCGTCGTGCATCGGATGAACCTCGCGGCGCGGTGAAGCCACCTGCGCCGAAGCGCGAGGTGGCAGGCGATGCGGGTTGGCATACCGGCGCTTCAAACCAAAAACCGGCGGATCGGGAAAGACCCCCACGCATCGCCCGCCATGGAACCGGCAAGGCGATGCATTCTCCGCCGTGGCCAAGAGCGGCCGCAACAGAGTTCAATGGTTTGAAGCAATTCAGGATGCCAATCCCGGCTGGTGCTTCTTCGTCACCAGCCCGCTCATCGTGCACCGTGCGACGCGCGGACGTACATGAGGAAATCTGGAGTGTCGCGTAGAGCCGGGCTCTGCCCGGCTGAAACGTGCGCGCGGAATCCGTCGCATCTTCTGCCCCATCGCGAAAGCGCGGCGCATAGCGCCAAATGTGCTGATCCTCACGTTCCGCAGGCCAACGACATCACTTAACGAATCCCTTACGCCCCCTGAAAGCGTAAAGCACCCGTTTTCGAATTCAGACCGGACCGATGGGTTGCAGGCGACCCAAAGACAACGATAGCGCCATTCCGGAAACCCCCGGAAGCCAAGAGCGACATCGCCACCACAACGGCGCGACATGACACGTCGCGCACACCCATCGGGAAACCTCTCATGAATGCTGTTTACAAGTTGATCTGGAATGTATCGACCGGTACCTGGGCGGTTGCCCATGAACTGGCCGCATCGCGTGGCAAGAAGACCGGGCGCAGCCGCTTGGCCGCCGCCATGGCCGTTGCTCTTTCCCTGCCGGCCGGTGCTGCATTGGCCGCCGATTCGCCGGAAGCACCGCAGTGCGCCGTGAATGAAAACGTGTCGACCGATGGACTGCGCTGTGAGGCCGCGTCTTCCGTGGCGCCGATGTCTTCGACGTCTGGCGTCGTCGGCATTTCCGCTATTCCTGATGCTTTCATCAGTCACGGCATTGCGGGTGTAGGATCAGTCGCAGATGCGTCGGGAGAAGCTTCGCTCGCCATCGGTGCGAACACGCGCGCTGAAAGTAATTACTCAGTCGCCATTGGTGGAGCAACGGGTGCTACGCGAGGTGCCTACGCCAACGGAGTCGGTAGCGTTTCCATCGGTGTGATGAGCGAAGCGCGGGCCAACAACAGCGTTGCGATCGGCCCGAATACCCTGGCGGATCGAGCAGATACGGTATCTGTTGGTGCCGTGAACAATCGCGATGGCCTGACATTCACCCGCCAGATCGTCAATGTCAAAGCGGGTACCCAGGACGACGACGTAGTCACCGTAACCCAGCTCAAAGGCGTGGTCGCCGGCCTGGGGGGCGACGCCGCCGTTGCTGCCGATGGCAGCATCACCGCACCCAGCTACAACGTGGGCGGCACCACCGTGAACAACGTCGGTGAAGCGGTCACCAATCTCGACACGCGCCTGCAGACGGTCAATGACTACGTCAAGGTCGGGCAGGGCCAGGTGCCGGCAAACGTCGCCGACAATGCTGGCCGAGCGGGCAACATCGCTATTGGCAGCAATGCGAAGTCCACCGGCATTGGCGCCAACTCGCCGACCATTGCGATCGGTGAGAACACCCTTTCCACCGGCGCTGGTTCGGTCGCGCTCGCTACGGACAGTGAAGCCACGGGCTCTGGCGCGGTCGCCATTGGTCTGCGGTCGCAGGCGTCTGCCAGCGGTTCCATTGCGCTGGGCGTGGACTCGACAGCGGATCAGGCCAACACCGTTTCGATCGGAAATGCTTCGACCAAGCGCAGGATTGTCAACATGGCAGCCGGCGTCGGCGACACCGACGCGGTCAATATCAGCCAGCTCAAGCCGGTCATTGATGGCCTGGGCGGCGGTGCCTCGATCAACCCGACCACGGGCGTAGTCACCGCACCGACCTACACCATCGGCGGCAGCAGCTTCAACAACGTCGGCGCCGCGCTGGGCAACCTGGATGGCCGTGTCGATTCGCTGGAAAGCGCCGGCGGTGCCGGCGGCCCCGGCCTGGTCGAGCGCAATGCGACGACCGGTGAAATCACCGTGGCCAACAAGGAAGTCGGCGGCGACATCAACCTGCGCGACGCCAACGGCGATACCCGTACGCTGACCGGCATCAAGGCCGGCACCACGCGCACCGATGCCGTCAATTTCGGCCAGCTGAGCGACACCGCGACCAGCGTTGCCGCTGCGCTCGGTGGTGGCGCGGCCATGGACGCCACTGGCAAGGTCACCGCGCCGAGCTACAGCATCGGTGGCAGCGACTACGCCAATGTGGGCGATGCCTTCGGTGCCGTGGATACCTCGCTGAGCGATCTGGACGGTCGCGTTGGCACCGTGGAAGGCGACATCGTCAACGTCAAGGGTGACGTCACCAATCTGCAGGGCGACATCACCAACCTGACCAACGGCACTGTCGGTATCGTCAAGTACGATACGGCGACCGGCAGCGTGAACGTGGCGACCGATATGGGCGGCGACACGGTGAACTTCGCCGGCACCGCTGGCGAGCGCACCCTGACGGGCGTGAAGGCTGGTGTAGCGGATACCGATGCGGCCAACTTCGGCCAGCTGAAGGGCACCGCACAGAGCGTGGCCGACGGCCTGGGCGGAGGTTCCACCGTCAATCCGGATGGCAGCATCACGGCTCCGAGCTACAGCATCGGTGGCAGCGACTACGCCAACGTGGGCGATGCCTTCGGCGCGGTGGATACCTCGCTGACCAATATCGATGCACGTGTGACCACCAATGAAGGTGACATCACCAACATCAACGGTCGTCTGGACGGTCTGGCAGATGGCACGGCTGGTCTGGTGACCTATGACGCGGCCAGCAAGGAAGTGAACGTTGCCACCGGCAAGGACGGCGACAAGGTGAACTTCGCCGGCACCGACGGTGAGCGCACCCTGGCGGGCGTCAAGGCTGGCGTGGCGGATACCGATGCGGCCAACTTCGGCCAGCTGAAGGGCACCGCACAGAGCGTGGCCGACGGCCTGGGTGGCGGTTCGGTGGTCAACCCGGACGGCACCATCACGGCGCCGAGCTACACCGTCGGTGGCACCACGGTAACGAACGTTGGCGATGCGATCACCAACATCGATGGCCGTACGACGACCAACACGGGTGACATCACCAACCTGACCAGCGTGGTCAACGACCTGCAGGCCGGCGTTGGTGGCATCGTCAGCTATGACGCGCCGACCGGTACCGTCAACGTGGCATCGGCGCAGGCCGGTGACACGGTGAACTTTGCCGGCACCGCTGGCGATCGTACCCTGTCGGGTGTCAAGGCTGGTGTGGCCGACAATGATGCAGCCAATGTGGCCCAGCTGAAGGGCACCGCGCAGAGCGTGGCCGACGGCCTGGGTGGCGGTTCCACCGTCAATCCGGATGGCACCATCACGGCCCCGAGCTACACCGTCGGTGGCACCACGGTGACCAATGTTGGCGATGCGATCACCAACATCGATGGCCGTACGACGACCAACACGGGTGACATCACCAACCTGACCAGCGTGGTCAACAACCTGTCCTCGGGCGCAGCCGGCATCGTCACCTACGACGCGGCCAATGGCGTGGTGAACGTAGCGGCGGCGCAGGGCGGCAATCGTGTCAGCATTGCGGGTGCCGATGGCAACCGCGTGCTGGCCGGCGTGGCTGATGGCACGGTGGAAGATGGCAGCGACGAGGCCGTGAACGGCTCGCAGCTGAGCGCCACCAACGACCGTGTGGCTGCCAACGAAACCAGCATCACCAACATCGACGGCCGCGTGACCAACGCAGAAGGCAACATCACCGACCTCACCACGCAGGTCACCAACCTGTCCAGCGGTGCGGCTGGCCTGGTGACCATCGATGCGACCACCGGCAATGTGCAGGTGGCTGCGGGCAAGGGCGGCGATGTGGTGGACATGGAAGGCACCGATGGCAAGCGCCGTGTTGGCGGTGTGGCCAACGGCATTGATGACGGTGACGCGGTGACGATGGCCCAGCTGCGTGCAGCCGGTGCGATCGATCCGGTCAGCGGCGATGTGCTGAGCGTGCTGACCTATGACGACAGCAGCCTGGCCAAGGCCACCCTGGGTGGCACCAACGGCACTGTCATCGGCAACCTGGGCAATGGCCTGATCGCCGCCGGCAGCCGTGAGGCGGTCAACGGTGGTCAGCTGTACCAGATGAACGCTGACTGGGAAGCCAAGTGGGGCGCCCTGGACGGTCGTGTGGGCACCATCGAGCAGGGCATCGCCGACGGCTCCATCGGCGGCGGTGCAGGTGGTAGCGGCGGTCCGGTGGTTGCTCCGGGCACCGGTGAAGGCTCGGTCGCAGTTGGCGACGGTGCCGACGCAGGTGGCGCAGGTTCGGTGGCCATTGGTGAAGGTTCTTCGGCTACCGGCGACAAGGGCGTTGCCGTGGGTGCGGGTTCCGACGCTTCCGGTGACAACTCGGTGGCCATTGGTGCCGGCTCCACGGCCGACCGTGACAACGAGTTCTCGGTGGGTTCGGAAGGCAACGAGCGTATCGTCAGCAATGTCGGTGCCGGCGTCCGTCCGACCGATGCGGTCAACGTGCAACAGATGAACGATCGCTTCGAGGCCGAGCGCAAGTACGTGGACGACCGCTTCCACAGCGTCGACAAGCGCTTCGACCGCATGGGTGCGATGAGCTCGGCGTATGCCGGCATGGCCATCAACACCGCGGGCCTTTCCGGTGACAACCGTATCGGCGCCGGTGTGGGTGCGCAGAACGGCCGTACCGCGCTGGCAGTGGGCTACCAGCGCATCCTGGGCGAAAAGAAGAACGTCTCGGTGTCCCTGGGTGGTGCGTTCAGCGGCAGCGACAAGAGCGTTTCGGCCGGTGCCGGCTACAGCTGGTAAGTGAAGTGAGTCAACCGAAGGCGACGGCCTTCGGCTGGAACGCAAAGCCCGCGGCAGCGATGCCGCGGGCTTTTTGTTTTCGGCTGTGTCTGATGTCAACGTGACCGCGTCGCACAGAGCATGAGCGGACGCGGGCGCCATGCGTCCACCATCCCACTATCCCACGCCACTGCGTACTACCGCGGTGGCCTACCCGCGACAGGCTTCCTTCTTTATGAATGCTGTGCACACGCTGATCTGGAACATTTCCACCGGTACCTGGGCAGTTGCCCAGGAGCGGGCTTCCCTGCATGGGAAAAAGAACGCAAGCAGGCGCGCAAGCCGCGTCATGCAGCACGCGGCGGCAGCACTGCTGCTGACCGGTGGCGCGGCAGGAAGCGCATCTGCCGACGTGAACAATGGCGGTCTGCAGCTCTGCAATCCCGGCCAGGATTACGGCACATCCATCGGCGTGACCTGGGGACAGACCAGCCCGGTCGCCTGCCGTGGCGCGTATTATTCGTTCTGGCTGGGCAACGGAGTCAACGGCACCGGTAGTGGAACCAACGACACTACGGCTGCGGTATGGGGCAATGCCGCTGGCCAGCTCCACATGGTGGGCAATGGCGGCGTTTTCCTGGACGGCAACTCCACCTTTGGTGGCACAGCCAACCTCAACAACAACAAGATCACCAATCTGGCAGCCGGCACGGCCGAAACGGATGCAGTCAACCTGCGGCAGTTGAACCAGGCGATATCCGACGTCGGCAGCGACTACGTCAAGGTTGGCGAGGGCCAGGCGGAAACACCCGCAGACAATACAGGCCGTGCGGGCAACATCGCCATTGGTGGAAATGCACGTTCCAACTCTCCCTCGTCGAATTCAGCCAGCATCGCGCTTGGCGAGGATGCCCTGTCCAATGGTGCAGGCAGCATCGCTGTTGGAACCACTTCAACCGCCACGGGAAGTGGCGCTGTGGCACTGGGGCTGCGTTCGGCTGCGACTGCGGGCGGTGCGGTGGCCATCGGCTCGGACTCCCTCGCGGACCGGGCGAACTCCGTCTCCATCGGCAAGACCGGGCTGCTGCGCCAGCTCACCCACCTGGCCGCAGGTACAGAGGACACGGACGCCGCGAACATGGCGCAGTTGAGGAAGAACGCCGCGACCACGGCGTCCGCGCTGGGCGGCGCTGCGGCAATGGCGGCGGACGGCAGCGTAGTCGCACCGCGTTATGTTCTGGATGGTGGCACCTACAACAACGTCGGCGATGCGCTGGGGAACCTGGATGGCCGGGTGAGTACCAATCGCCAGAGCATCATCGATCTTGGCAAGGTGGTGGAGGATCTTTCGCAGGGCGACTTCGGGCTGGTGAGCTACGACGATGTGCGTGGCAGCGTGGATGTGGCAGCCGGCAAGGGCGGCGGCCAGGTGGATGTCGGTGGCACCGATGGTGCGCGACGCCTGGCAGGCGTGGCCAATGCGACCAGCGACGACGAAGCGGTGACGCTCGCCCAGCTGCGGGCGGCTGGCGCGCTGGACCCGACCAGCGGCACGTTCCTTTCGGTGTTGACCTACGATGATGCCGGCCTGGGCAAGGCGACGCTGGGCGGCACCGGCGGCACGGTGATCGACAACCTGCGCAACGGTCAGGTGGCGGCGGGCAGCATGCAGGCAATCAACGGCGGCCAGCTGTTCCAGTCATTGACCGATGCGGCCAGCATCCTCGGTGGCGGAGCCAGTGTGGGTCTGCAGGGTGCTTTCGTGGCCCCGAACTATGTCGTCCAGGGCACCACCTACAACAACGTCGGAAGTGCGCTGGCGGCACTGGATGGCAAGGTCAGTGACATCGATCAGCGGCTGACCAGCCAGGGCACGATCAGGATGGCCAGTGTGGGCGGCAATGCGCCGGTGGCTGGCGCTGTGGCACCGCAGGCCCAGGCCACATCCGATGTCGGCACGCCTGCGACGGTCACCACGGCGCCACCCACCGGCACGGCAGTGGGTGCCGGTGCGGTGGCCAGCGGCGTTGGCGCCACGGCCATCGGCGAAGGCGCGCTAGCCAGCGCGGACAACGCGGTGGCGCTGGGTCAGGGATCGATAGCCGACCGCGCCGGCACGGTCTCGGTGGGAAGTGCTGGCAACGAACGGCAGATCGTCAACGTCGCCGAGGGCACCGAAGCGACCGATGCGGTCAACAAGGCGCAGCTTGATCGCGGCGTCGCTTCGGCCAATACCTACACCGACACCCGGTTCCAGGGGCTGAGCGACAGCTTCGACGTGTTCAAGGGCGAAGTGGACCAGCGTCTGCGGGGCATGGATCGTCGAATCGACCGCCAGGGCGCGATGAGCTCGGCGATGCTCAACATGGCCACCAGTGCGGCTGGTGTTCGTACCGACAACCGCGTGGGCGTGGGTGTCGGTTTCCAGGGCGGGCAGTCCGCCTTGTCGGTCGGTTATCAGCGTGCCATCAGCGAACGCGCGACGGTGACCGTGGGCGGTGCGCTCAGTGGTGACGATGCATCGGTGGGCTTCGGCGCCGGCTTCGGCTGGTGACCGGAAGCCGGCTCTGCCCGGTGTGTTGGGTCATCACGCGTAGAGCCGGGCTCTGCCCGGCTGAGGCATCGTCGCCCAGCGGGGCAGAGCCCCGCTCTACCCGGCGCATCACGTAGAGCCGGGCTCTGCCCGGCTGGGGCATCATCGCGCAGCGGGGCAGAGCCCCGCTCTACCCGCGCATTGGGTCAAGGCTCTGCCCGGCAGAGCCCGGCACTACAGTGAGCGGCTGATGGTGAAGCTGCCGAAGATCGGCGATTGCCGCTGGCCGTCGAATTCCTTGGTGCTGTGATAACGCGCCACCGCGAATTTCCAGCGTCCGCGCATCACCGCCACGCCATACCCCCCCTGCGCCACCACGTGCTTCTTGTCCACGCTGTGGCTGTTGCGGAAGGTATTGCCGTCCAGGGTGATGTCACGGATCACCCACGCGGCATCGGTTGTGGCAAACAGATGCCACGACCAGCCCCTGGACCGGCCACCGCTGGAGGGCGCGGTGTTTTCGCCGGCAGGCCGCAAGGGCGTGCTGCCGAAATCATCCGGCAGCTTCCAGCCGAACCGTACTTCGCCACCCGCGTTGAGATGGGTGGCCAGGTTGCCGACCGCACCACCGTAATGGCTGATCGCATCCCATCCCCAGCCACCTGCGTTGAGGGAGGCATCGCGCGGCCAGCGGTTCATCCGCTCGTGCGTCAGCATGAATACCGGTTCGTTGTGCAACTGGTTGTGCCAGCCTTCGAATTTCTCGTCGCCCAACGCATCGTGTACTGCGTTCTGCACTTCCTTGCCCAGCGCCCACGGGCCCACCACGCCGACCGTCAGCTGCGTGGTCTGCAGGTAATTCCCGCTGCGGGCGTTGTAGCCGAAGCTGGCGATCAGGACACCGGCGTAAGGGCGGTCATCTTCGATCACATCGCGCCGGGTGAAATCGGTGGGAGTGAAGATGCCCTGGGCCACGCTGAAGATCATGTTCTGTTGCGCGAATTCGCCCGGATGCAGAGCTTCCAGATGGCTGTTTACCCAGCGTGCCAGCCGGGGCAGGCAGGGATCGTTGGTGTAGTCCACCAGGTTCGGCGACACCAGCGTCAGCTGCGCGCCATTGGTATAGCCCTGATCCTGGTCGGCACCACCAAACAGATCATTGTCCACACGGAAATTGACCTGCGGTGGATGTTCGCTCAACGCGCTCTGGCTGCATTGCTCGGCGGCGTGGAGGGGAAGGGCGGCGGCCAGCAGGCCGGTCAGCCCGAAGGCGGCAGCAAGGCGCGTGGGGTGCATGGATATCCCGGAAAGGTTTTCGACGTTTTTGGCGTAGTCAGGGTAGCGCTGGCGTGAAAATGAGTCGATCTCCGGTCGAATCACCTCATTGTCCCGCTCATGGGACGCTCGGAGGTATTGACCCACATCCCATGTCCTCACAGAGTTGTTCAGCTGCGGTTGCCGTTGTGAAAGGCCTGTCATATCCTCTGCCCGGGCGCCATATGGGGAGGCGTCGCGCAAGGATTCCGGCCTGCGTCGCAGGCTCTTCTCAACCAATGGATCGCGCCCCGCCCGCAACGGCCGGGAGCGCTGGGAAACAGACATGATCAAAACCACTACGCTTGCCAACCTTCTGGCCTGCACCGTGCTGGGCATCGGCCTGGCGGCGCTCAGCGCACCGGCGTCGGCGGGGCTGCGCGATGCCTTCGCCTCCAGCAAGACCTCGGCGCAGGAGCAGAGCAAGCAGGGCCAGGCGCAGATTCCGACCTGCAGCAAGCCGCTGGGTTCCATTTCGGTGATTGAACCGGAGGACACCGTGAACTGGTGGACCGGCCAGCAACTGCCGGCACCGTCCAAGCTGATCAAGGTGTTCGTCAACAAATCCAAGTGCTTCACGCTCGTGGACCGCGGCGTGGGCATGGCGGCGGCACAGGCCGAGCGCGCGCTGGCAGCCGACGGCGAACTGCGCGGCCGCTCCAACATCGGCAAGGGCCAGATCCGCGCGGCCGATTACGTGCTGGTGCCGGACCTGGTGTCGCAGAACAGCAATGCCGGTGGCAATGCCATTGGTGGCCTGCTGGGAGGACTGATCGGCGGCAAGGCCGGCGCGGTGGTGAGCGGGCTGAACTTCCGCAGCAAGACCGCTGACGTGGTGCTGACCCTGACCGACGTGCGTTCGTCCGAACAGCTGGCCCTGGTCGAAGGCAACTCCAAGAAGACCGATCTGGGCTGGGGCGCCAGTGGCGGCCTGTTCGGCAGCGGCGGGCTCGGTGCGATGGGCGTAGGCGGTTATGCGAACACCGAAATCGGCCAGGTAATCACGCTGGCGTACCTGCAGGCCTACACGGACCTGGTGGCCGAGCTGGGCGGACTGCCACAGGATGCATCGGCGGCCAACAGCAGCCAGGCGGTGACGATGCTCAAGCCGGGCCGCCTGCTGGGCAATGCCAAGGGAACCGGTGCTGCCGTGCGCGAACTGGAGCCGGGCATGCTGCTGTACCCCACCGGCACCAAGGAAGGCACCATGTGGGAAGTGGAAGATGAGATGGGCAACAAGGGCTGGGTGAATTCCACCCTGATGCAGCTGGCGAAATAAAAAACGCTGGAGCGCGGCTCTGCCCGGGCGGTCTGCTTGAATGTAGACGGCCGGGCAGGGCCTGGCGCTTGTCTGTTGCCGATCCGGCAGATTGGGCGTCTGGAACCCGGTGTGGTGGCCGTTTGGCTACCGGGTTCAGCCGATCATGGATCGGCTCTACCAGAGTCCGCGCCCCTTGGGTTTGCTCCCTGACAGCCCGATAATGGGTCCATGGAAATCAAGTCCGACAATCCCGAACACGGCTTCCAGTTTCCCGGTGAGTTCGAACTCAGCGCCATGGGCGCGGCGGACTCCGGGCTGGAACATGAGCTTCCCACCCTGCTGCAGGCCGCCGGCATCGCCGTGCAGCACGAGCAGATCAGCTGGAAGCACTCCTCCAACGGCAAGTATGTTTCCGTACGCCTGTCGTTCACCGCGAAGGACCGTGCGCAGTACGACCTGGCCCACCAGGTGCTGCGCGAGCATCCGGAAGTGAAGTGGACGCTGTAACCGCCAGCGGCGTGGCAGTCGGGGGCCCGGAAATGCGCCAGCCCCGCGTGGCCGTGGTGCGCGATCTCGGCCGCCAGGCGTATGAGCCGGTATGGCACGCGATGCAGCAGTTCACCGACCAGCGCGACGACGACACCACCGATGAGCTGTGGGTGGTCGAGCACGATCCGGTGTTCACCCTGGGCCAGGCCGGCAAGCAGGAACACGTGCTGGCACCTGGCGATATTCCTGTTGTGCAGGTGGATCGCGGCGGCCAGGTGACCTATCACGGGCCCGGGCAGATCGTGGTGTATCCGCTGCTGCGCCTGCCACGGCTGGGCATCGGCGTGCGCGATTACGTATGCCGCATAGAACAGGCCATCATCGATACGCTGGCCGAGTGGAACATCGGTGCCGAGCGCCAGGAAGGAGCGCCGGGCGTGTACGTGGCCGGTGCCAAGGTGGCCGCGCTGGGCATCCGCGTGCGCCGTGGCTGCACGTTTCATGGGCTGGCCTTCAACGTGGCCATGGACCTTGAACCGTTCCACCGCATCAACCCCTGTGGTTACCAGGGGCTGCAGGTGACCGCGATGGTAGACTTGGGGGGCGCGTCCGGGATGGACGCCGTCAAGCCCGTGCTGCTGGAACAGCTGGCCCGTCAGTTCGGCCTGTTGTTGCAGCCATCTCCGGAACTGCCCGCGACGCTTGATTGCCTGTCCGCCTGATTTGAACCGACACCACGCGGCTGTGTTGCCGCCGGAAGCCCCATGACCGAACAGACCGCCCGCACCATTCCCCTGCAGATGCTGCAGGGCGAGCCCGCTCCCGCCGCCGCGCCGATGCAGGCCGGCGTGAAACAGCTGGGCGGGGACAAGATCAACCGTTCGCCGGTGCAGTTCGCCGATGTTCCGGTGCTGCGCAAGCCATCGTGGATCCGGGTGCGCATTCCGTCCGGCAATGCCGTGCAGAACCTGAAGGCCAAGCTGCGCGAGAACCGCCTCGTGACCGTGTGCGAGGAAGCCAGCTGCCCGAACATCCACGAATGCTTCGGCCATGGCACGGCAACCTTCATGATCCTGGGCGAAGTCTGTACGCGCCGCTGTTCGTTCTGCGATGTGGCCCATGGCCGCCCGAAGCCGCCCGATGCCAACGAGCCGGCCAGCCTGGGCCAGACGGTGGCTGACATGGGCCTGAAGTACGTGGTGGTGACCAGCGTGGACCGCGACGACCTGCGCGACGGTGGGGCGCAGCACTTCGTGGACTGCATCACCGCCATCCGCACGAAGTCGCCGGGTACGCGTATCGAAGTGCTGACGCCGGATTTCCGCGGCAAGGGCCGCATGGAGCGCGCACTGGAGATCCTGGCGAAGAATCCGCCGGACGTGTTCAACCACAACATCGAAACCGTGCCCGACCTGTATCGCAACGTGCGCCCGGGTGCGGATTACCAGTGGTCGCTGACGCTGCTGAAGAATTTCAAGGCGCAGCACCCGGAGGTGCCGACCAAGAGCGGCATCATGCTGGGCCTGGGCGAGGAGTTCGAGCAGATCAAGGCGACCATGCGCGACCTGCGCGCGCACGATGTGGACATGATCACCATCGGGCAGTACCTGCAGCCCACCGCGCATCATCATCCGGTGCTGAAATACTGGACGCCGGAAGACTACAAGGCACTGGAAGACTATGGCTACGAGCTGGGCTTCAGCCACGTGGCTTCCGGCCCGATGGTGCGCTCGTCGTACCACGCAGACGTGCAGGCCAAGGGCGCCGGCGTCGGCTGAGCTCCGTAGCTGTGGTGAGAAGCCTTCATGGCTGTGGTGGGTGAGCCTCCCCGGCGGTATTGGGTGAGCCTCGCTGGCTGTGGTGGGTGAGCTTCCCTGGCGGTGGTGGGTGACGACCGTTGGTCGTCACTGTGAACACTGGGCAGGAGCGTGACGAACAACGGTCGTCACCCACCGGTATCAGCCGGGTCGTCAGCCACCGGTTTCATCCCGGTATTCACCCACCGGCATCACCCACCAATCGTCTTCGCGGGTTTGTCCCCCACATTCACAATTTGCTACAGGCCGCCGTTTACGCTGGAAATACGTGTTCCGAAGCTGTGGGTGACAACGCCTGCAACTTTCGGCACTGTCGTGGGGTCCAACCCTCGCGCAGTCTCACTTCCGGCAAGGTTCCCCGAGCAAGTCCATGAAATTCAAAGCCCCCGCATTCCTGATGGCCCTGGCGCTGAGCGCCCCGCTCGCGCTGGCCGCCCAGGCTGATTCGCCTGTCTTGCCCGCGGCGGCCACGCCCGACCAGGTGACCACCTCCAAGCTGGTCTATGGGCTGCTGTCCGACAGCCGCTACGCCTATCGGCCGCGGGCGCTGGACGAAGCCACCTCCCGGGACGTCTTCAAGCGCTATCTGGAAAACCTGGACAGCGGCAAGCAGTTCTTCACCCAGGCCGACGTTGCCCGCTTCGCACCTTTCGAGGCAAGCATCGCCACCGCCATCCGTGGTGGCGAACTGGAGCCCGCATTCCAGGTGTTCTCCGTCTACAAGCAGCGCGTGGCGCAGCGGGTGGGGTATGCGAAGGGGCTGCTGAAGCGCGAGCCGGATTTCAGCACCGACGAAAAATTCGAATACGACCGCAAGGACGTGCCGTGGGCCGCCAGCGATGCCGAACTGGACGAGCTGTGGCGAAAGTCGGTCAAGAACGACTGGCTGCGCCTGAAGCTGGCCGGCAAGAAGTCCGATGACATCCGCAAGACGCTGGACAAGCGTTATTCCACGCTTGAGAAATCGGTCAACGAGCTGAAGGGCGAGGACGTGTTCCAGTTCTTCCTCAACGCCTATACCAGCGCGGTGGATCCGCATACCGATTACTTCACGCCGCGCACGGCGGAAAACTTCAACCAGGCGATGTCGCTGTCGCTGGAAGGCATCGGCGCGCAGCTGCAGCGCCAGGACGACATGGTGGTGATCCGCGAGGTCATCGCCGGTGGTCCGGCCGCGGTCAATGGCACCCTGAAGCCGGGCGACCGCATCGTCGGCGTGGGGCAGGGCACGTCCGGCCCCATCGAGGATGTGATCGGCTGGCGAATCGATGATGTCGTGGCCAAGATCCGTGGCAACAAGGACACCCAGGTACGGCTGGAATTCATTCCGGCCGAGGAAGGTGTGGACGGCAAACCGCATACGCTGGTGCTGACCCGCCAGAAGGTGCGACTGGCCGAACAGGCGGCCAAGGGCGAAACGCTGACGCTGCCCGGCAAGGAGGGTGAGCCTGAGCGCAAGGTCGGCGTGATCAAGCTGCCGACCTTCTACCAGGATTTCGAGGGCCGTCGCCGTAACGCCACCGACTATGCATCGGCGACGCGTGACGTGGCCAAACTGCTGGCCGGCTTCAAGAATGACGGGCTGGACGGCGTGGTGCTGGATCTGCGCAACAACGGCGGCGGTTCGCTGGATGAGGCCATCGAGCTGACGGGTCTGTTCATCGAACAGGGGCCGGTGGTGCAGGTGCGTGAGTCCGGCGGCCGGGTCACCGTCAACAGCGACCGCAGCGAGGCGGTGGCCTGGGATGGCCCGCTGGCCGTGCTGATCAATCGGGGTTCGGCATCCGCGTCGGAGATTTTCGCCGGTGCCATCCAGGATTACGGGCGTGGCCTGGTGATCGGCGAGACCACCTTCGGCAAGGGCACGGTGCAGAACATCGTGGACCTGGACCGCTGGCCGAGCGGCGAGAAGCAGCGCTTTGGCCAGGTCAAGCTGACCATCGCGCAGTTCTTCCGCGTCAGCGGCAGCAGCACCCAGCACAAGGGCGTGGTGCCGGATCTGGCGTTCCCGGCCAGCGTGGACGCCAGCGAGTTCGGCGAAAGCACCTATGACAATGCACTGCCGTGGACCCGCATCGCCGCCGTGCCGCATACCCAGTACGGCAACTTCGCGCCGTTGCTGCCGAAGCTGGAAACGCGGCATGAAGCGCGCATCGCCACCGACAAGGAATTCGTGTGGTGGAACGAGGATGTCGAGCAGTTCCGTGCCGAGAAGGCGAAGAAGTACATTTCGCTGAATGAGGCCGAGCGCCGTACCGAGCGCGAGCGGCAGGAAAATCAGCGCAAGGAACGCCAGGCCACCCGCAAGGAACTGGGACTGGATCTGGATCCGCTGGCCGACGACAGCAACGACGACGGCCTGACCGGCAACGAACGTGACATCGTCAAGGACGCTGCCCGCGAAAAGGCCGCCGAGAAGCGCCCGGATCCGCTGCTGCGCGAATCGGCGGCGATCCTGGCCGATGCGGTGAACCTGCTGGAAGTGGATCGACCGCTGTCGGCCCAGGTGCTGCCGCAGTCCACTGCGGCTGGCCGCTGGGCAGACTGATAAACCGCGCAGGTGCCGGCCTTGGCCGGCATCCACCGGTCGTGGCCGCCACCTGAACGGTCCCCGCGCCATGACCTGGGGATGACACGGGGCCCTCTATGCTGTGGCGGACCGAACTTCCCGGAGTTTCCATGCGGCCTCCTATCTTTCTTGTGGCCAGTGTCGTGACCCTGCTGCTAGCCGCCTGTGGCGGCCGTGCGGCCGACAACACGCTGCTGCGCGAATCATTCGATTCCGGGGATATGTACTCGCGTACTGTGGACGGCACTTCCGCTGATGCCTGCGAAGCGGCACGGCGTACGCTGTTGAGCCAGGGATATGCCATTGCTCGTGCCGACGGCGGCGCGGTGGAGGGCAACAAGAACTTCCAGCCGCGCGACGATGATCATGAGCAGTTGGTGCTGCGCATTTCCTGCGCGCCACGCGGTGACAAGGCGCTGGTGTTCGTCAGCGCGGTGCAGGACCGTTATGCGCTGAAGAAGAGCCCGACCTCGGCCAGCGTCGGCGTGGGTGCGCTGGGTTCAGTGTCGCTGCCGTTCGGCAGCAACGACGATTCGCTGGTGAAGGTGGCCAGCAGCACGGTGCAGGACAAGGAATTCTACGGCCGTTTCTTCCAGCGCCTGCAGCAGTACCTGCCGGTGACGGCGCCGGTTGCGGAAGACGCGGCTCGCCCTGCCGATAGCGAAACGGTGGATAGCGGAACCCGCTGAGCATGCGTGGCACCGCCGCACTGCTTGCGCTGACGCTGGTCTGCGCGCCCTGCCTGGCGGCATCGGGGCCGGATTGCCGACAAGGATTGCTGGAGCGCCTCGGCTGGCGTTTCCAGCCAGCCGATGTGCCCGAGCCACGCATACTTCCGGGAGCGGTGTGCCAGCGCGGAGATCTTGCCGAAGCGCAGGCTCGCGGTGATCTTCGCGTGCAGCTACCCGCACGGATGGAGTCCGATGCCCATGACGAACTGATGCAGCGCCTGTTGGACCATCCGGGTACGGTATGCGCGTTTGGATTCCGCGTGGGCGATGCTGCGCGGCGTGCCGCAGGCGCGCTGCAGGCGAACGAAGGCTATCGGTTTTCCGGCCTGCAGCTGGGCTGGATCGGGTTCGGCATGCGCGGCGCAGCGGCCCAGGGGTGGCAGGCGACGCGCAGCCTGGGACGCGGCTACCAGCCGCTTGCCAGCAACAGCCGCGCGCTGGACGCGTTCTACCATGGCAACGTGCGCAGCGAATGTGGCGTCGGCCGCCAGGTGGCGCAGCTGGCGACCCAGCGCGAACTGTATGGCGATGCGGGATTCGACACGGCCTTCGACAACGACGAGCTTGGCATCGGCACCTTTCTCACGCTGCACGACACCCACAGCATCCTGCTCGGTGCGCATGCCGGCGAACTGTTTGCCGATGGCAAGGCGGTGCGTACATCGGCGATGGGGAAGCAGGCGTTCATGGGCGTGCCGGGCTACATCACCCACGCGTACGGGCGTGACACGCTGGACGATCTCAACAACCAGGCCGAAAACTTCATCGTCGTGGATGTCGGGGCGGATGCCGCTGCTGCGTTGCAGGCTCATGGGGGGCTGTCCTGGTACGACCGGCGCAACCTTGAGCTGTGGCAGCTGTCGCGACAGATCCCGCGGCGTGGTGTGCGTTTCTTCGAGCGCCTGCTGGACGAGCGCGAACCAGCCTTGCGCGCCTCGTTGAACGACGCGGAGACCGCGGTGCTGCAGCGCATGCAGGCGGTGCTGGACGATCCGTTCTACCGGCAGTTCCTGATCTACGTGCATCCACGCGGTATAAAACCCATGGGTCATCACATCGTGCGGCTGCTGGACCGCAATCCGCGTACGCCATTCGAGGTGGAACTGACGATGCACAACCTGCACACCACGCTGTACCGGCGCTGGCAGCAGGCCCAGCTGGGCCACTGCGCGGCCTCGGGCCTGCCAGGCAGCCTGACTTCCGATTCCGATTCCGATTCCGATTCCGATTCCGGTCCGGGCGGCGCAGTCCGCCGGAACTTCCCAACGCAAAGGTGAAAAGATGGATATTGCAATGATCGGCCTGGGCCGCATGGGCGCGAACATGGCCCAGCGGCTTCAGCGTGGTGGCCACCGTGTGGTGGGCTACGACCCGATGGAGCCGGCGCGTTCGGTCGCTGCCGCCGCCGGGCTGGAAACCCGGGCATCGCTGGCCGAAGCCGTGGAGGCGTTGCCCGTGCCCCGCGTGGTGTGGCTGATGGTGCCGGCGGGCGATACCGTCGACCAGACGCTGGCGCAGCTGGTGCCGCACCTGGCCGAAGGGGATGTCGTCATCGATGGCGGCAATTCCAACTACCAGGACTCGATGCGGCGCGCGCGGTCACTGGCCGACGACGATATCTTCTACCTGGATTGCGGTACCAGCGGCGGCGTATGGGGCCTGCAGGAAGGCTACAGCCTGATGATTGGTGGCGATGCCGCCACCGTGGAGCGGTTGTCGCCGGTCTTCCAGGCGCTGGCGCCGGCGGCCGACCGGGGCTGGGCGCGGGTGGGGCCCAGCGGGGCGGGCCATTACACCAAGATGATCCACAACGGCATCGAATACGGAATGATGCAGGCCTACGCCGAAGGCTTCGCGCTGATGGAGCGCAAGCAGGAAATGCAGCTGGACCTGGCGCAGGTAGCCGAGGTCTGGCGTCATGGCAGCGTAGTGCGCTCGTGGTTGCTGGATCTGAGCGCGCAGGCGCTGCAGCGTAACCCCTCTCTGGACGGCATCGCACCGTATGTTTCCGATTCCGGTGAAGGCCGCTGGACGGTTGCCGAAGCGATCGCCCTGGATGTGCCGGCACCGGTGATCACGCTTTCCCTGCTGGAGCGGTTGCGTTCGCGCGAGGCCAATTCGTTCACCGACCGCCTGCTGGCGGCCATGCGTAACGAGTTCGGTGGCCACGCAGTCAAGCCTCGCTGAAAAGCTCACGCGAATCTGTAGAGCGGGGCTCTGCCGCGCTGCGCGGTGGAAACATCAGCCGGGCAGCGGGGCAGAGCCCCGCTCTAC
>JAEZCF010000066.1 GCA_023430045.1 Pseudomonadota bacterium | reverse complement strand
GCGCGCAGCGCCAGGAACATGTCCACGCAGTCTTCCATCAGCCGTTGCCGCGCCTCGGCCTGCAATGGGGGCTGACCCATCGCCACCTGCGGCCAGAATGCGGATGCCTTGAGCATGCCCTGCAGCTGATGCGCCGCATCGGCCGGCGCGATATCGCTGGCCAGCCGCCCATCCGCCTGCGCCGCGCGTATCCACGTCGCCAGGCCTTCTTCCTTTTCCGCCAGCTTGCCCATCATCGCGCGTGCGCGGTCCGGCGCATGCATCAATTCGGCCATCGCCACGCGCGAGAGGTCGATGAACGCTGGATCGGACAGCAACTGCATCTTGCGTCCCGCGAACGCCAGCAACTGTCCACGCAGCGGCTGCGCGGCTTCATACGCCACCGTGTCCAGCGCCTGGCTGGCTTCCAGCAGCTGCCAGAGGATGGCTGCGAACAGTTCGTCCTTGCTGGAAAAGTGGTTGTAGACAGTGCGCTTGGACACCCCGGCGGTGGCCGCGATGCGGTCCATGCTGGTGCCGGCGAAGCCGAACGCGCGGAACTCCGCCACGGCGGCCGTGAGGATGGCGCCGCGCTTGCGGTCGGTCAGGCGGGTGGGGCGCTCGGGAGTGGTCATCCTGCCATTTTACACTGTTCAGTTTACTTTCCTGGAATCGTATGTAAACTCATCAGTGTACTTTTCACGGCAAGCCTGAATGACCCGTCGCCTGCCTCGCCTTTTCCTCTTCCTGATGGTGCTGATCGCCATGACTCTTGGCCTGCTGACCTGCGGCGCACGTCCTGCCGCTTCCTACGACCAGTCCCCGCAGTACCGCGAGGGCCGTTTCCATAATCCTTCCGGAAAGTCGTCACTGGGCCTGGCCGGCACCCTGGGCGTGCTGTGGCGTTTCATGTTCGACAAGCCGAAGGATGCCACCCCGCCGGCACCCATCCCGGTGCAGGCGCTGACCCGCCAGGCGTTGTTGGACGCGCCGGACGACAGCCTGTGGCGGTTGGGACATTCCACCGTGCTGTTCAAGCTGGATGGCCATTTCTGGCTGACCGACCCGGTATTCGCCGAGCGTGCGTCGCCGATGTCGTTCATGGGGCCGAAGCGCTTCCATGCACCGCCGTTGTCCCTGGACGAACTGCCGCCGCTGACCGGCGTGATCATTTCCCACGACCATTACGATCACCTGGACCGTGCCGCCATCCTGGCACTGGCGCCGAAGGTGGAGCACTTCGTCACCGCGCTTGGCGTGGGCGACCGGCTGGTGGCATGGGGCGTGCCCGCCGAACGGATCCAGCAACTGGACTGGTGGCAGCACACGCGAGTGCAGGGCCTGGACATCACCGCCACGCCTGCGCAGCATTTTTCAGGCCGCACGTTGTCCGATGGCAACCGCACGTTGTGGGCTTCGTGGGTGATCGATACCGGGCGCACGAAGATCTTCTTCAGTGGCGACTCGGGGTACTTCGATGGTTTCGCCCGCATCGGTGAACGTCTTGGCCCGTTCGATCTCACCCTGGTGGAGACCGGTGCCTACGATGCCGACTGGGCCGACGTGCACATGCAGCCGGAACAGAGCCTGCAGGCGCACCTGGATATTCGTGGCAGGGTGATGATGCCCATCCACAACGGCACCTTCGATCTCGCCCTGCACCCATGGACCGAGCCGTTCGAGCGCATCACCCAGCTGGCGGCGGCGCAGGGCGTGGTGTTGACGGCGCCGCGCATGGGTGAACGGCTCGACATCCGCGCGCCGGCACCGTCCTCGCACTGGTGGCGCGAGGTGCGCTGACTAAGGTTGGGGGGCAGGCTCATGCAGCCGGGCAGAGCCCGGCTCTACGTGTCTGATCAGCCGGGCAGAGCCCGGCTCTACGTAATGTAGAGCCGACCCATGGTCGGCTGGATGCGCGTCCGCGCGTTAAAGTACGGGGCGGCGCCGCGCGCGCCATCGACCTTGATGGAGCCCCTGATGAAACGACTGATCCTTGCCGCGACCTGTGCCCTGGCGCTGTCCGCCTGTTCCGATCCTGAAGCGGAGCGCCGTGCCCAGGAAGCCGCTGCAGCCGCCGCGCAGGCGCAGAAGGAAGCCAAGGCCGAGGACGTGGCGAAGCAGTACGACACCGCCGTGGCATCGCAGGATTGGGAACGCGCACGCATCCACGGCGGCTCGCTGCTGGATGCCTACAAGGGCACTGCCGCCGCCGCCCGGGTCGAACCCGGCTATGCCGAGGTGAAATCCAAGGCCGAGCAGGCACGCGACCTGCGCCGCATGCAGGGCCTGTGGCAGTACAACGAAATTCCGGTAGGCACCAGGGGAGTGCAACGCTCCGCATCGATCTACGGCAAAGAGCGCGTGGACGTCGATGGTAGTGGACCCAAACCCGTGCAGCTCGTGTTCCGGGATCATCCGCAATGGAAGCAGCACGCCTATCTTGTCCTGCAGGCTGGCGATTTTCGTTGCCCCGGCGGCTGCAAGGTCCAGGTCAGCGTTGACGGCGGCAAGCCGCGGGCGATGGCGGCCTGGCGCCCGGATACCGATGAGGCCATTGCCATGTTCATCACCGACCACAAGGCGCTATGGAAACTGACCCGTCAGGCGAAGGTCCTGCGTGTCGAGTTTCCAGTGAAGGCAGGTGGCATGCGTTCTGTGGATTTTGAAACCGGCGGTCTTGATGCCAGTCGGATGCCGTGGAAGTAAGCAGTGACAAGCAGCATCCGAGCGAAGTCCGGCCTGCAGTGGCCGGCTGATGCTGTGCTGAAGCGGAGGTACTCGGCCTGCCGCATGGGTCAGCCAGCCGGGACGGCCGCTTCGCGTCGCTGATGGCCTGACGGCGATTGCTGGATCGTCGACCGTCGCCACGTCTCGGCCGACGGTCCGGGACGTTGTCGATTGTTTGGATCGGTTACAAGCCAGAAGATCGTCGCAGACCCCCCAATAGCGCCTTCTGAAGCGAGAAGGCGTCGACGTTATGCCCTGGGCGCTTTATCGAAAAGTCCGGATCGAAATTTCGGGTAAATCGTGAAACAAACGGATCAGGTCGATTTTCGACGTATATACGTTGAATGTCGGGGCTTCTATCGTTGAATCTATTTTCATAGAGCGAAGAGTGCCAACCGAGGTGTCGTAGAGCGAGACCTGCATGGTTGGATGCGCAGGCCGCCACAACGCGTGGCGGTTTTCAAATAACTCTGGAGCTTTCAATGAAAACCTCGAAACATGCAGTCGTATCCACACGCTTGATCATTCCGTTGATCGCAGGACTTGCGATGGTGGGCGGATGCAGTGCCAGCACAGCGCTCACAGACGACCCCATGGAAATGCTTCCGGTAGTAAGTGTCGCCGAGCAGGGACTTACCCCCTTGATTCGCAGGCTGACCACCGTGCAGACGCTGGACCGTATCCCTGATGAGCCTCACATATTCCCGGTGAACATTGATCTGGTTCCGCAGCCTGAGTGGGCCAGATACGCGGGGCTGATCGCTCAGTCACTCGACCATGGCGGGATCGTGATCCTCATGGGCGGCGCCAGGTCAATGGCGGCCGTCAAACCCGCGTGGCTGAAGGTCTGGCCTGGCGGTGACGCAGTGGTAATGAACGGTCGTTGGGGCGGACGGGTGGATGCGTTGATCGGCGCCGGTGCACGCGACCCGATGGTGCTGGCTGGACTGGTCGAGAATCAATTGTCCCAGATTGATGCGAGCCTCGAAGCTTCCCGGCTCAGGACCCGGGGGGTCATCAAAGACAAGCCCGGGTTCGACAAAGACGTCAGCTTCAGCATCCGCCCTGTATCCCCCACGGAAACATGTATCGCATTCGGCAACGAAGTTGCTAGATCGATTCCGAATCCACCGATTACGCCTGAACTGCGCGACGCACTGGCGATCGAACTGAGGCGATGGTGTCAATCCGGGACCTTGGCGGACATCACGCCGAACGAGTTGCCTCGGCAGATGGGGCAATGGCGGCGGGAAGCGAGGGTCAAGGTAAACCTTCTCACCGAGTGGGCACTCATCAAAAGCGCCAGCACGCTGAAGCCGGCGGATTCCAGAAACTACTTCTGGGTCAAGTCAGTGGGTGAGGGCGCCGGGTCGGGGTTTACCCGCGAGGCAAGCGACGTTGCTGTCAAAAGAGATGACGTCATGGTGGGGCTGGTGGATGCTGCCATGCATGCTGGCTGGGGCTCCATAATGACGGGCCAGGCGGGCTGGACCTATCCAACCCCGCCTGCCTATTGGGCGCCCGAAGACCCGACATTGTTCTCGTGTGAGCTTCACCGACCGGCGGATCAATGCCCGGTGAATCCAAGACTTGTAAGACTGTTCCCGACTGATTCCTTCAATGATTCGGTGACAGTGGCCAAGTGGACGGCGCTCGCATTTGGCGGCGTCATCAAGGGAACATTCGATCCGACGACGGGAAAGCCGACGATCGGTCTTGACCTGTCGGTAACAAAGACCGAGACCCAGACCGCGACCGCCACGCTCAAGCTGACCGATATATCGACGAATGCCGCACGGATTCAATCCCGCACGACACGCTGGCGGCCCAATGTGGCCGCGGTGTGGGACTACCTCACTGCTGGCCGAATCGAGGGCCCGTTTGGTTCGGCCACTCCGACGGCCTCGACGATAAATCCGGAATATGATGCATTGTGGCTGCTGCCGAATGCAGGGAATGTAGGGAGAACCCTGAGATTCGGTGTGGTATTCGAGGCGGGTTGGAACTCGTGCGTCAGATACGCCTGCGCGGGGAATAATCCTCCCCCGGATCGGAGGATACAGTCGCAGGGACGCGGAATCTGGAATCGCACGATTGAAGTAAAGGTCGAGAACTAGCGCCCCGCCCAGTATAAGGCGGGATCCGGTTTCGGGTAATCCGACCCCGGATCCCGCTGTTGCATGTGCAACGCCGAACAGACCCCATTCAATACCATGCGCATTGCTGGATGCCGCTTGAATTCATCGGTCAGTTGCCGCAGGGGCGCGCGTAGCCCGTCCGGTTACACGTTCAACGCGTAACCAAACTGCTGCTTGAACTGCTCGTTGAACTCATCGAACGTGAAGCGCTGGTTCTGCGTGCCCGGATGCTCCACCTTCAAGGCGCCCATCAGGTTGCCCATGCGGCCGATGGTCAGCCAGTCGAAGCCCTTCTGGATACCGAAGATCAGGCCCGCGCGGAACGCATCGCCGCAGCCGGTCGGATCCACCACGCGACGTTCGTGCGCCGGTGGGATGTCGTAGCTCTTTTCCGGCGTGTGGATCACCGCGCCCTTCGGGCCGCGGGTGGTGATGTAGGCCTTCACCCGGCTGACGATTTCCTGCTCGCCCCAGCCGGTGCGTTCCTGCAGCAGGTTGGACTCGTAATCGTTGACCACCACGTAGTCCGCCTGTTCGATGAACTCGCGCAGTTCCGGGCCGTTGAACAGCGGCATGGCCTGGCCCGGGTCGAAGATGAAGGGAATGCCGTCCTCGTGGAATTCCTGAGCGTTCTGGATCATGCCTTCGCGGCCGTCCGGACCCACCAGACCCAGGGTCACGCCTGGCACGCCACGCACGTGGTTTTCGTAGGAACGCATCATCGCGCCGGGATGGAAGGCGGTGATCTGGTTGTTGTCGTGATCGGTGGTGATGAACGCCTGCGGGGTGAACAGCTCATCAATAACGCGCACGCGCGACAGGTCGATGCCCAGCGCGTCGAAATGCTCGCGGTAGGGCCCGAAATCGGTGCCCACGGTGCCCATCGGGATCGGATCGCCCCCCAGCAGGTGCAGGTTGTAGGCGATGTTGCCCGCGCAGCCACCGAATTCGCGGCGCATGCGCGGCACCAGGAACGAGACGTTCAGGATGTGCACCTTGTCCGGCAGGATGTGGTTCTTGAACTGGTCCGGGAACACCATGATGGTGTCGAAGGCAAGAGAACCACAGATCAAAGCGGACATCGATGAAGGCCTATGCGGAAAGGGTAGGGCGTGACCCGTGCGGACGGGCATGCAAACGGCGCCCTTGGGCGCCCGACGGCGCAAAGGTTACCGGGTGAAGCGGCGGAGGGCCAGAACCGGATGGTGGGAACACGCCCGGCCGGTGATGGCGCGGAGCGGGGTGGCAGGCTGTGCCGATCCTGCGCAAAGCGTGTGACGGCGCGGGTTCAGCTTGGCTTTCACCTTGCCCACACGGGGGCGGGTTGCTAGGCTTGTCGCCCTCGATTTCTGCCCGCGATTCCCCCTTCCAGCGGCGGGCAGACACCCCTCAGGATCACTCCCTCGATGTTGAAGAAACTCCGCGGCATGTTCTCAAATGACCTGTCCATCGACCTGGGCACGGCCAATACCCTCATCTATGTTCGCGGGCAGGGAATCGTGCTGAACGAACCGTCGGTCGTGGCCGTGCGCCAGGATCGTGCGATCGGCGGCACCCGCTCGGTGGCTGCCGTCGGCGCCGAAGCCAAGCAGATGCTCGGTCGTACCCCTGGCCATATCACCACCATCCGCCCGATGAAGGACGGCGTCATCGCCGATTTCACCTACACCGAGGCGATGCTCAAGCACTTCATCAAGAAGGTGCACAAATCGCGCTTTCTGCGCCCGAGCCCGCGCGTGCTGGTCTGCGTGCCGGCCGGCTCCACCCAGGTGGAGCGTCGCGCCATCAAGGAATCGGCCGAGGAGGCCGGCGCGCGTGATGTGTTCCTGATCGAGGAACCGATGGCGGCAGCGATCGGTGCCGGCATGCCGGTGACCGAAGCGCGCGGCTCCATGGTCATCGACATCGGTGGCGGCACCACCGAAGTGGCGGTCATCTCGCTCAACGGCATCGTCTATTCGGCGTCGGTGCGCATCGGTGGCGACCGTTTCGATGAGTCCATCACCAACTACGTGCGCCGCAACCACGGCATGCTGATCGGTGAAGCCACCGCCGAGCGCATCAAGGTGGAACTCGGCTGCGCCTACCCGCAGGCGGAAGTGATCGAGCTGGAAATTTCCGGGCGCAACCTCGCCGAGGGCGTGCCGAAAATGATCAAGATCACCTCCAACGAGGTGCTGGAAGCCCTGCACGAGCCGCTGTCGGGCATCGTCAGCGCGGTCAAGCTGGCGCTGGAGCAGACGCCGCCGGAACTGTGCGCCGACGTCGCCGAGCGCGGCATCGTGCTGACCGGTGGTGGCGCGCTGCTGCGCGACATGGACCGCCTGATTTCCGAGGAAACCGGCCTGCACGTGCAGGTGGCCGACGATCCGCTCACCTGCGTGGCCCGTGGCGGTGGACGCGCGCTGGAACTGGTGGACATGCACGGCAACGAGTTCTTTGCGCCGGAATAAGCGCTCCCGGCCGGCTTCCAGCGCCGCGCCCTTCCGGCGTGCAGGCTACCCTGGCGGCAGCCCGGCACCGGAAGGGCGCCGTCGTGTTCCCTTCCCGTTTCCTTCCTGCTGAAGCTGCATCGTGCCGCCCTACGCTGGTCCTCCCATCGCTTCCCGCTCCGGCGACGCTGCCAGCCCGCTGCGGCTGCTGGCCTACCTGGTGCTGGCCATCATGCTGATCGTCCTGGACGACCAGGCGGGCTGGCTGGCGCGCGTGCGTGAACAGGCCAACGTGCTGGTGCAGCCGGTGTGGAGCCTCGCCGGCTTGCCCGGCCGGCTGGGCAACCAGGTGCGCGACAACGCGGCCAGCCACGGCCAGCTGGTGGCCGAGAACCGCCAGCTGCGCAACCAGCTGCTGGTAGCCAATGCGCGCCTGACCCGGTTGCAGACCGCGGCGCTGGACAACGCGCAGCTGCGCGAACTGCTCAACGTGGCGGAGCGCAGTGGCCTGGATGTGCAACTGGCGCCGATCCTGGATATCGACCTGGATCCGGTGAAGCAGCGCCTGGTGCTGGCCGCCGGCACCCGGGAGGGCGTGCATGTGGGCCAGGCGGTGATCGACGCCGGTGGACTGATGGGCCAGGTGATCAGCACCACCGGCAGCACCGCGACCGTGCTGCTGCTGACCGATCCGGACCATGCGGTGCCGGTGACGGTGGCGCGCAATGGCGTGCGTCTGATCGTCTATGGACGCGGCGATACGCTGGAACTGCGTGATATTCCCCTGAGCGCGGGCGTGGAAGTTGGCGATGAGATCGTCACTTCCGGGCTGGGCGGTCGGTTCCCGGTGGGTTTCCCGGTGGGCACCATATCGGCGCTGCGGCCGGATGATACGCACGCGTTCCTGGTCGGCGACCTGAAGCCTGCGGCGCAGCTGGATCGCGGCCGCGATGTGCTGCTGCTGCGCCCGGGAGCGGCAATCCGCGTGCCCGCGGCAGGCGAGTTGCCGCCGAATGCACCTTCGTCGCCAGCTGCCCCCGCATCCTCCCTTCCAGCCGGCTCTACGGTAGTGCCGGCCGCTGGCCGGCAACCGCAGGAACCCCAACGATGAGCCGCCTGCGCGACAAACGCTGGGTGCTGCCGGTCAGCCTGGTCGTTGCCCTGTTGTTCGGGCTGCTGCCGCTGCCGCTGTTGCTGCAACCGCTGCGCCCGTACTGGCTGGCGCTGGTGCTGGCCTACTGGGTGATCGAAGCGCCCGAGCGTGTGGGGCTGGGCATCGCCTTCGCCAGCGGCATCGTGGCCGATTTCCTGTACGGCGGCATCCTGGGCGAGCAGGCGCTGCGGCTGGTGATCCTGGCCTTCATCCTGCAGCGCTTCCGTGCGCGCATCCGCTTCTTCCCGATGTCGCAGCAGATGCTCGCCCTCGGCGGCCTGCTGTTCAACGACCGCATCATCAGTGCGGTGGTGCATGGGGTGGTGGGCGAACCTACGCTGCCATGGGCCTACTGGTGGGCACCGCTGCTGGGCATGGCACTGTGGCCGCTGGTGTTCGTGCTGCTGGACGCAGTGCGCTTCGGGCGTCGCGGGCGCTGACATGAACGCACGCCGCGCGGTCAAGAATCCGCACGCCGAGGCCGAGCAGTTCCGCCGCCGCGCGGTGCTCGGGTTCCTGGGTGTGCTGCTGTGCCTGGGCGGCCTGGGCGCGTGGTATTTCAAGCTTCAGGTGCTGGACCACGAGGTCTATGCCACGCGTTCGGAAGCCAACCGCATCAAACCGCGTCCGGTGGTTCCCGGCCGCGGCATGATCTACGACCGCAACGGCCGCCTGCTTGCCGAAAACGTTCCCGCCTTCCGGCTGGACATCACGCCGGACAAGGTGGAGGACATGGACGCCACCCTGGCCGGGCTGGCGAAGATCATCGCGGTCACCCCGGAAGAACTGGAAACCTTCAACAGGTCGCGCAAGGCGCGCCGCAGCTTCCTGCCGGTCACCCTGAAACTGCGCGTGAGCGATGAGGAAATGGCGCGCTTCGCGGTGGACCGCTGGCGCTTCCCGGGCGTGGAACTGGAGCCGTACCTGACCCGGCGCTATCCGTTCGGCGACCTCTTCGCGCATGTGATCGGTTATGTCGGCCGGGTGGACGAGAAAGACCTGGAGATGCTGGGCGAAGGCAATGCCGCGCTGACCCACATCGGCAAATCCGGGCTGGAACGTTTCTACGAGCAGCAGCTGCGCGGCCGGGTCGGCTACGAACAGGTGGAAACCAACGTGCAGGGTCGCGCCATCCGCACGGTAGGCCGGGTTGCGGCGCAGTCCGGTGCGGACCTGAGGCTGTCCATCGATACCGATCTGCAACGGGCGATGGTGGCCGCGTTCGGCGAGCAGGAAGGCTCGGCGGTAGCCATCGATCCGCGTACCGGCGAAGTGCTGGCAATGGTCAGCCTGCCGTCGTACGACCCCAACCTGTTCGTCAACGGCATTTCGCACGCGGATTTCAGCGCGCTCAACAACAACCCGTCGCGTCCGCAGTTCAACCGCCTGGTGCTGGGTGGCGTGGCCCCGGGCTCCACCCTGAAGCCGCTGATCGCGCTGGCCGGGCTGGATGCGGGCGTACGCCGGCCAGAGGATCGCGTGCTGTCCACCGGCATGTTCTACCTGCCGGGCACCAGCCGTGGCTGGGGCGATGCGAACCGCGGTGGTCATGGCTGGACCGACCTGCGCAAGTCCATCGCGCAGTCGGTGAATACCTATTACTACCGGCTGGCGCTGGACCTGGGCATCGAGCGTTTCGACGAATACCTGGGGTATTACGGCTTCGGCCAACCGACCGGCATCGACCTCACCGGCGAAAGCGGCGGCATTCTGCCATCGCCGGCCTACAAGGCGAAGACGCGCAAGGAGCGCTGGTATCCCGGTGATACGGTGAACATCAGCATCGGCCAGGGCGACTGGAAAGTAACCCCGCTGCAGCTGGTGCGAGGCGTGGGTGGCATCGCCAACGGGCAGCTGCGTACGCCACATCTGGTCATGCAGCAGCGTGCCGGTTTCGATCACGACTGGACCATGGTGCCTGCCGGGAAGACGCTGCCGATAAGCCCCAGCGCGGCTCATATACAGGCGGTGCGCGAAGGCATGATGGCGACCATGCAGCCCGGTGGCAGCGGTGCGCGCATGGCCGCCGGTGCGCCGTATGTCATCGCCGGCAAGACCGGCACGGCGCAGGTGGTCAGCCGCAAGGGCACCGCCTCGGTGGATCCGCGCAGCCTGCCGATGCACCTGCGCCATCGCTCGCTGTTCGTCGGCTTCGCGCCGGCAGACAACCCGGTCATCGCGATTGCGGTGGCGGTGGAAGGTGGCGGTTACGGTGGTTCGGCCGCGGCACCGATTGCACGCAAGGTGTTCGATGCGTGGCTGCTCGGCAAGATGCCGGAGGGCGTGCTGCCGCTGGATGCCGAACGCGGTACCACGGCGCTGGGCGTGTCCACGTTCGACAATGAAGACCCTGCCGCGCGGGCCGCTGGTGATGCGGCGATGGCGGCGGCAGGGGACGTGCCGGTGGTGGTGGGTGCGGTAGAGCCGGGCTCTGCCCGGCTT
>JAEZCF010000062.1 GCA_023430045.1 Pseudomonadota bacterium | reverse complement strand
CAGCCGGGCAGAGCCCGGCTCTACGTCTCTGGTTGGCCGGGCAGAGCCCGGCTCTACGGCGCTGCGAACGCGCGCAACTCCGCGCCGATGGCCTCGGCGGCGTCGCGGGCGGTGGCGCGCGCCTGCTCGATGTTCCCGCCACGCGCCAGGGTCACGCCGACCCGGCGCTGGCCATGCACGCTCGGCTTTCCGAACAGGCGTACTGCGGTATCAGGCACCTGCAGCGCAGCCGCCACATTATTGAAGAACGGCACGCCATCACCCTGCGCCAGCAGCGCGCACGAGGCCGACGGACCGTTCTGGCGGATCACCGGGATCGGCAGCCCCAGGATCGCGCGGGCATGCAGGGCGAACTCGCTCAGCTCCTGCGATGCCAGGGTGACCAGCCCGGTATCGTGCGGGCGCGGCGATACTTCGCTGAACCACACCGCGTCGCCCTTCACGAACAGCTCCACGCCGAACAGGCCCCAGCCGCCCAGGTCATCGGTGATGGCGCGCGAGATCTCTTCGGCACGCGCCAGCGCCGCTGCCGACATAGCTTGTGGCTGCCAGCTCTCGCGGTAGTCGCCGTCCTTCTGCAGGTGGCCGATCGGCGCGCAGAACGAGGTGCCACCGGCGTGGCGGACGGTGAGCAGGGTGATCTCGTAATCGAAGTCGATGAAGCCTTCGACGATGCAGCGCCCTGCCCCGGCCCGGCCACCGGTCTGCGCGTACTCCCAGGCCGGCGCGATGTCGGCCTCGCTGCGCAGGGTACTCTGGCCCTTGCCGGACGATGACATCACCGGCTTGACGACGCAGGGCAGGCCGATCGCCGCCACGGCGGCGCGATATTCCGCTTCGGTATCCACGAAACGGTACGGCGATGTCGGCAGGCCGAGCGTTTCCGCCGCCAGCCGACGGATGCCTTCGCGGTCCATGGTCAGGCGCGCCGCACGTGCGGTGGGCACCACGCGCAGTCCCTGCTTCTCCTCCAGCTCGACGAGTGTTGCGGTATGGATGGCCTCGATTTCCGGCACCACCAGGTGGGGCTGTTCCTGCGCGATGAGCTGGCGCAGGGCGGCCGCGTCCAGCATGTCGATCACGTGCGCACGATGGGCCACCTGCATCGCCGGCGCATCGGCGTAGCGGTCGGCGGCGATGACTTCCACGCCCAGCCGCTGCAGTTCGATGGCCACTTCCTTGCCCAGCTCGCCCGATCCAAGCAGCAGCACACGGGTGGCGGTGGCGGACAGGGGTGTTCCAATCTCGGACATGGCGGTTCCAGCGGCGATGTGAAGGCGGGAGGGCATTCTAGCCGGTAGCGCCTCTACCCTGCCGATAGCGAAACTTGCAAAACGATATCATTTTGATATCTTAAACTACGAACCCTCAAGGACGTACCGCCATGAAAGAGAAGCCCCTCCGCTCCCTCAACGGCCTCGGCGTGATCGCCGCGGTGCTGGTGATCGCCATGATCGGCGGCCTGTTTTTCCTGTACGGCCTGGCCCGTCCCAACGCGCTGGCGCTGGTGCTCGGCTTCCTGCTGGCGGCGCTGGCGCTGCTCGCGCTGATCGGCCTGTATACCGTGCAGCCCAACCAGGCTGCCGTGCTGAGCCTGTTCGGCAAGTACATCGGCACGGTGAAGGACAACGGCCTGCGCTGGAACAACCCCTTCTACGCCAAGCGCCGGGTCAGCCAGCGCGTGCGCAATTTCGAAAGCGGCAAGCTCAAGGTCAATGAGCTGGACGGCAGCCCGATCGAGATCGCCGCAGTGATCGTCTGGCAGGTCGTGGACGCCTCCGAAGCGGTCTACAACGTGGACGACTACGAAAGCTTCGTGCACATCCAGTCCGAATCGGCGCTGCGGGCGATGGCCACCAGCTACCCCTACGACCAGCACGAAGAAGGCCAGCTGGCCCTGCGCAGCCATGCCAGCGAGATCTCCCTGCACCTGAAGAACGAGCTGGCCGAACGGCTGGCCGATGCCGGCGTACAGGTCATCGACGCGCGCATAAGCCATCTTGCCTATGCGGCCGAAATCGCCCAGGCCATGCTGCAGCGACAGCAGGCCAACGCGGTGATCGCTGCACGCACGCGTATCGTCGCCGGTGCCGTGGGCATGGTGGAAATGGCGCTCGCCGAACTGCAGAAGAACGGCGTGGTGCAGCTGGACGAAGAACGCAAGGCGCACATGGTGAGCAACCTGCTCACCGTGCTGTGCTCGGACCGCGGCACCCAGCCGGTGGTCAATACCGGCTCGCTGTATTGACCAGGCGCTGACGGCATGAGGCCGGCCATTGGCTGGCAACTGTCGTCGCGCCTGCGGTAGCAGGAGATTCCATGAGCGAGAAGAAAGCCTATCCGCTGCGCATCAACGCCGACATTCTGGCGGCGGTCCAGCGCTGGGCCGACGACGAGCTGCGCAGCGTCAACGCCCAGATTGAATACGTGCTGCGCGATGCGCTGCGCAAGGCCGGACGACTGCCGAAAGCACCCGCATCCCCACCACAGGAGAACACGCAATGAGCAAGCGCTGGAGTTACCAGATCATCGAGATCAAGCCCCGCGGCCTGATGGGCGGCATCAAGGAGGCAGACGTGCAGGCCGAACTTAACCGGCATGGGCAACTGGGCTGGGAACTGGTGAACATCATCAACATCTCACCGATGAAACCCGCCATGCTCGTCTTCAAGAAGGAGGCCTGACATGCCGCGGCATGGCACCCTCAGTGAACCGCGCGGATTCGAGGTCACCGGCACCTCCGCCGCGAAGCTGCTCTGGGTGCTGCTGCCGCTGCTCGCGGGGGTGGCGCTGAGCCTGTACGCCACCGGCGGACGCATGCTCGGCGACAGCAGCCTGCAGGGCGTCTCGCTGTCACCGCCGTGGTACACGGCCGGCGGTGCGGCCGGCTGGAGCGTACTGGTGCTGCTGGCGCTTGCACTGCTGTTCGCGTGGACGTTCTTCAACCGCCGTATACAACTGCATGACGGCACCCTTGAGGTACGCTCCACGTTCTATCGCCGCCGCGTAAAGGTGGCGGATCTGCTGCTGGACCAGGCCACGCAGGTGGACCTTACCCGCGACCGCCGGTTCGCCCTTCGTTTCAAGACCAATGGCTTCGCACTGCCCGGCTTTCACTCCGGGCACTACCGCCTGCGTGGCGGCGGCAAGGGCTTCGTGCTGATCACCGACATACACCAGGTGCTGGCGCTGCCGGTACGCGACGGCAGCACCCTGCTGCTGAGCGTGGAACAGCCGCAGCAGTTGCTGGATGCGCTGCGGCGCGCATGACCTCGCCATGACGCACGTAGAGCCGGGCTGTGCAGATACGTAGAGCCGGGCTCTGCCCGGCTGAGCAGGTCACGTAGAGCCGGGCTCTGCCCGGCTAAGGCATCATCGCGCAGCGGGGCAGCGCCCCGCTCTACCCGGCACATCACGTAGCGCCCCGCCCCACGTGCCCTCATCGCGTTGCGCTAAGCTGGCTGCATGGCACGCACCACTCCCCTGCTGATCAATACCTCGTCCATAGAACTATGGCCCGCCGACCTGCTGCGTGCGCGCGGCAATACCAATGCGCGCCTGCTGGCCCACGCCGACCAAGTGCTGCGACGCAAGGACGATGGCCGCTATCTTGCCGCCGTCGGCCGCCTTGGCCTTCACTCGCTTACACCGCAGCTGCCCCAGGAACCCGGCCTGCAGGACGCACTACAGGCACTCGATTCGCTGCAGGAACTGCACAGGCGCAGTGCTGCGGCCCCGCTGGAGCACCAGTTCCTGCCCGTGCTGGGACTCCAGCAACGGTTGCAGCAGCTTGGGCTGGATGCCGGCGAATACGCCTCGAAGACCGGGCTCACCCTGCAGGCGGAACCGGTGCTGCTGCATTTCGCCGGCCGCGACCGCTTCGGTCGTCCATTGTGGCTGCGCCGGTCGTCCGCGCAGGCCTGGCGTCGTCTTCGCCTGCACGCTGCACGCGAGGGCATCGCGCTGGATGCGATTTCCGGTTACCGCAGCCACGCCTATCAGCTGGGAATTTTCGAGCGCAAGCGCGCACGCGGGCAGTCGGTCGCGCAGATCCTGGAAGTCAACGCAGCCCCTGGCTTCAGCGAGCATCATGGGGGCCTGGCGCTGGATATCGGCACGCCCGGCGAGCCGCCGGCCGAAGCATCGTTCGAGGCCACCCCGGCATTCGCATGGCTGCAGGACAATGCCGCGCAGCATGGGTTCCGGATGAGCTATCCGCGCGACAACCCGCACGGCATCGTGCATGAGCCGTGGCATTGGTGTTGGGCGCCTGGTGTCTCGTAGAGCCGGGCTCTGCCCGGCTGGGGTTCCCGCGCAGCGGGGCAGAGCCCCGCTCTACCAGCGCCGGTTCGTAGAGCCGGGCTCTGCCCGGCTGGGGCTCTCCCGTGCAGCGGGGCAGAGCCCCGCTCTACCAGCGCCGGTTCGTAGAGCCGGGCTCTGCCCGGCTGGGGTTCCCGTGCAGCGGGGCAGAGCCCCGCTCTACCTGACAGGAACGCCCGCCCCACCTGGCCCGCTCAATCCTGCGAACGGTTGGTGGCCACCTTCGGGCTCTCGCTGAAATCGGCGATACGCCACAGATACAGACTGGCGTAGGTGCGGTAAGGCCCCCACTTCTCACCGCGAACGGCCAGCGCACTGGGCGCCAGCATCACGTCAGCCTTGTCCACCCGCTGGGCACCTTTGCGGATGCCCAGATCGTCCACCGGCAGGATGTCGGGACGGCCAAGGCGGAACATCAGCATCATCTCCACCGTCCAGCGTCCGATGCCGCGGATCGGTACCAGCGCTTCGATTATCGCGTCATGGTCCATGTGTGCCATGCGCCGCAGGCTGGGTATCTCCCCCGCCTGTTCGCGCCGCGCAAGATCGCGCAGCGCCAACGACTTGTTGCCGGATACCCCGCAGGCACGCAGGGCTTCATCATCGATGCGCGCCAGGGTATCCGCATGCAGCCGACTGCTGTCGATGGCCGCCTCGACACGGCCTACGATGGTCGACGCCGCCTTGCCGCTGAGCTGCTGGAACAGGATGGCGCGGGCCAGGGCATCCACCGGGTCGAACGGGCGCGCCCATCCGGGCGGCGCCGGCAGCGGACCAAGCCGACGCATCCAGGCCGCCAGCCGACGGTCGCGGCGGCCCAGCCATTCGTGCGCCGCCTGCACATCGAAGCCGCGCGCATGCCGGGGCATCTTCAGCGCCTCAGCGCATCGAAGGCCAGCAGCACCCAGCCGAACATCAGTGCGCTGCCACCGATCGGCGCCAGCCGTGTCGGCCAGTGCCACAGCGCATTGCCCACCAGGCTGCCAGCGAACAGCAGCGTGCCCAGCAGCAGCACATACAGTCCAAGCCGGCCGGCAAATCCCTGCGAGCGCGGCCCCAGCGCGGCCAGCACCGCCCCATGCGCGAACGCGTACAGCGCCGCCATGTCGAGATGGGATTGGGCCAGCGGATCGCTGACGCCATGCGCGGCGTAGGCGGACAGGCCGATGGCCGCAGCGGCCAGCAGCGCGCCCAGGCAGGCGATCAGCGAGGGCCGACGGCCGCGGCGTTCCGTGGTGAACATGGCGATTCCTCCTGTGCTTCGGCAAAAAAAAACGCGCCGCAGTGAGCGGCGCGTTTTTCTTCATGCGTTACATCCGGTATCCGGGCTTACTTCACGGCCCAGTAGATGTCGTAGGTACCTTCCTGGGTGAAGGACTTCTGCACACCACCGTTCCAGCTTTCGTAAGGACGATCGACAACTTCGTTGCCGGCGGTCACCGACCAGGCACGCAGCGCGTTGCGGGCAATGTCCAGGCCAGCCATGTGACCGACGTAGGTGGCATGCGCCGAACGATGCGGAGCGACGCGCACGTACTTCACCGGGGCGCCACCGTCGATCTTGACGGTCAGTTCCTCGGCCGGCACACCCTCGCTGCCCTTCTTCTTCACCGGCTGGGCGACGTCGAAGGCGTACTTCTCGGCGCCGAAATCGGTGGTGATGATGCGGAACGGACCGGCTGCTTCCAGGCCGTTGGCTTCCATCACGCGCTTGATCCATTCCTGGTTGTCAGCGATCGACTTGGTGATGGTGGCTTCACCACGATCCACGTTGCCGGCGGTGACGACCAGCAGGTCCTCGGCCGGCACATCGACAATGGCCAGGTCGTTGAGCGGTGCTTCGGCAGTGCGGTAGTCGACGTTCGGTACCGTGGCGAGCATGTTCGCCAGGCGCGACAGGCCCAGCTTCAGGTCGTCGCCGATGTGGCGGCTGACATACAGGCCGGCGTAGCGGCCGAACAGGTCGAAGCCGTACTTGACGTCGTATTCCTGGGTGATCTTGACGTTGCGGCCACCCTTGCCGGTCGGTTCCAGCTTGAAGGTGGTGAGCTTGTCATGGCCCTTGGTGGTGTCGTCGATGGCGATGGCAACGCGCTTGTTTTCTTCGCTCTCGGTGATCTTCCAGGTACCGTTGCCCAGCGAGGCATCCTTGGACGAATAGTCCAGGGTGGCACCGACGCCGGAAGCCGGGCCGGAGAATTTCAGTTCGGTGGCGGGATCACGCAGCAGGAGTGGGTTCCAGTCCTTGAAGCGGCGCAGGCTGTTGACCGTGTCGTACACGATCGTCATCTTGCGGTTGGTTTCGATGCTTTCCGAAACATGGCGCTCGCCCGGCAGGCAGACGCCGATGATGACGAACAGGCCAGCCACGATCCCCAAGGCGATCAGGAACTCGATAATACGGGTCATTCAGGAGTCTCCGGGGCCGATCCCACGGCCGGGTTGATTGAAGCGAAGCGCCAATCCTAGCAGGC
>JAEZCF010000021.1 GCA_023430045.1 Pseudomonadota bacterium | reverse complement strand
CGGATGTCGGCACCTCCAAACACACGGCCCCGCGCGCGCGGGGCATTGTTGTTTTGCGGGCTTACCAGAAAAAACCAGGGCCGGACAGTCCCCCGGCTGCCGGCCCCTGGCTCCCCCCTCGTGCATCTGGACCGGCCCCTGTTCCAATTCCGGTCCATAGCGCCTATGGCGCCGATCACGCTGGGTGCTAAAGGGTTAACTGCAGAAAACGTGCCAACTTTAGGGTGGATTTTGCCGAACCTGCCCTTTCGCCCTTCCCATTGCCGGTGCTGGCCTGCCGATTGGCGTTAAAATCGCCACCCCAAGGCACATTGCCCGCCCCTTCGCTTCGATCCACCCCCATGACCGATTCCTTCCATCGCTACGACGTCATCGTGATCGGTGGCGGCCACGCCGGTACCGAAGCGGCGCTGGCTGCAGCCCGCAGCGGCGTGCGCACCCTGCTGCTGACCCACAACATCGAAACCGTCGGTGCGATGAGCTGCAATCCGGCCATCGGCGGCATCGGCAAGGGCCATCTGGTCAAGGAGATCGATGCGCTGGGTGGGGCGATGGCGCTCGCCGCCGACCGCGCCGGCATCCAGTGGCGCACCCTCAACGCGTCCAAGGGCCCGGCCGTGCGCGCCACGCGCTGCCAGGCCGACCGCAACCTCTACCGCATGGCCATCCGCGCCATTGTCGAAGGCCAGGCCAACCTGACCGTATTCCAGGCCGCGGTGGACGATCTGGTGATCGAGGACGATGCGGTGCGCGGCGTCATCACCCAGACCGGCCTGCGTTTCGATGCCGGCGCGGTGGTGCTGACGGCGGGCACCTTCCTGGCCGGCAGGATCCATGTCGGCCCTACCCAGTACGCCGCCGGCCGCATGGGTGACCCGCCGGCCACCACGCTGGCCGCGCGCCTGCGCGAGCGCCCGTTCCAGGTGGACCGCCTGAAGACCGGTACGCCACCGCGCATCGATGGCCGTTCGCTGGACTACAGCGTGATGGACGAGCAGCCAGGCGACGATCCGCGCCCGGTGATGTCCTTCCTGGGTTCGGTGGATGACCATCCGCAGCAGGTGAGCTGCTGGATCACCCACACCACCGCGCACACCCACCAGATCATCCGCGATGCACTGCATCGCTCGCCGTTGTACAGCGGCCAGATCGAAGGCGTCGGGCCGCGTTACTGCCCGTCCATCGAGGACAAGGTGGTGCGTTTCGCGGAGAAGGAAAGCCACCAGATCTTCGTCGAACCCGAAGGGTTGGGCATCGTGGAGATCTACCCGAATGGTATTTCCACCTCGCTGCCGTTCGACGTGCAGCTGCAGATGGTGCGCAGCATCCGCGGCTTCGAACAGGCCCACATCACGCGGCCGGGCTACGCCATTGAATACGACTACTTCGATCCGCGTGGTCTGAAGGCATCGCTGGAAACCAAGCTGGTCAACGGCCTGTTCTTCGCCGGCCAGATCAACGGTACCACCGGTTACGAGGAAGCCGCCGCGCAGGGCCTGCTGGCTGGCCTCAACGCCGCGCGCCAGGTGCGTGGGCTGGCGGGCTGGTGTCCGCGGCGCGACGAGGCCTACCTGGGCGTGCTGGTAGACGATCTGATCACCCATGGCACCAGCGAGCCGTACCGCATGTTCACCAGCCGCGCCGAGTATCGCCTGCAGCTGCGCGAGGACAATGCCGACCAGCGCCTGACGCCCGCCGGCCGCGAAATGGGCCTGGTGGACGACCGCCGCTGGGCCGCGTTCGAGGCCAAGCAGGCTGCGGTATCCGCCGAAAGCGCGCGCCTGCGTGGGGTATGGGCAACACCGGGCAACGCGCTCGGCCGCGAGGTGGAAGCGACGCTGGGACTGTCGGTGAGCCGCGAAACCTGCGTGCTGGACCTGATCAAGCGTCCCGAGCTGGACTACGCCAGACTGATGCAGGTGCCGTCGCTGGGACCGGGCGTGGCCGATGCGAAGGTGGCCGAGCAGGTGGAGATCGGCGTCAAGTACGCCGGTTACCTGGATCGCCAGCGCGAGGAGATCGCGCGCCAGCAGCGCCACGAAACCACACCGATCGCCGCCGGTTTCGACTATGCCGGTGTGCGCGGGCTTTCGGCTGAAGTGTTGCAGAAGCTGGAGCGCGTTCGGCCGCAGACGATCGGCCAGGCGCAGCGTATTCCCGGCATGACGCCTGCGGCGATTTCACTGTTGCTGGTGCATCTGGAACGCGCACGCCGCACCCGCGTGGCGTAACCTCGATGACCTTTAGTGGGTGACCGCATCTGGTGGGTGACGACCGTTGGTTGTCACCGCCCCCACCCGCTGCAACAGCGTGACGACCAACGGTCGCCACCCACCACGCTTTCCTATGATCAGACAGGAGCCGCCGATGACCGCCATCCGTCCCTTCCGCGACAAGATGCCGGTGCTCGGCGCACGCAGCTATGTCGACCCGGCCTGCACGATCATCGGCGATGTCGAGATCGGTGAAGATGCGTCGATCTGGCCGGGCACGGTGATCCGCGGTGACGTCAACTTCGTGCGCATCGGCGCGCGCACCAATGTTCAGGACGGCACCATCATCCATGTCAGCCACCACAGCCCGTACAACAAGGCTGGCCATCCCACCCTGATCGGCGAAGGCGTGACGGTGGGCCACGGCTGCATCATCCACGCCTGCAGCATCGGCGATTACAGCCTGATCGGCATGGGTGCGTGCATCCTCGATGGTGCACGGGTGGAAAAGCATGGTTTCGTCGGCGCCGGTGCGGTGGTCGGGCCGGGCAAGGTGGTCGGCGAAGGCGAGCTGTGGCTGGGCAATCCCGCGCGCCTGGCGCGCAAGCTCAGCGACAAGGAGATCGAGGCCCTGCACTATTCGGCCGACCATTACGTGCGACTGAAGGACGAGTACCTGGCCTGACCGGCATGCCCTGCATCGGTGGAGCCGCCCCATGGTCGGCGGGTTCCGGGCCACGCCAGCTCACAGAAGCCGACCAGGGGTCGGCTCTACCATGAAGCCCGTCCTGGCAGGTCAGACGTAGATGCGTGTCGGCGCTTCGTCGATGATCGCGTGCGGCACGAACCGCGCACTGTCGCGGGTGATCGCGCTGTCATCCTCACGGATGCCGATGCCGCAGGCATGGTCGCCCACCACCCAGCTGCCGATCAGCGGATAGCCGCCTTCAAACCGCGTCAGCGGATGTGCCTGCTGGATGATCGAAGGACCCTCGTACGGGCCGTCGCTTCGCTGCACGCTGCCATCGGCCAGGTGCATTTCGATGTTGGCGCCCTCACGCGAGAACAACGGCTTGCGCACCCAGCCAGCCCCCAGCGTACGACCGTCATCGAAATGCGATTCCAGCAGGTTCGGGTGGCCACGGTGCCGCTCCCACAGCAGCGGCAGGATGCCCTTGTTGCTCAGCACCGCCTTCCATGCCGGCTCCAGCAGCTGCACGCCGGATCCCGGCAGCGCGCGGCCGAACTCCTCGGCCATCAGGTCTTCCAGCGGATACAGCTTGAACAGCGTGCCGATCACCGTGTCGTCCAGCGCGGTGAAGCGGCCATCCTCGGACAGGCCGATGTCCTCGATGGCGATGCCCTCGCCGTGCAGGCCGGCCTGCGCCGCGCAATCGCGCAGGTATTCCACCGTGCCGACATCTTCCTGCGAGCTGCCCACCGCACTGAAATACAGCGGCGGCGGCAGCCGTGACGCAAGCTCACCGAAACGCTCCACCAGCGCTTCGTGGATGGCGTTGAACTGGTCGGCGTGCTGCGGCAGGCGACCGCTGTTGCGCTGATCTTCCAGCCACTGCCACTGGAAGAAACTGGCTTCGAACAGCGAGGTCGGCGTGTCGTAGTTCAATTCGTACAGCTTCGCCGGGCCGCTGCCGTCGTAGGCCAGATCCAGGCGCCCATACAGGTGCGGCTGGCGCTGGCGCCAGCTGTCGGCGATCCACTGGCGGTAATGCACGGGGATGGCGAGCTGCTCCATCAAGCGCTCACTGCCGACCACCTCGTCCACCAGCGCGATCGCCATCTGGTGCAGCTCGGCGCTGGGATCTTCGATGTCGTTTTCGATCTGCCGCAAGGTGAAGGCGTAATACGCCGTTTCATCCCAATACGGCTGTCCGTCGATGGTATGGAACCGGAAGCCGGTTTCCTCCGCGCGTGCCCGCCACTGGGCACGCGCGGCGATGCGTAAGCGCTGCATCGATCAGCCGCCGACGCTGTTGCTGCTGCGGCGTGCGCTGGTGCTGCCGAAGCCACTGCGGGTGGCGGTGACGGCACGGTTGGGCTGCGTGTTGACCGGCGCCAGGCCGGCCTTGCCGGCACCGATGCCGCTGGCGGTGTTCAGGCCGCCAGTGCCGCCCGGCGCCGGGCGCGCCCAGCCGGCGGCCTTGTCCTGGTAGGCCGGTGCGGCGGCCGGAGCGCGCTGCGCCAAGCCGGCACGGTTGTTGTTGAGCATCTGCGACATGAAGAAGCCCATCATCATCGGCCCGATGAAGGACGTACCGGCCGAAGTACGCTGCTCCACACACTGTTCCGGCCTGTAATCGGCCTCGCAGGCTTCCTTGCTGGCGTACTTGGGCGCGGCGTCGGCTGACTGCTGCTGCGCGGCGGCGAATGCATTGCGGCACGACGACGGATCGCCGGTGGCCTCGGTACAGGCCTCCACGGAGGTATACAGCCCTTCCTGCACCTGCACCTGTTCTTCCTTCTGGCAGGCGGTGAACAGCAGCGGGGCGGCGCTCATCAGCAGCAGCGCGGTGGTGCGGGAACGTTTCATGGCCTCATGCCTCTCATACGGGTCAACCGTCCCATGATGCCGCATTGGGCGCTGCAACCAAAGTCGGCAAAGCGCGGAACATGAACGGACATTTCAGCCACGCCGCCCGTTGGAGGACCTCTGTCCACGGCTCACGGGCCACGATGGGTGAGGACCGTTGGTCGCTCCCATGGCGGGTGAGGACCACTGGTCGCTGCCATGGCGGGTGACGACGGCTGGTCGCTGCCACGGTAGGTGAGGACCGTTGGTCGCTGCCGTGGTAGGTGAGGACCGCTGGTCGCTGCCGTGGTAGGTGAGGACCGTTGGTCCTCACAACCAGAGTCGCCCACCTGACGGTGGTTGCAACAGCAACCGGATATTTTCGGCATGATCGGCCGACATCCCCACGTCCGTACGGCCCGCCCGTTGTTGCCAGCCCATGCCTGAATACCGCTCCCGCACCTCCACCGCCGGCCGCAACATGGCCGGTGCCCGCGCCCTGTGGCGCGCGACCGGCATGACCGATGGCGATTTCCACAAGCCGATCATCGCCGTCGTCAACTCGTTCACCCAGTTCGTACCCGGCCATGTGCACCTCAAGGACCTCGGCCAACTGGTCGCAGGTGAGATCGCGCTGGCCGGTGGCGTGGCGAAGGAATTCAACACCATCGCGGTGGATGATGGCATCGCCATGGGCCACGACGGCATGCTGTATTCACTGCCCAGCCGCGAGATCATCGCCGACTCGGTCGAATACATGGTCAACGCGCACTGCGCCGACGCGATGGTGTGCATCTCCAACTGCGACAAGATCACCCCGGGCATGCTGATGGCCGCGCTGCGCCTGGATATTCCGGTGGTGTTCGTTTCCGGCGGGCCGATGGAAGCCGGCAAGACACGGCTGTCCGAACACAAGCTGGACCTGGTGGACGCGATGGTGGTGGCCGCCGATGCCACGGCCTCGGACGAGAAGGTGGATGCGTTCGAGCGCAGCGCCTGCCCGACCTGCGGCTCGTGTTCGGGCATGTTCACCGCCAACTCGATGAACTGCCTGACCGAGGCGCTGGGCCTGTCGCTGCCCGGCAATGGTTCGATGTTGGCAACCCATGCCGACCGCGAGATGCTGTTCCGTCGTGCCGGCCGGCTGATCGTCGAACTGTGCCACCGCTGGTATGGCGGAGAGGATCCGCACGCATTGCCACGTGGCATCGCGACCCGGGCGGCGTTCGCCAATGCGATGACACTGGATATCGCCATGGGCGGCTCCACCAACACCATCCTGCACCTGCTGGCCGCCGCGCAGGAAGGTGGCGTGGACTTCGATCTGACCCATATCGATGCGCTGTCGCGGCGTGTGCCGCAGCTGTGCAAGGTGGCGCCGAATACACCGAAGTACCACATGGAGGACGTGCACCGCGCCGGCGGTGTGTTCGGCATTCTCGGTGAGCTGGACCGCGCCGGGCTATTGGATACCTCCGTGCCTACGGTGCACAGCCGTACGCTCGGCGATGCGCTGGCACGATGGGACGTTGCGTGCAGCGATGACGATGCCCTGCATGAATTCTTCGCGGCCGGTCCCGCCGGCATTCCGACCCAGGTCGCCTTCAGCCAGGCCACGCGCTGGCCCTCGCTGGACCTGGACCGCGCAGAAGGCTGCATCCGCTCGCTGCAGTACGCGTACTCGCAGGAGGGCGGTCTGGCGGTGCTGCGCGGCAACCTGGCCGTGGACGGCTGCGTGGTCAAGACTGCGGGCGTGGATGAGTCCATCCATGTCTTCGAGGGACCTGCGCGCGTTTACGAAAGCCAGGACGCGGCGGTGGCCGGCATCCTTGCCGACGAGGTGCAACCTGGCGAGGTGGTGGTGATCCGCTATGAGGGTCCGAAGGGGGGCCCTGGCATGCAGGAAATGCTGTACCCGACCAGCTACCTGAAGTCGAAGGGACTGGGCAAGCAGTGCGCGCTGCTCACCGACGGCCGTTTCTCCGGCGGCACCTCGGGTCTTTCGATCGGTCATGTTTCCCCCGAAGCGGCCAGTGGCGGCACGATCGGGCTGGTGAAGGACGGCGATCCCATCCGCATCGACATCCCCACCCGCCGCATCGACCTGCTGGTGGATGACGCCACGCTCGCCGCACGTCGCGCCGATGCCGACGCACACGGCTGGACTCCGCGCGCCCCCCGCCCCCGCAAGGTCACCAGCGCACTGAAGGCCTACGCCCTGCTGGCGACCAGCGCCGACAAGGGTGCCGTCCGCCACATCTGAAAAATGGGGACGGAGGAAGTTAATTCTGATTAATCACCTCCGTCCCCCTTTCCTTGGCTGGGAAGCATACGGGTGATGGGTCGTTTGTTATGGTGTATGGGCGTTCAACGACAAGGAGGCTGTAGATGCTGCTCGCTCTTGCTCTCGCCACAGCCGTGGCCACGTCGGACAAGGCGCCATCCGCGCCTGATTGCCATGTCGATCATGCGGCGATGATGGCGTTGTCGGTAGATGCGTTCGACCAGGATATGGACGGCGGTTGGCGCGCACTGGATATGCGCAAGGGCTGCCAGGAGTCAGCCGCCGATCTGATCGCTGATTACCGGAGGCTGCCCAAGGCCCAGGGCATCGGTCTGCTCGCCTGGCATGAAGCGCAGATCCGTGCGGACCTGGGCCAGTCGGACCGGGCTATCGCCCTGATGCAGCAGTCCTACAAGACCGAGGCCGAGGACAAGGCCGGCTGGAATCCCTACGTGGATGGCACCATCGCCTTCCTGCGAAAGGACCGTGCGGCGCTGGAGCAGGCACGCGCGCGGCTTGCGGCGGTCACCGCGCCACCGGGCATGGAAGTGAAGGATGGCCACTACACCATGACCGTGGACGGCGAGCAGATACGCGTTCCGTGGCCACTGAATCTCAATGTGCTCGATGGCCTGTTGCGCTGCTTCGACAAGGACTACAAGACGGCCTACGGGACACCGGCCTGCCGTTCTCCCGACGCCGACGGCCGAGAAGGCTGAATCCGCGCATCAAGCGTCGCTTCCCGGCGCGGGCGCGGATGAAGGAGCCGCCTGTCCTGGCGCCACCGCCAAGACAGGTGGCGCGCCGCCAGTGTCTGCCTTTCGAAGAACCCCAGCGGGAAAAGCGCAAAGCCGGCGTCGCACCCCTCGCGGCAATCGAAATATGCCGCAGGCCAGTTCCAGATGTTCTTTACCCAGAAGTAGCGCCGGTATACGCCCGTATCCGAGCCGCCGATGCCGTGTGCCACCATGCGCTCTGCAAGGAGGTGCGCTACTTCAATGAGCGCTTCCGATTCACTGGTCGCGCGCAGGTAGAACGATGCGTGGAATCCGCTCCACCGTCCGTCGGAACGCGTCGATGAGACAAAAATTCCTTCGATCATTACCTCGAATCTGTACAACAACGTCGCCCTCCTCGGCCTACTCGAGAAGACTGCGGCGACGGGATTCGGTGGCCTCAGATCTTCAAGCAATTGAAGTCCAAAACTATCGAAGCCTTTCGATCGGTATGGAAGGCATACCGCTGAAGGTGCTGCAGCGAGCGATGAACTTGCGACGCTCGTCACGCAACTACACCAACCAAGCATAGGTACCGGTGACGGATAACGACGCTGACGCGCGCTGGACCATGGGTGTTCCTGCGCCTGCAGCGGGTCCAGTTCCTTCATAAGGGTCCGTGGTTGCGATCCCGGTGCCTGCCGGACCGGCAATGCCAGACGCGCCGTTGCCGTCACGTTGGCGGGTACGTAACGGCAGTACCGATCCATTGCAGATCAATCGCCCTTCCTGGTCCGACGCATCTCATGGGTCGCGTCCCTTGTCAGCTTTTCTGGTCGAGCTGGATGCTCGAATGATCGTGGTATCGCCGATCATACCCAAGCGTAGACTCTGGCCTTCAAGCGCAGGGCGCACGTTCACCGCTTCGATCCTCGTCGCCGCCAGGCCATACGTTTCCAGCCGACGACGGAAGTTGAGAATCAGGGTCCCATCCGGGATCGCAGCGAGCCCGCTGCCGCGCAAATAGCGGCATCGAGGCAATGCCCTACAACGCTTCTTCCGTCTCCTGATCGCTCAAAGCATACAACTGCTGCAGCAGGCGGATACGTAGCATCTGTCCATCGCATAGGGCGACCGTCGCACGCGGCTCGAGCGCGCGTAATGTGGCTCGATCTGAGCCAGTAACGGCTTCCACAGCACCACCTGGTCCATCTTAGCCAAAAAGATTACGCGACTACGGCTCAGTTCGCTGTGGGCTGTTCGCTGTGGGCTGTTCAGAGCACCTGAGCGCATCCTGCTTCAGGAGCATGATCACATCCAAAAATGAACACTCAGGCCAATTCACGCCAAATCCTGTCGCTAGAATCTGCAAGCTGTTTTCCACCAGCACCTCGAGAAGCCTGACCGCAGGCCTGATCTCCATCAGAAGTTCATTTCAATCTCAATAGAAGAATATTGAATCCATATCCGGAGAAATCAATTTGCACCCATCCCACCTGATGACCTCTAATTCATAAAGACGATCATTAGCGTCCGCATACAGAATCGCCGTAAGTTCCGCGCCATCCGAATCAAGCAACCTTACCTCGACTGGGTACTGGTGTTGCCCCTCATAAAGAGGCCGTCCATATCCATTTATGCCAAAGCGGATTCGCTCAGAATCCGAGGCGGGATCATCCACGTACGCGAGATCCAGGTCCTCAGCCAATCGAGATGCATCAGGCAATGGCAGCTTCCGCATCACTCCCTCGATCACAGTCCGCTCAAGATTGGTCAAATCCCTCATATCACTTCACCGGAAAGATTGTGCCGACATTAACCCCACCATCTTGAAGCGCACGCGCTCTGTATTCAACAAGCACTCCACTGACGCGAACCCTACCTGCAACGTCTGTGCCGACCGCCATATTTGGGAGAATTCTAGCTATCTCACGACCAACAACGGCCTCGGTCCGCGAGACATTCAATCCTGCCGACTCAAGACGGCTTGCATAGTGCGTCGACTTGAACGTGAGCTGCCCCTCCGCCCTCAGCGCCACCATAAGAGCACCCAGACCAGCCACCTTGAATCCAGAGCCAGTTGGCGAATCCATCAATGGATAAAAGATATCGTGCCCGAGTGCACGTATATCAAGGATGTTCCCGTTCTTTGTCAGCTCACCGCTCAGCCCAAGCCGTCCCTTCCATTCATTCCACTGGCCATTGGAAGATGAAGAAGACACTTGTGAACTTTCGGGGCCATCAGCAGCGTGGGAAATCAGACTGATAGTTCCTCCCGTTTCGCCCTGTGCCAAGCGGCAGGTGGTGCTCTTCCCGCATGCTTGCATTCCAGCTGGATCGACAAAGTGATACGGATTGTTGTTCGCGTATCGATACCGATTAAACGCTTCCATCGGACTGCTGTAGGACGTAACCGGATCCACCGAAAGGAAGCTGCCGATCCGCGGATCGTAGTACCGCTGCTGCATGTAATCCAAACCCGTCGCACCATCATGCACATGGCCGGTATAGCCTGGACCCTCTGCACGCTCCTTCCCCAGGCGCAGGCCGAAGGGCTCGTACTCGCGACGCTCGATGATCTGGCCCTGTTCGTCTGTAACGGCAGCCACCGAACCCAGGTGGTCGGTGTGGTAATAGAGGACCTCGGCTGGCGCCGGAGTGGCAACGAGCGCTGCCACCCACAGCACATGAGCGATCAGGCTGCGCGCGAATTCAGATCCGGTCATCGACGTGCTCATGAGGCTGGGTGACCATAGGCGACCATGCCGAGCATCCGGAAGCGTTGCAGGCACGCACGGCATGCTCGTTCCAGCACGCCACGTTGTTGCCGAAGCCCCCGGTACGTATGACGACCGATGTCCTGGTTTCGGAGCGCATGTTCGCCATCGCGCCCTTTGCATTCGTCAGTTCGTAGTACGTCGTATCCGGCGATGCACTCCAGGCCACATTGCATCGCCATGAAACGCTCAGCCGCCCATTGATGGTGAACTTCTTGCTGGAGGTTATCTGCGCCATGGCGGGGGGCAGGAAGACATCCACCGCGCTTGGCCGCGACCTGGGGCCGCAGCCGGCTGCATTGCAGGCCTGAACCTCATAGTGCCAGCGGCCTGTCCAGCGCCCGGACACGGTTGCAGCGCTTCCTGCCCCGTTGTGGATCACCTGCCATGCCCCTGAGGGCAATGCTTCATGCAGGACATATCTGTCGACGTATGGCAGTGCCGTCCATGCCAACGAGTAAGCTCCATTCGTGCTATGACTGCCAACGGAAAGCACCGGCGCATCGGAAGGTGCAACAACACTGTTGATTATTGCTTCGTTGGAGAATTCCCCACATCCGGCTTGATTACAGGCCTGTACGCGATAGCGATACTGCCCGCTGAGGCGATTTCCGATGAGTATGCTCAGGCTGTTCCCGCTGTGGATGCGGGACCATGTGCCACCGCCGAAACTCTCTTCCAGGTGGTACGTCTGCGCGCCGGGAGCGGCAGACCACGTAACCGTCAGCTGCGGGCCGATATTGGTCGGTGGCGCGATCAACGTCGGGGCAGAAGGCGGATAGACAACCGTGGTACCCGTACTCTGCACAGGCTCGCTGCATCCCCATGGATTACAGGTACGTACCCGGAACACATAGGTCCCTGCCTGCATGCCAGAGAAGGCGTGCTGAAGCTGCTCTCCACGGTACGCCTCTACCCAGTCAGCTTCGCTACGCCAGTCAAGCACGTAGGACGTATTTCCCACCTCGCGTGGTATCGGCGGCAGCCATTGCACGGTGAAGTTTCCAGACACACCCAGCGCAGGCGCCGTTATGCCTGCCGAAGGACGGGGTGGAATGCTGACGAACGTGGACGCGGCCGCGCCCCAGGCACTGCAGCCAGCGGCATTGCATGCACGCGCCCGGTAACTGTACTGCCCGGAGTCCCGTCCAGCCACATCGACGGAGAGCCCTCCCCCGTCGTGAAGTGTCTGGACACCGCCGTCGCTGCTCTCGGTGACTTCGTATCGCGTTGCGCCCTTGATTGCCGTCCAGCGTACGCTGTAAGAGCCGGTACTGGTCCAGCCCGGCGCCTCCACCACCGGCGCCATGGGCTCGGCCACCGAAGCGGTACGCGCCAGCAGCCGGCCATCAAGGTAGTAATAGTTGTAAGCGCTGGCATCAACCGCGCTCTTCTGGAAGCGCAGCACACCTCCGGCGTCATACAGCGAGATTGTTTCGGCGCCGTCTGCGCCGATGGACAGTACACGGCGGCCGTGACCATCATAGCGATAGGTTTCCAGGCCACTGGCTTCGCGCAACCGGTTCCCGATGTCGAAGGCAAACATCTGCCCGTTCCGACGGATTACGTTGCCCTGCGCGTCATAACCCAGTGCGATGACCGTCGCACCCGAATCTACATCAAGCACATTGGTCAGCCGGTTGGAACCATCATAGTAGTAACGATGATTGCGCTCGCCGATCCGCAGGGAGGCGATGTTGTCCAGTACATCGTAGGCATAGCGGGCCTGTCCGAATGCCGGAGAGTCCGTAGCCGTCAGCCGATCCAGGCCATCGTACTGCATGTCGCGGTTTCCCCGTCCCCCGGTTGCACCATCACTGATCGCAGCCAGATTCCCACGCGCATCGTAATCATATCCATCGTCCAGTACCGGCACACCCGCCAGCTGATCCCGTCGCCTGTCCGGCAGGCCGCGGACGTTCTGCGTCACGGCGTGTTGAATACCGTTTCCGTACTTGAATCCGGCAAGGCTGCCGTCAGCGTGGCGCGCCACGGAATCTGCGAATCGTCCTGCCTGGGTCGGCAGCCCCAGCGCGTTGGGGGCATATTCGATCTCGCTTCCGTCCGGATAGACATGTGCGGCCAAGGACCCGACCGCGTCATAGCGGTGACGCAGTACAAAGGAGTGGCCGTCGCCAACATCCATGGATTCGGGCACAGGCAATCCGCGTTGGTTGTAGTCGTAGCTGCGGCGGACCGCTACGCCAGCGTTGAGTGCGGTGACCTCGCGCACGCGGCCATCGGGCCAATAGTTCCATGCCTGGTTGCCATTGCCATCCTTGAACACCAGCGCGGAAATCCGGTTCATAGAATCGTAGCTGCGATCAGCCCGCGCCTCGCTGCCTGCGGCCTGTCCCCGTGAACAGCTGGCAGCGTCCGTGAGCGATAGTCCTGCCGCCGTCCAGGCGATGTTTCCGGCCACATCGTACTCGGTTACCGTTGCACCGGTTTCCGGTTCAATCTGCTTGCACAGACGCTGTTGTCCGTCGTAGACATAGCGTCGTGTCAATGCCACCGTGGAGTCACCGTTCCTGCGGCGTATGGCCACGGGCTTGCCAAAGCTGTCCCGCTCAATGTCAGTGAAGGTGCCTTCTGGGGTCGCTACACTTACAGGTGTATCGGCCTCCGGAAGATCACGGGCCAGATAGGTGGTTGTCGTGACATGATTGCCGGGAGCGGTCACACGGCGTGCATTGCCGCCCAAGTAGTCGATCGTGGTGGTCAGGACGCCGAGCTCGCTGTCGGCTTGCTCGCGTATCACGCGTCCCAGCGCATCGTAGGCACTGCGGGTTCCGGGAACGACTGCGTTGACCGTATCCAGTTTCCGCGTTGGATGCGAACTGAACGCCGTGCGCCCCATACTGTCGTATGCCCAGGTGCGCTGGCTCAACGTCCCCACCCTGTCGCGGGCATCCCATTGCTCGGTGAGCAGCGGCTGCCAAAGCGCGTTGAACAGGGTGACCTTGTGCGCGCTGCCGGTGCTGACGGTCTGACGCCAGTGCCCCCCCGGTATCCCGCGCTCATCCTGCATCACCTGGACGAACTGCTGGGTGGTCGGAAGCCACGCCACGTCATCGCCCTCCGGTTGATGCAGCGATGCCAGGCGCCCCATTGCATCGTAAGCATAGCGACGGGTGGCACCACGCTGGTCAGTGACGGAACCCAGCCAGCCGTTGTCATCGACCGACGCTGCCAGCGTACTTCCGTCGGCATGGACAATGCGCTGTGGAACACCACGCTTCCAGTCGTGCAGCCATGTGGTGTTGCCGGCAGCATCCTGCAGCGTAGCCAGCGTCGCATCGGAATGATAGGTGCGCACATCCTGTAGCGCCCCAAAGAGGTAGTTCTTCCACGGCAGGCCGCGCGCATCGTAGTGCACCTCGCTTTGTACCGCTTCTTTCGGCCAGACCTGCTCTTTCCTGCCGGGTTGACCCAGCACCCAGCCCGCGCGGTCATCATGGTAGGACACCGCCTCTACCAGGTCGTAGGCGCCGTAGGCCAGGCTGTTTGCACGGCTTACACGTACCGGCCGTGCAAGTGAATCGAAGCGCTCAACCGTGTTGACGTAGGTCTCGCCGTCCTCGACGGTGCGGGTTTCCCTGGCCGGCCTGATCTGCGCTGACGCAGGATCATCCACGCCCCAGGGATAGCCGTGAACATCCGGAAACGGATGGTCTTCGGCCGACTGCACGTAGCCGGTGCTGACCTCACGCACGACCCGGTCATCGGCGGCGATCGTGCGCGTAGCAAGAAGGCGGCCGTCGTCGTAGCCGAACAATGTCCCGAAGTCATGGGCCAGTTTCGTGCCGTCGGGCTGTGTCAGGGTGACAGTTTTGCCGCGGGCGCATGCCAGGCAGGGAATGGGCCCCGTTGCACGCATGCTGCCGCCACTTCTGTATTCCCATGCCCACTCGCGCGGCAGAAGGCCTGGGCCACTTATGACCTTTCTGGAAATGGAATAGACGTCGAAATAATCCGGCTTCATCTGGCGGAAGCGGTTGGGCTTTCCATCCAGCACGCATGCGTTCGCGGGTGTTCCACTGCGGTGATGGCGTCGCAGCGAGAATTCGAAACGCCCGCGTGCACCTGCTGGGTGCGTGGTCTCCACGGTAAAGCCTGCCTGCGGTCGCGGCATGCTTGGACAGTTCCGCGTATCGATGTCCAATGGCGTATAGATTGGCGCCAGTGAGCCGCTGTATGCGTAGGACCACGCGCTGCCGTCAGGGAGGATCACCTGCGACAGGCGGGGCTTGGAATAGGGATAATTGCTGGCATTGTCGGTGTTGGCGATGTAGCTGTAGCTCCACCGCCGGCCATTGACCGTGACCGAGGCGACCTGCGCGCCATCCCATTGCAGGTCGATACGACGGCCGTCGTTTGACTCGATTGCAACCAGATGTCCGCCCTGATAACGCCACGCGACCCAGTTGCCGAAACGGTCCTCAACACGGCTGGCGGCAAGGAATACCTTGGTGCGTCCGATACGGGTACCGTGCTTGTTGATGCGTCCAGCACTACGTTCGATGGCGGTATCGAATGTATAGCGCAGGCCATCGGTGGTATGCAGGATGAAGCCTTCGCCCTGGCTGCGCGCGCTGGGCGGCAGGCAACTGAGGACGTTGAAGTCACGCGTGGCCCAGGGATAATTCCCGCCATCCGTCGGAGCCGGTGCCTCCGTATCGCCGATGCGCAGTATCAGTTTGTCGCCTTGCCCGGGCACATGGGCATAGTTTCCGGACCAGATCTCGTCCAGATCGTAGAAGGTTCCCGTCCTCGGGTACCACGGTTCAGAGCAACGGCCTGTTGCTCCGTTGCCCCCTTCGTTCCACTTCCAGGCGGCGGTGAATACGCCGAACAGGTAGGGCACGTCCAGATCCCACTCGCCGAATCCGCCGAAGAATTCCATTTCCTTCTTCGACTCCACCTTGAAACGACGGCGCAGCTCCACGGGCAGTCCGCTGTTTCCGGGAATCGAAACATCGGTGACCGCAAACTCGGTGGAACCGTCGTACAGGCTGATCTGTTCTCCGAAAATTTCGGAGGTCAGCGGCGCGACAAGTTCGGTGGCCCGAATACGTTCGTTGTACTCCTGCCACGGCATACGGCCGGCATTGTCCTGCGCGGCGACATCATTTGCGGAGACAACAACCAGACAAAGAAGTGCAGCAGAACCCTTTCGACGTGCAATGAAATCCATTGATTTATTCCCTACGGCACCCCCCCGTGCCGCTCCACGCTCTTCGACGCACTGATGCTAGCGCTGGCGTGAAGACGCTCTTGGATTCGCAGCGAATTTTGCAGAAATCCTCATGCCTGCAGCACTCATCGTGGAGGAAGCGGCACTTGAATGCCGCGAGTACGGCATCTGCAGGTGCTCAGGCACGACACCGCCCGATGGACGTAAGCGCACCACGTGTCATTTCACCGCATCTGCGGCCGGCGCTGGCACGCGAACAAAGAAAGGGGGACGGAGGAAGTTAATTCTGATTAACCACCTCCGTCCCCATTTTTTGCGCGCATTTTCGGGGGTCAGCCGATGGTGCGCTTGAACGGTGGCAGTGCGTCGATGATGCGTTTGCCGTAGCGGCGGGTCAGCAGGCGGGAGTCGAGAATGATCACGCGGCCAGTGTCGGTCGAGGTACGGATCAGGCGCCCGGCGAACTGGGTCAGCGTGCGCAATGCGTGCGGAATCGCGATCAGGTTGAATGCGTTGAGTCCGCGCGCTTCGAACCATTCGCTCAGGGTGGCGGTCTGCGGATCGGTCGGCACCGCGAACGGGACCTGGGTGATCACCACCGTCGTACATGCTTCACCGGGCAGATCCAGGCCTTCGCCGAACGAGTTCAAACCGAACAGCACCGAGCCTTCGCCGGCCGCGACGCGACGCAGATGTTCGTCGATCAACCGGGTCTTGGACATTTCGCCCTGCACCAGCACCTGCTTGCGCTTGGCGGCCGGCATCAGCCCGGCCACCTTTTCCATCTTCCAGCGCGAGGTGAACAGCACCATCGAGCCCTTCTTCCAGTCCAGCTCCCTGCCGAGATAACGCGCCACCTCGCGGGGGTGGCCCTCGCGGTCATCCGGCGTCACCGGGAACGGCGGCACGATCAGCTCGGCCTGGTTGGGCAGGTCGAACGGGGAGGACAGCGACACCATCTCCGCTTCCGCGGGAATACCGTTGTCGATCGCCAGCGACTGGAAATCGCCGCCACCGGTCAGCGTCGCCGAGGTCATCACCACCGAATCCACTTCGTCCCACAGCAGCTTGCGCAGCACATGCGCGGCCGATACCGGCGAGCCGTGCAGCACCAGGTCACCATCGCGGGTGGCGGTGATCCAGCGCGCCATCGGTGGCGCGCCGTCCTTGTCCTCGCGCCGCCATGCCTGCCACAGGTTGTACTGCTGTTCGATCATCTCCAGCGCCATGCCGAGGTTGCGCTGCAGACGCTCGCGCGCGGCATCCTCGGGCTTGCCCTTGGCCACCTGCGCGGTCGCGGCGTGCGCCCAGTTGAACAGTGAGCGCGTATCGTCGGCCAGCGCTTCGATGGGCTCGCGCCAGGCCTCGGGCAGGCGCCCGTTGGCGGCGCGCCACATCGGTTCCTCGTCGGCCGGTGCCGGCATCCATACCGCTTCCACACGATCCCGGAATGCGCGCAGCTGCTTGGCGACATTGCTGGCCACGTCGATCGCTTCGTTCGGCAGCAGATTACCCAGGCGGTCCTTTTCCACCGCGCGGTACGCACCGGCGATGAGGATCTGCAGGCGACCGGTGCGCTTGGCCATTTCGTCCAGCGCCAGGCTGGCCGCGCCCTGGTCGATGGCCACGTTACCCACATGGTGGCCTTCGTCCAGCACCAGCAGCATGTCCGATGGCGGCGCGATCAGCGGCTGCCCATTGTCACTCTCACCGATGGACAGCGCGGACAGCAGCAGTGCGTGGTTGGTGACCACGATCTGCGCGTCGCGCACGGTGTTGCGCGAACGCAGCACCGCGCACTGTGCCGAATACGCGCAACGGCGTCCTGCACAACCGGACGCCGGCGTGGTGATTCGACCGCGCAGGCCCGGGCTGATGGTTTCAGGCGCATTGTCGATGTCGCCATCCCAGCTTCCACTGGTGAATGCCTGGGTCAGGCGCGCGGCGATATCCATTTCGATCGGCGCCAGCGGGCGGTCGAACAGCGGCTGCTCGTCTTCGAACATGCCCTCCTGCGCGCCCTGGCCCTGCGCTTCGGCGGCGTTGCGCGTGCACAGGTAGCGCGTACGGCCCTTGGCCAGTGCCACGGTGGCATCCAGGCCGGTCGCCTTCAGGAAATTCGGGATGTCGCGCTCCACCAGCTGCGACTGCAGCGCCACGGTGCCGGTGCTGATCACCAGTTTCTTCTTGCTGGCGATGGCGATCGGCACGCCAGCCGTCAGATACCCCAGGCTCTTGCCCACGCCGGTCGGCGCTTCGACAACGCCCACGCCACCGCTATGCGCCAGCGCACGTGACACCACGCCGATCATCTGGCTCTGCGAGCGGCGGGTGGCGAAGCCGGGGGTGTTGGCCTGCAGCGCGACGTAGGCCTTGCGGATCGCATCCTTCAGGTCGTCATCGAGCTTGCGTGGGGCGGCGACGGGTTCGGTCACGCCGGTGTCTTCATGGCTGCATCAGGCCGCTCATTGTCGCACGACCGAAACCTCGTCCCCTGGCCGCTACGCTGAACCTGTCAGGGGGACACCGGGCCCGGCCCTGCCCTGGCGTGATGGCACCGCCTCGCTCAGGCTGCCCGCGGCGGCGGCTCGCCACGCAGCGCGCGGGTCAGCGCCCACACCACCAGCACCAGGCCGAATGCTTCCAGCAGGCCCAGCACGAAATGTCCGGCGCCCAGCAACCCGCCAAGCCGGGAAACCGCAGCAAAATTACCGGCGTTGACCAGCCACAAGGGAAGCATCGACAGCAGCAGCCCGATCACGCTGGTGGTCGCCAGCAGCAACAGTCCGGCGAGTGCTCCACTGCGCGTGGCGGTGCGCGGCGCGCGCAGCACCCACACCACACCGATGGCAACCGCGATCAGCACCGGCAGGCGCACGCCAGCCAGGCTCAGCAGGGTCATCAGCAGCTCGCCGGTCTCCATGCTCAGTCCTCGCCGGCCAGGCCGTTCGCCTGGGCATTCAGATGCGCGTACACCGCAGTGGTCTGCGGGCGCACTTCATGCCACTGCTGGAAGCTTTCGGCGGCCTGTTCAACCAGCATGCCGAGGCCATCGACGACGTTCCGGCACGATGCCGAACGCGCCCAGGCCAGGAAGGCGATGGCGGCGTCGCCGTAGTTGAGGTCCACCGCTGTGGTCATGCTGTTGACCAGCGACAGCGGCAGCCTGAAGGTCGCGTCGCGGTCGCGGCCGGCGGAAGTGGCATTGACGATCAGTTCGAAGTCGCCGATCTCGCCAAGGTCTTCCCAGTAACGGCTCAGCGCACGGCCCGGTTCGCTCATGGCGTCGATCAGTTCATCGGCGCGTTCCGGGGTGCGGTTCACCACCACCAGCTCCAGGATGCCCGCATCCAGCAGGGAAGGCGCCACGCTGCGTGCCGAACCACCCGCGCCCAGCAGCAGCACGCGGCGACCGCGCAGGTCCAGCCCATGCCGGTCGGTGAGGTCGCGTACCAGGCCGGCGCCGTCGGTGGTGTCGCCATGCCAGCGGTCGCCCTTGCGCAGCAGCGTATTGACCGAGCCGGCGCGGGTGGCGCGCGCGGTTCGGGTGGTGCACAGCGCGAATGCCGCCTCCTTGTGCGGCAGGGTCACGTTGGCGCCCACACCACCGTCGGCGGCAAATGCTTCCAGTGCGGCTACGAAGGTTTCCGGGCTGGCGTCGATGGCGCGGTAGTCCACGGCGATGCCTTCCTGCCTGCCGAATGCGGCATGGATGTCCGGTGATTTGGAATGGGCGACGGGGTGGCCAAAGACAGCGTAGCGATCGGTCATGGAATCCTCGAATGGTTCGGATGGGACGCCCTACACTGGGCCTCCCGTACTGCATGGACCCGGACGATGCGATCTGCCCTGCCCCTGCTGGTGCTTGCCACCAGTCTACTCTGCGCCCCCGTGGCGATGGCGTTGAGCGAATACGGCATCGAGGGCATGGGCGTGGTCTCCACGCGCGCCAACGAGGGTCGCGCCACCCTGTCGCCCGATGGCACGCGGATCGTATTCGCCAGCGACCGGCCCGGCGGAGCCGGTGGACTGGACCTCTGGCAGGCCACGCTGCGCGATGGGCGTTGGCAGGACGCCGTGCCGCTGGCGCTTAATGGGCCCGGCGACGAACGGGATCCCTACATCACCCGGGACGGTCGCTGGCTGCTGTTCGCGTCGGACCGCCAGCCGTCACGCGCCGGGGAAGCAAAGGCGGCGAGCCGGTCCGGCGACGTGCCGTTGGCGCTGTACCGCGCCGCCATCGCGGCCGATGGCACGGTGGGGGCTGTGGAACCACTGACGGATGTGGATGGCAGCCACGTGGCAGGGCGGGGGCCGGCGCTCAGCGTGGACGGCAGCCGGCTGTTGTTCGCCCGCCATGCCGGGAGCGGGCGCGGATTCGACCTGTTCGTTGCATCAATGGTGCAGGGCGTGGCAGGCATCGCCGAGCCGCTGCAGGCATTGAACAGCGAAGACGATGAGATCGATGGCGATTGGCTGGGCGACGGCGGTGCGATCGTTTTCAGCCGCGCCAGTGGCGGGCAGTCACGGCTGTGGAGCAGCGCCTGTGCATGGACCGCTGCGGGGCTGCAGCCGGTCGATATCTCGTTCAACACAGCCGAGGGACAGACGTCCGGTGGCGTGATCGACAACGCCAAGCCTGGCGAACTGCTGCTCTCCAGCAACAGCGTGCGGGCCCCCCGGGCCGGGGGCAGCGATGTGTACCGGGTGCGCGCGCCGCAGGTGGCGACGGCACCATGTGTCGCGCGCTGACGCCCTGTGCCGGGCAGCGGTACGTTCCCGCGACTATGGCGTGACGTGGCACGCGCGGTGTTCCGCTAGCGCCGGGCCAGCAGTTCCGCGCGCAGGCGTTCGTACTCCGCTTCGCTGATCCGGCCCTGCTCGGCGCGCTGGTGCAGTGCGGCCAGCTCCACCTGCAGTTCCTGCGGCAGCTGCAGTTCACGGGCAAGGCGCGCGGCCGCCGAGGGCTGTTCGGGCGGACGCTTGCCCGCACGGTAAGCGGCGCGCGCCAGCCACAGGATCAACGCACCGAAAATCACCACGCCGGTGATCCAGATCATCCAATGTCCCGTTCCCAGGATCTCCATCGCGCGCTCCTCTTCGTAGCCGTTATTGTCAGCGTTCGCGGAGCCAGCGCGCCACCTGCGGCGCGAAATAGGTCAGTACGCCGTCGGCACCGGCGCGCTTGAAGCACATCAGCGATTCCAGCACGCAGGCCCGCTCGTCCAGCCAGCCGTTGGCCGCAGCGGCCTTCAGCATCGCGTACTCGCCACTCACCTGGTAGGCGAAGGTCGGTACGCCAAAGGTTTCCTTCACCCGTCGCACCACATCCAGATAGGGCAGGCCCGGCTTCACCATCACCATGTCCGCGCCTTCCTCCAGGTCCAGTGCGATCTCGCGCAGGGCCTCGTCACCATTGGCCGGGTCCATCTGGTAGGTCTTCTTGTCCGCCTTGCCGAGGCTGCCGGCACTGCCCACCGCATCGCGGAACGGGCCGTAGAACGCCGACGCATACTTGGCCGAATAGGCCATGATGCGGGTATTGGTGAAACCCGCTTCATCCAGCCCGCGACGGATCGCACCGATGCGTCCATCCATCATGTCCGAGGGCGAAATCACGTCCACGCCGGCCTGCGCATGCGATACCGACTGCTTCACCAGCGCGTCGACGGTGATGTCGTTGAGCACGTAGCCGCTGTCGTCGATGATGCCGTCCTGTCCATGCGTGGTGTACGGGTCCAGCGCTACATCGGTCATCACGCCCAGCTCCGGGAAACGCTGCTTGAGCGCACGCACCGCGCGCTGGGCCAGGCCGTCGTCATCCCAGGCCGCTTCGGCATCCAATGACTTTCGCGAAGGGTCGATCACCGGGAAGATGTCGATGACCGGAATGCCAAGTTCCAGCGCTTCTTCGCCCGTCCTCAACAACGCTTCGATGGACAGCCGCTCCACGCCCGGCATCGACGGCACGGCCGTGCGGTTGGCCATTTCATGCACAAACACCGGATGGATGAGGTCGTCGGCGGTGAGCGTGTTCTCGCGCATCAGGCGACGGGAAAAATCATCGCGGCGCATGCGGCGGGGGCGGTAGTGGGGATGGGACATGAAAGACTCCGTGGAAATGACGGTTACTGCAGCAGATAATCGCGCGGCAGCAGGGGTTCGGGCAGCGGACGATGGCCGAGGGCGTCGAGCTGGTCGATCTCCACCGTGCGCACCATGGCGTCCAGCGGGAGGTCGTTGGGCTCGGTGCCAAAGGGCTCTTCCATCTCTTCGCCCAGCTGGTCCAGGCCAAAGAATGCATAGGCAAGCACCGCCGACAGCACGGGTGTGGCCCAGCCCATCGAGCTCGCCAGGCCGAACGGCAACAGCACGCAGAACAGCCATGCGCAGCGGTGCAGCAGCAGCGTGTACGCGAACGGCAACGGGGTGGAATGGATGCGCTCGCAGCCGGCCTGTATCGACGACAACGCATGCAGGCGCTCTTCGCACTGCGCATAGAGGATCGGCGGCAGCTGCCCGTCGCGCAGCGGCACAGCCAGCTCGGCAGCGATCATCGACAGCAACGCGTCGAGAAGGTTGCAGCGTCCGGCCAGCGCGGTGCGCTGCGCTTCTTCCAGCCAGGGCCGCGCCGCCAGCGCCATGTCGTTGTCGCGCAGGCCGGCGGCCAATGCCTGTGCGAACGCGATCAACAGGTAGCCGATGCGCTGGCGGCGTGGGGCATCGTCATGCAGCACCTGATGGACCAGGCGGGACAGCGAGCGGGATTCGAAGATCAGCTGCCCCCACAGCCGGCGCCCTTCCCACCAGCGCTCATGGCAGGCGTTGTTGCGGAAACTGAGGAAGATCGACAGCACCAGGCCCAGCAGGGCGAACGGCGCCGACGATATCCGCTCGATGCCGGGTGGACGGCCGATTTCCACCACGGCGGCGACGGCGACGGCGAGCAGCAGGATGGCCAGCACCTTGGGCGCCACCGCGGGCACGATGGAGCCGCGCAGAATGTACAGGAGCTGCCAGCCGTGGGGACGTGGACGGATGATCATCGGATGCGGGAAGAGGCGCCGGGCACCGGGAACGGCGCGCATGGCGGCGCGATCGACGGATGCGCCATTGTACGCCCACGCTGGCCATTGCCCGGACCGGTGCGACCGACGGTCGCACGGGGATCGTCAGATGACGCCGCCTCCCAGTCCCAGCCGGAAGATTCCGACCACGATCACGATGCCGTTCAGGATGAGCCCGGTCCAGGCGCGGCTGCGTCGGCTGGGGTGGGTGAACAGCAGACCGATCGCCGCGATGATCGCGCCAACCGTAGCGAACGGGATCAGGAACCAGTTGCCCCAGCCGAGCAGCGGCACCAGCGCGACGACCATCCACAGCAACGCCACGATGCCCCATAACAGACTGATCAGACCCATGCCCCGCCCCTCGCCGATGGTTTCGGCCACCATAGCCGTTCGTACGGATGCGGGATAGGCCTTCGCGGCTTGCCGCGGCACTCACCCGGCCGATGCTAGCGTGATCAGTGCAGGGCCCATGCGTTGGGCTCGATTCAGATCGAGGGACCGATCATCTGTTCCTTCCACACAGGGGTTCAGGCAATGAAGAGGCATGCGATGAAGATGCGCTGGGCTGCGATGGCGACCGTGCTGCTGGTCGCGGCCGGCTGTGCCAGTACGTCCAAGGTGATGCTGGGCCAGGCGCGTGCGCCGATCGACCCGGCACTGGTTCAGATCTATTCCACGCCGCCGGCCGGTTCGATGGAAATCGCCCAGCTGGAATCGTCCAGCGCCGTGGGCTTCGGCACGCAGGGACAGACCGATGCAGCCGTGGCGCGCCTGAAGCGTGAAGCCGCCGCACTGGGTGCCAACGGCGTGCTGCTGATGGGCGTCGGTTCCAGCGGCTCACCGGTGGGCATGTCGGTCGGCGCCGGCAGCTATGGTTCGCACGTTGGTGGCGGACTGGGCGTGGGCATCCCGACGACCCAGCGTCGCGCCGCCGGCGTCGCCATCTGGGTACCCAATCCCCCCGCGCCCCAGCGCTGAACCGCCGGACGCGCACGCAAAAAATGGGGACGGAGGAAGTTATTTGCAATTAACTTCCTCCGTCCCCCTTTTTCGGGTTACTTGACGAAGACTTCGTTGACCGCCTTGGTCAGCTGGTCCGGCGGCAGCAGGCCCTGGTCCAGCAGGAAATTGTTGAACGCGAGGCGGTCGAACTTCGCGCCCATCGCCAGTTCGGTCTGCATCCGCAGTTCCAGAATGCGCGTGTAGCCGTAGAAGTAGCTGCCAGCCTGGCCGGGCATGCGCACCATGTAGCGATCCAGCTCCTGGGTGGCCATCGCCTTCGACAGGCCCACCTCGTCGATCAGCACACGCTCGGCATTGGCACGATCGGTCAGGCCCAGGTTGAGCATCGGATCCAGCATCGCGCGGGCCGCGCGCAGCAAGCGGAACTGCAGCGCGATCAGCTGGCCGTCCAGGGGCTCATACGGCACCATTTCCGCTTCCGCATACAGCGCCCAGCCTTCCACGTTCACCGAATTGAAGGCGAACATGGTGCGTGCCAGCGAAATGCCCCGCTCCACCATCGCGGTGAACTGCAGTTCGTGGCCCGGTCGCCCTTCGTGCGCGCTCAGCGTCCAGGCCGCCGAACCAAAGTTGAAATCGTCGTACTGCGCGCCCTCACCCGCCGCCGGGTTGCCCAGCGGCAGCACGAACGTACCCTGCTGCCCGGTGTTGTTGACCAGCGGTGCCGGCAGGAAATGCGGTGCCGGGCTGGCGGCGCTTTCAGCGGCCGATCCCAGGCGCATCTGCATCGGCCGCTGCGGTACGTCGACAATGCGGTGTTCGTGGATCAGCGGATCGATCGCATCGATGACCTTGCGGTAATGCGCTTCCAGCTGGTCGTTGGGAATGGTGTCCTGCTTCAGCGCGCGCACCACCGCCACCGGATCGGTGGGATCGGCGACCTTCAGTCCCTTGGCCTGGGCCACCAGCGGGGCGAGCTGGCGCATGGCCGAACGGGTTTCCATGAACTCCAGCTGCGCGCGCTGCATCAGCAACTTCGGATCGATATCGATGCCGACGGTCTTCAGCTGGTACGCATATACCGGGGCCGGTAGACGGGCATCCTCGCGGGCCTTCGGCAGCACGTCGGCACGGGTCCACGCCGCGTAATCCTTCAGCTGGCCGGCAAGGGTCTTCATCGCCTCGTCGGCACCGGTCATCTGGTACTTCTTCAGCAGCGACTCGATGCCACTGATGTAGGTGTCCACGTTGTCCAGCGACTGCTGCACTTCGATCTTCGTCGGCTGCAGCAGCGCGCTGTTGGACAGGCGCTCCTCATAACGCTGGCGGGCGAGCGTGGTCAGCGCGGTACCGCCCGGCTGCAGGCCGGCATACGCCTTCAGGCGATCGACCGCCCTGGCCCGCCGCTCTGCCGGAACCTGATCTGACAACAGCAGGTTCAGGCCGCTGAAAACGGTCTGCGGCGCATCGCTCCAAGGCAGGAAATACTTCTCGTTGAGCTCGCTGCCTTCGATGTTCTCACCGGCAGCGGCGATCATGATCTCCAGGTCCTGGCGGACGTTCGGATCCTTCTCGACGGCCAGCCTGGACTGCAGTTCCGAACGCGCCTTCGCCGTCGCCTCGCGGTAGCGCCTGCCGTTGTCCGGACCCAGGTCGGCCACCTTGTCGTCATACCCTGGAACGCCAAAGAAGCCGGTCTCCTCCGGGCGGAACGGGCCCTGCGCATCCAGCAGGATCTGCGCCAGCTGATTGCTGCGCGCGACCCAGGCCGGCGCAGCAGCGGGTTTCTTCGCCGCCGCTTTGGCGGCCGGTGCGGCAAACGCAGTCTGTGGCGCGCTGAACAACGGAGCGGCCCCCAGGGCCAGGGCGACGGCAAGGACAAGCGGCTTCATCGGGAAACTCCGGGTTCGGGCAATGCCTGCACCCTACGCATTCGGCTGCGCGCGGGCAATCGGCCGGAGGTCACGGCACCGGCCGTTGCCACGACATCCTCACGGCTTCAGGCAGCGCCCCAGGAAATCCTCGGCAACCCGGTAACGGTGCAGCGCATCGGCACCGGACAATCCGTGCTTGGCACCTGGATAGGTCATCAGCTCGAAGGGCTGTCCACGCTTCTGCAGCGCACTCATCAGCACGGTGGAATTGCTGAAGAGCACGTTGTCGTCGGCCATGCCGTGGATCAGCAGCAGGCGCGAGCGCAGGCCGTCGATGTGGGTCAGCACACGCGCTTCGGCATAGCCGGCTTCGTTGCGCGCCGGCAGGTCCATGTAGCGTTCGGTGTAATGGGTGTCGTAGAGCCCCCAGTCGGTGACCGGTGCGCCGGCCACGCCACAGGCATAGCGGTTGGATGCCTTGGCCAGCAGCATCAGCGTCATGTAGCCGCCGTTCGACCAGCCCTGCACGCCGATCCGAGCCGGGTCCACCCAGGGCTGCTTTTCCAGCCATTCCACGCCGCGCAGCTGGTCGGCCACTTCCACCGTTCCCTGCTTCGCATACAGCGCACCACCGAAATCGCGGCCACGTCGCGGCGTACCGCGGTTGTCCAGCGAAAACACCACGTAGCCGTTCTGGGCCAGGTACTGGTTGAACAGATGGTCGCCACGCCCCGGCCACGCGTTCGTGACCGTCTGTGAGGCCGGGCCGCCGTATACGTACACCGCAACCGGATAGCGCCTGGATGCATCGAAGCCCGTCGGCTTGATCACGCTGTAATGCAGCGGCGTGCGCCCATCGGCCGCAGTCAGCGTACCGAACTCCACGGGCAGCTGCGCATCCTTGTAGCGCGCATACGGATGCGCCGGATCGTCCAGGTTGTTCTCCACCAGCGTGGCGATCTTCTCGCCGTTGGCACGGAACAGTTCGATCTGCGGCGGGGTGCTGCTGTTGGACCAGCTGTCCACGTAGACGCTGGCATTGCGCGCGAAGCTGGCGCTGTGCATGCCCGGCGTCTTCGACAGCTGCGTCGGTGTTCCACCCTGCAGCGCGACACTGTAGATGCCGCTTTCGCGTGGCGATTCGATACCGGCCCGGAAATACACCGTGCCCGCGGCTTCATCCACGGCCAGGAGTTCATCCACCGGCCATTTGCCGGAGGTCAACGCATGTGCCTTGCCGGCGGAATCGATGCGGTACAGGTGCTGGAAACCGGTCCGTTCGGACGACCACAGGAAGCTGCCGTCTTCGAGAAATCGCAGGCTGTTGTGCAACGGTACCCAGGTGGGGCTGGTCTCGCGCACCAGCAGACGCTGCGCGCCGGACTGCAGATCCGCCTCCACCAGTTCCAGCTGCTTCTGGTCGCGGGACTGGCGCTGAAAGCTCAGGTGCTGCGGATCCCGCCAGTCCACACGCGCAAGGTAGATATCCTGTTCCCGGCCGAGGTCGATCCAGCGCGGTTCGGCGCCAAGGGTTGGCGCGATCACGCCCAGCTGCACGCGCACATTGGCATCGCCGGCGGCCGGATAACGCTGCTCGATCACGTCGGTGCGGTCGGGGTAGACCTCGTACCGCTTCTGCACCGGCACCGGACTCTCGTCGATGCGGGCAAAGGCGATCGCCGAATCATCCGGCGCCCACCAGTAGCCCGTATGCCGGTCCATTTCCTCGTCGGCGACGAATTCGGCAACACCGTTGCCGATGGTCGTGCTGCCATCGCGCGTCAGCTGGCGCTGCTCGCCGCTGGCCAGGTCGATCACCCACAGGTTGCGCGCGCGGATGAAGCTGACGAAGCCGCCTTTCGGGGAAAGTTTGGCATCGGTGGCGAATCCTTCGCCATGGGTCAGCTGGCGGACGGCTGCCGCGCCCTGCTTCTGCAGGTCGTACAGATACAGTTCGCCGCCGAGCGGGAACAGCAGCGTCCTGGCATCCGGCGACCACTGGTAATCGACGATGCCGCTCATCGCCGCGATGCGCTGGCGCTCGCGGCGGGCCTTTTCCTCGTCACTGAGCGTTTCCGTTCCGGGCAGCACCACCTTGGAATCCACCAGCACGCGGGTCTGCCCGCTGCCGATATCGTAGGTCCACAGATCGAGCTGGTTGCGGTCGCTGTCCTTGCCGCGCAGGAAGCCGACCTGCGAGCCATCCGGCGCCACCTTGGGCTTCATCAACGTCGGCCCGGACAACGGCTGCGAGCCGGTGATGGCTTCAAGGGTGAGCTTTTCGGCGTGGGCGGTGGTCGTGGCGGCGAGCATCAGGGCAAGGCTGGCGAACAGATGGCGCATGGAAGATTCCGGTTCAAGGCGGGTCCGCCTTCATGCCGGGACATGGGGACGGGCGGCGGCCATCGTAACCTGCGCCAGCGCCTGATGAGGGGTGGCTTTGGTTGGGTCGCGCCATCGCCGGGCGATGATGGCCAGCCGTCGGTCTTGCGGTTCGTGCCGGATGTGCGGTCGCCGTTCACCGGCCGGCACTACCGGTGCGCCATCCGGCATCGCGGGCGTCCAGGGCGTCAACGCTTGCCGAAGAGGTGCCTGCGCTCTTCGTCGCTGATCGGCTTGCCGGCGTCCGGATTGACCTGCTGGCGCAGCGCGTACGCCCGCTGGGTCGCCGGGCGTGCCGCGATGGCCTGGTGCCAGCGTTGCAGGTTGGGAAAGGCAGCGAAATCCACCGGTAGCGCGTCGTAAGCGCCTATCCACGGATAGCTGGCCATGTCGGCGATGCTGTACTCGCTGCCGGCCAGCCATTCGTTGTCGGCCAGGCGCTTTTCCATCACCCCGTGCAGGCGGTTCACTTCATTGCCGTAGCGCTCGATGGCGTACGGGATCTTTTCCGGCGCGTACACGTTGAAGTGGCCCATCTGGCCGCTCATCGGTCCCAGGCCGCCCATCTGCCAGAACAGCCATTCCAGGGCGGCAATGCGCTGGTGCCGCTCGGACGACAGGAATTTCCCGGTCTTTTCCGCCAGATAGAGCAGGATCGCACCGGATTCGAAGACGCTCTGCGGGTCACCGCCATCGGCGGGCGCATGGTCGACGATCGCCGGCATCTTGTTGTTCGGCGATATGGCCAGGAACTCCGGCTTGAACTGGTCGCCGGCACCGATATTGACCGGATGGATCCGGTAGTCCAGGCCCGTCTCTTCCAGCAGCAGGGTGACTTTGTGGCCATTGGGGGTAGGCCAGTAATACAGATCGATCATGGCGTGGCACTCGGCAGGGATGTCCACCGAGTGTAATGGGGCCAGCCGCTTGGCACTGTCAGCAAGTGACAGTACGCTGCGCGCTTTCCTGCAACGCAGCATGCTGTCCATGAACTCCCACTACCGCCCCTCCCCGCTTTCTTCGCTGATCTTCGCTTCGCGCTGGCTGCAGCTGCCGCTGTACCTGGGCCTGATCGTTGCCCAGGGCGTCTACGTGTTCCTGTTCGGCAAGGAACTCTGGCACCTGATATCGCACTCGGTGTCGATGGGCGAGCAGCAGATCATGCTGATCGTACTCGGCCTGATCGACGTGGTGATGATCTCCAACCTGCTGGTGATGGTGATCGTGGGGGGGTACGAAACCTTCGTGTCGCGACTCCGCCTGGAAGGTCACCCGGACCAGCCGGAGTGGCTGAGCCACGTCAACGCCAGCGTGTTGAAGGTCAAGCTTGCGCTGTCCATCATCGGCATCTCATCCATCCATCTGTTGAAGACCTTCATCGCTGCCGGTGCGCTGGACGGCTTGCCGCTGTGCCCGCCGGAACTGATGAGCGCGGCGGCATCGGCGGCAAACATGGGTACCGCGAAGTGCTCCACGCTGACCTCGGCCGGGGTGATGTGGCAGACCATCATCCATTGCGTATTCATCCTTTCGGCGATCGGTATCGCCTGGACGGACAAGCTGATGGGCAACGGCCACGCGCGGGCCGTGGATGACACCGCACACTGACGGTACCGGCGACCGCCCCGGCCAGGGCCGTGGCTGGTCGCCGTGAGACCCCCTGCCGCTGGACGGGCAGGGGATGCTAGATTGAATGCCTGACCGATCTGCCGACGACGCCGGGAAACGCCGTCGGCCCTTGCCTGGAAACGCTGCCAGGCCTTTCGTATCGTCGTATTCAAGGGGGAGTTTGGATGTCTTACGCCAGGAAATCCGTCGTTGCATGCATGCGCGTGGCTGCGCCTGTGGCCCTGCTGCTGGGGCTGGTTGCCTGCTCGGGCAAGGAGGAGGCTGCTGCGCCAGCCAACGGGGCCAAGCCGGCCGCGCAGGCCGCGTCCGCTCCTGCCGTACAGGCGCCGGCGGTGTCCAGCAAGGTGCAGGCGATGGGCAGCGAGCAGCTGCGGGAATCGGCTGGTCAGGCACTGCGCGAGAACCGCATGTACGCCCCGGCAGGCGACAACGCGATGGAGTATTACCTGGCGCTGCGTGACAAGACGCCGGACGATGCCTCCGTGAAGAGCGCGCTGACCGACCTGCTTCCCTACACGCTGATCGCCGCCGAACAGAATCTTGCACGCGAGAACTTCGATGAGAGCCAGCGCCTGGTCGCACTGATCGAAAAGGTGGATGCGAACGCGCCGGCCCTGCCGCGCCTGAAGCAGGGCCTCACCCGTGGTGTCGAAGTGGCTGCGCAGCGCACCACCGAAGAAGCGGATCGGGTCAGGAAGGAAGCCGAATCCAAGACCCGGCAGCAGGCCGAGCAGCAGCGCTTGGCAGAACAGCGCAGCCGCGAAGCCGAGGCGGCACAACAGATCGCCGCGCAGCAGCAGGCGGCCGCGGCACAGCAGGCCCCGGCCCAGCAGGCGGCACGCGAAGACGCAGAACGGCAGGCTGCCGCACGCCGCGAGGCCGAACAACGCCAGCAACAGGCCGCTGCCCAGCAGGCGGCCGCCGAAGCGCGCCAGGCGGCCGCGCCGACCCTGCGTCCGGTGAGCACGCCGGCACCGCGTTATCCCGTGGAAGCCCTGCGCGCAGGCACCTCCGGCGAGGTGCTGGTGGAGATCACCGTCGGTACCGACGGCTCGGTGACCAATGCACGCATCCTGCGTGCGAACCCTGCCCGTACCTTCGACCGCGAGGCGCTGAACGCCGTCAAGCGCTGGCGTTTCGAACCCATCAGCGCCCCGGTCACCACCCGCCGCACCCTCGCCTTCACGCCCGGCACCTGATCGCGGCCTGACACCCGAAAATGGGGACGGAGGTGGTTAATTGGATTTAACTGCCTCCGTCCCCGATCAGTCTTACGCCCGGGGGCTGCATTCCCTGATGGCTGCACCCTCCTCACCGTTCGAGCATGTGGACACTGCTCTGGCGGGAGGACGCCCTCATGGCACGTCGGCCTCGATTGGTCGTTCCCGGCACCACGTTCCATGTCACCCAGCGTGGCGCCAACAAGGTCGCGATCTTCGTTAACGACGATGATCGCGACCGGTTCCTGAGGCTGCTGCACAGGGCCTGCCTGGACACTGGTGTGGCATTGCACGCCTACGCGCTGATGGACAACCACGTTCACCTGCTGCTGACGCCCGGCAGCAGTGATGGCCTGGCAAAGGCGATGCGGCGCCAGGGCACCAGCTACGTGCAGTCGTTCAACCTGCGCCATGCGCGCAGCGGCCCGCTCTGGCAGGGTCGTTTCCATTCCAGCATGGTGGATTCGCAATCCTATCTGCTGGAAGTGGTGCGCTATATCGAGCTGAACCCGGTTCGCGCGGGAATGGTTGCGGACGCGGCGTACTATCCATGGTCCAGCGCCCGGGGAAATATGGGTCTGTGGGCCGACCCGCTGCTGACGCCTCACCCAGCGATGCTCGACGCGGGTGCGCATGCGCGGTTCCTGGCCGATTCCGCCGACGGCGTCATGCTGGACGCCATCCGGGAAAAAATCCGCCGCCAGCAGCCGCTGGGCAACCTGCACTATCAGCGGCGGATCGAAGAGGCCGTTGGACGACCCACGGTACCGAAGCGCGGCCGGCCACGCAGGATCAAAAAAGGGGACGGAGGAAGTTAATTTCAAATAACCTCCTCCGTCCCCCTTTCTTCAGCCGGAGATGGCCAGGCGCTCCTGCCGGTACCGGCGCACGGCGGCGAACCAGAGCACGGCGGCCAGGCCGAGATTCGCGCCGAGATAGATCGCCCAGATGGTCGGACTGATGTATTCGTGGCGGATGACCTTGAGCAGCATCTGGTTCTGCGACAGGAACGGCACGGCGTACTGCCACAGCACGCTCTTCAGCGGATACACCATCAACGCATAGCTGGGCAGCATCGGCAGCAGCATCAGCCAGGTCATGTGGCTCTGGGCCTCCTTCATGCTCTTGGAGGCAGCCGACAGGAACGTCAGCAGCGATGTGCCGATCAGCAGCATCGGCGCCATCACCAGCAGCATCTGCAGCATAGAGCCCAAGCCCATGTTGAGCTGGCGTCCCACGCTGCTGTCGGACAGCTGCGCGCTGATCTTGAAGGCCGCCAGGGTGAGCAGCAGCGAGCCCAGCCCGACCGCGCACGCGGCGGCGATCTTGCCACTGACGATGGCGCTGCGTGCGGCTGGCGTGGCCAGCAGGGGTTCCAGCGACTGGCGTTCGCGTTCACCGGCCGTGGTGTCCATCACCAGATACGCGCCGCCCAGGAACGAGGTGATGGTCAGCAGCAGCGGCAGCAGCATCGACAGCATCATGCCCTGCCGTGCCTCGGCCGACGCCATGTCCTGCGTGGCCACGTCCAGCGGCCGCGCTACCTGTGCATCGATGCCCCGCGCCATCAGGCGAAGCGCGCCGACCTGCCCGCTGTAGGCCTGCAGGGCCGCCTTCAGCCGCGTGGTCGGCACATCGGCCGCGCGCCGCGTACTGTCCTGCAGGATCTCGACCAGTGCCGGCCGCCCATCGCGCCAGTGTTCGTCGAAGTCATTGCTGATGCGCAGGGCCACGTCGATGCGCTGGTCGGCAATCGCGCTGGACAGGTCCTTCGGCGCCTCGGTGGCATTCAGTCCCTGCGATGCCAGGAAACGCACCAGGTTCGGTGCGTTCTGTGCGCCGATGGTCGGGATTTCCAGCGGCTTGTCGATCTGCGACTTGACCCGGCTTTCGGCCAGCTTGCCCATGCCGAGGATCAGGATGGGATACAGCAGCGGACCCATCAGCAGGGTCAGCGCCAGCGTGCGGCGGTCGCGGGAGAGATCGCGCAGTTCCTTGCGCATCACGGTGAACAACGTGGACATCATGCTCATGCGTGCAGGCCCTCTTCGCTGCCGATCAGTTTGACGAAGGCATCTTCCAGGTTGCTTTCGCCCGCCTGCTCACGCAGTTCATCGGCGCTGCCGGCGGCCATCACGGTGCCCTTGGCGATGATCACGATGTGGTCGCACAGGGCGGCCACCTCCTGCATGATGTGGCTGGAGAAGATCACACAGCGGCCTTCGTCGCGCAGACCGTGCAGGAAGCGGCGCATGCCGCGGGTGGTCATCACGTCCAGTCCGTTGGTCGGCTCATCCAGGATGACATTGCGCGGATCATGCACCAGTGCGCGAGCGATGGCCGTCTTGGTGCGCTGGCCCTGCGAGAAGCCGTCGGTCTGACGGTCGAGGATGTCGGCCATGTCCAGCGCCTGCGACAGGGCATGCGTGCGCTTGGCGATGGTGCTGTCGTCCAGGCCATGCAGCCTGCCGAAATAGGCGATGTTCTCGCGCGCGGTCAGCCGCTTGTACACGCCGCGCGCGTCAGGCAGCACGCCCAGCCGGCGACGCACGGCCGTGGGATCGGTGTTGGCATCGATGCCATCCACGGTGACGTGGCCCTGATCGGGTGTCATCAGCGTGTACAGCATGCGCATGGTGGTGGTCTTGCCGGCGCCGTTCGGGCCGAGCAGGCCGGTGATGCGACCGTCCTCGGCGCGGAAGCTGACATCCTGCACTGCCTGGATGCGGCCGGTCCGGGTGGTGAATGCCTTGTGCAGGCTCTCGGCGACGATCATGGTTCCCATCCGTTGAACGAGGTGAACGCCGGCACGTGGCTCAGCGTGTCCAGGCAGCCGGCATCCAGTTCCCTGGTGTCGGCGGTGTCGAGGTACTGGCCAAGCAGGCGGGGCATGCAGCCGGCGTTGATGGTGCCGTGCCCCTGCCCGCGCGCCACCAGGTGACGTCCGTTCGGCAGTCCCTTCAGGACCTGTTCGGCGTAGCGCGGCGGTGTCACCGGATCCAGCTGGCCGGACAGCAGCAGCGTCGGCACATCGCTCTGCAGCGGCGCAGTGCTGTCGGCGGCGGCCTTGTCGTGCGGCCACGCCGCGCAGCCGGCGAAGAACATCTGCGCCACCTGCGGCCCGAGCAGGCGATCGGCCTGGGCGGCCGGCTGGTAACGGTCGGCGTCTTCGCTGCAGATCACCGACCACTGCATGCCCCGGCTGATCTGCAGGCCCATCGAGCGGCTGGCATTGCGGCTGAGCGCGGCCAGCGGCGCATAGCGGCCCTGCGCGGCCTCGTCCAGCACCACGGGCAGCAACGAGGACAGTTCCGGCATGTAGGAGAACGCGAAGGCCAGTCCGACCACGCTGTCCGGCGTCAGCACGTCCTGCCGCGCCTGCGCGGTTGCCGGATCGCGGTAATCCACCTTCACCGGCGCGGCGGCCAGCGCGTCCATCACCGTGCGCAGCTGGGTACGCGTATTGACGGGGAAACGCCTGGCGCAGGCCGCGTCCTTGATGCACTCAGCCGACTGCAGGATGATCGCGTCCTCGAAGGTGGTGGCGAAATCGGCACCGACGACGAGGTCGTTGGGGACTACGCCGTCGATGACCAGACTGCGCACCTGCTGTGGATAACGCGCGGCGTACCGCTGGGCGACGCGGGTGCCGTACGAAGCGCCGACCAGGTTCAGCTGCGGCGCACCCAGTGCCTTACGCACGGCCTCCAGATCGTCGATGGCCTGCGAGGTGGTATAGAAGCGCGGGTCCGCGCGCCCTTCCAGTGATGCCGCGCATCGTGCCGCATAGTCGCGCACGTAGGCTTCGGTGGGCTCGGCATCCTCGTCCAGCGGCAGCTCCGTGCCATCCGCGCCCAGGCAGGACAGCGGATTCGAGCCACCGGTGCCGCGCTGGTCGACCAGGAAAATGTCGCGTTTCCTGCGCACTTCACGCAGTGCGGTGCTGACCGGTTGCGCTACGTCAGTGGCCGACTGGCCCGGCCCGCCGGCCAGGAAGAATACCGGGTCGGGCAATGCCGATCCGCTGTTGTCCGGCTCAAGCCAGGCGATGCGCAGATCGATATGGCGACCTTCCGGATGGGCCGGGTCCTCGGGCACGTCCAACGTGCCGCACTGGGCCTCGACATTGGCCGCAGCGACCGCGCCGGTCAGCGTGCAGGGCCTGAATTCGATCTGGCCATACAGGCGGGTGGCCCCGTCGCCGGCGCCCGCTGCCGACGACTGCGGTGGCGGCGCACTGCAGGCCGCACACAGGACGCTGGCCAACAGACCGGCCAGCTTCAAATGGTGTCTGGACATCTTCCTTGGTTCCCCTTGCTGAAGGTCATGCGACAACGACGCGTGCGCGCCGTGGATGTGACCCAACTTACACGGAACCCGTGGGCGCGCGCGACGGGCCAGATGCGGTCGATCAACTGCGTCAGGAGGACGCGCGAGCAGTTCCGCTACGACGCCAGGGAATTCGTCGAAACTGCCGCCGGCTTCAACCCCCTGGGCAAGGCGACATACGATCCCCGCGACGTGCTGCTCTGCGAAGGCTGGACGCTGCTCATGCTGCCGCGCGGGCTGGATGCGGCCGAAACGCCGGACGCGCTGTACCAGCAGGCCCTGGTGGCGTTCTGCTCACGGCACTGATGGACGCCATTCCCGAGCCCGCGCGCGCGGCGGCGGCTATTTGCTGGAAACGTACTTCTCGCGACGGATCTGCGGGTTGCCCAGGCCGGCGTCCTTCAATGCCTCCACGCAGGCATCCACCATGTCCGGATTGCCGCACAGGTAGGCGATGTCGGTGGCGGCATCCGGCGTGAAGCCGGCCAGGTGCTGCTGGACGTATCCATGGCGGACATCCGGGCCCGGCGAGGGTGGCAGCTCGCGCGACAGGCAGGGCACGTAGCGGAACCCCGGATGCTGCGCCGCGAATGCCTCGAAATCCTCGCTGTACAGCAGTTCCGCAGGCGTACGCGCGCCCTGCAGCAGCACCACCTGCGCACCGCGTTCACGCATGGCGTTGGCCAGCAACGGCAGCATGGAACGGTAGGGAGTGACGCCGGTGCCGGTGGCGATCAGCAGGTAGCGGGCGTTGTGGTCACCGGGGTGCAGGCAGAAACGGCCATAGGGCCCACTGGCGCTGACCTGCCCGCCGATGTCCAGGCCCTCAAACAGGGCCGTGGCGGCACCGCCGGGCACGAAGCTGACGGCGATGTCCACCGCCTCGCCCGGGCCCAGCGCATGGTCATGGATGGTCGCCAGCGAGTAGCTGCGTCGGGCCTCGGTCCCGTCGGCATACTGGAAATGCACCTGGATGAACTGGCCGGGCTGGAAATCCAGCGGCTGGCCGTCGTCGCGCAGGAACTGGTAATGGCCGACGGTCGGCGCCAGCATGCGGCGGTCGACCAGTTTCAGGGGGAATTGGACTGGCACGGCGTTGGGAACAGTGTGTAGCCGGGGCAAGCCCGTGGGGGGATCTATAATAACCGCCCCTGCCCCCCTCCATGCGCCACCCGCAGGCGCGAAGGCTTCGAGCTTGGCTTCCCTGAACGACACTACCGCGCCCGCCCTGCGCGTGCGCGATCTGCGCAAGACCTACGACAATGGCACCCAGGCGCTCAAGGGCGTCTCGCTCGAAGTGGCCCCCGGCGACTTCTTCGCGCTGCTGGGCCCGAATGGCGCCGGCAAGTCGACGATGATCGGCATCGTCAGTTCGCTGGTGAACCTCAGCGAAGGCCAGGTGGAGGTGTTCGGCACCGACCTGGTGCGCGAACGCAGCGCCGCCATGCGCCTGATCGGCCTGGTGCCGCAGGAAATCAACTTCAACCTGTTCGAGAAGCCCTTCGACATCCTGGTGAACTACGCCGGCTTCTACGGCGTGGAGCGCAAGGAAGCGGAAAAGCGTGCCGAAGAAGAACTCAAGCGCGCCTATCTGTGGGACAAGGCCCAGGTGATGAGCCGCACGTTGTCCGGCGGCATGAAGCGCCGGCTGATGATCGCCCGCGCGATGATGACCCGTCCGCGCCTGCTGATCCTGGACGAACCCACCGCCGGCGTGGACATCGAGATCCGCCGCGACATGTGGCGCGTGCTGAAGGAAATCAACGCTGCCGGCACCACCATCATCCTCACCACGCATTACCTGGAAGAGGCCGAGTACCTGTGCCGGCACCTGGCGATCATCAACCATGGCCGGATCGTCGAGCAGGGACCGATGCGTGCATTGCTGGCCAAGCTCGATGTGGAAGGCTTCCTGCTGGATATCGACGGTGAGCTGCCGGTGCAGCTGCCAGCCATCGAAGGCACCACGATGACGGCCACCGATGCGCATACGCTGGACATCGACATGCCGCGCGCGATGGACCTCAACCGGGTGTTCGCGGCGCTGAATGCGGCCGACATCCGCGTACGTTCCATGCGGACCAAGAGCAACCGCCTGGAGGAGCTGTTCGTGCGCCTCACCGGCAACCAGGAGACATCCGCATGAGCACCCCCATCCTGACCGACGGCCAGCGCAACCGCATCGCGCTGGCCACCGTGGTGCGCCGCGAAGTAGCGCGCATCCTGCGCATCTGGGGGCAGACCCTGGTGCCGCCGGCCATCACCATGACGCTGTACTTCCTGATCTTCGGCGGTCTGATCGGTTCGCGCGTGGGTGAGATGGGCGGCTACAGCTACATGCAGTTCATCGTGCCCGGCCTGGTGATGATGAGCGTGATCCAGAACAGCTACGGAAACATCAGCTCCTCGTTCTTCGGCGCCAAGTTCGGCCGCCATGTGGAGGAACTGCTAGTCAGCCCGATGCCGAACTGGGTGATCCTGTGGGGCTACGTGGCCGGCGCGGTACTGCGCGGGCTGATGGTCGGCGTGATCGTGCTGATCATCGCGATGTTCTTCACCCCGGTGCGCATCCCGCATCCGCTGGTGACACTGACCACGGTGCTGCTGGGCGCTACCATCTTCTCGCTGGCAGGCTTCATCAATGCGGTGTACGCGAAGAAGTTCGATGACGTGGCGATCGTGCCGACCTTCATCCTGACCCCGCTGACCTACCTGGGCGGCGTGTTCTATTCGGTGAAGCTGCTGCCGGGCTGGGCCGAGGCGGCCACCCATGCCAACCCCATCTTCTACATGGTCAACGCGTTCCGCTATGGCCTGCTGGGCACCAGCGACGTACCGCTGTGGGTGGCCTATGCGCTGATGATCGGCTTCGTGGTGGCGCTGACCGCGCTGGCGCTGTGGCTGCTGCGTCGTGGCGTGGGCATGCGGAGCTGAGGTGATGCGGTTCAGCGACTACATCGTATTTGTCGATGAGAGTGGCGACCACGGCATGGACAGCATCGACGAAGACTATCCTTTGTTCGTGCTGTCCTGCTGCCTCATCAGCAAGCGGGACTACATGGCCGCTGCGGTTCCGGCAATGCAGCAGCTGAAGTTCGCAACATTTGGACATGACGCCGTCATCCTGGACGAACGCGAAATCCGCAAGGACATCGGGGTATTTTCCGTCCTTCGCGAGCCGATGCGGAAGCGGGCGTTTATCCAGGCATTGACCGATGTGCTGGGGCGAACGCCCATGACGGTTTTTCGCTGCGGTGATCGACAAGCGCGACCTTGCTGATCACCGTCGACGCGACGAGAGTCCGTATGAATTGTCTTTGCGCTTCTGTCTCGAGCGCATCTTCTATTCGCTACGAAGGCTGGGACAGACCTGTGATGCGGAAGGTCCCTTGCTGACACATGTCCTGTGCGAATCGCGGGGACGTAACGAAGATGCCGATCTGGAACTCGCATTCCGGCGCATCTGTAGCGGTGATAATTTTGGCAACATCCAGCTGCCATTCGAGCCGGTGCTGACCGACAAGAAGAACAATTCCATCGGCTTGCAGCTTGCGGACCTGGTTGCGCGTCCCATCGGGTTGAGGCGGCTACGTCCTGCTCAGCCCAATCGCGCGTGGGACGTCATCGAAACCAAACTCGACCGCGATGCGAACGGCCGCTATCTTGGCTATGGACTCAAATGCTTCCCGTGAAAAACAAAAGGCCCCGGCGAATCCGCCAAGGCCCAATGCCGACCGGGAATCCCCGATCCAATGGACATGGTAGCAGAGCTTCCGGGTGGAAACCTGTATGCCATTGACTTGTTCAGATTGCCCGAACCTGGAGTGTGAAGTATGCGCATCCTGATCCTCGGCGCAGGCGGAACCGGCGGCTACTTCGGCGGACGCATGGCGCAGGCCGGTGTGGACGTCACCTTCCTGGTACGCCCGGCGCGCGCGGCCCAGCTGCAGCGCGATGGACTGGTGATCCGCAGCCCGCTGGGAGATGCCGCATTTCCGGTCCGGCACGTCACCGCCGACGCCCTGCCTGCACTGGCTGCGGACACGCCGTTCGATCTGGTGATCCTGAGCTGCAAGGCCTACGACCTGGACAGTTCGATCGATGCGATCGCTCCTGCCGTAGGCAAGGGCACCACGGTGCTGCCGATCCTCAACGGCCTGCGTCACTTTGCCGATCTGGACGCGCGCTTCGGCCGCGACGCAGTACTGGGCGGGCTGTGCTTCATCAGCGCCGCCAAGGCCGACGACGGCTCCGTGCTGCATCTGGCCAGACCCGCCAAGCTCACATTCGGCGAGCGTGATGGGCACGGACCGAGCGCGCGCGTGCTGGCCCTGGCCGCCGCCTGCGTGCAGGCTGGCGTGGACCACCTGGCCAGTGAGCGGATCGGCCAGGAGCAGTGGGTCAAGTACACGTTCCTGACCGCGCTTGCCGCAGCGACCTGCCTGCTGCGCGCGGATATCGGCACGATCATCGCCACCGACGACGGCGAGTCCATCGTCCGCGCACTGTATGCCGAATGCGCGGCGGTGGCCGACGCAGCCGGCGAGCCCATTCCTGCGGCCGCACAGGACACCGCGCTGGCGGCCTTGACCCAGGCAGGCTCGGCACTGAAGGCATCAATGCTGCGCGATCTGGAAGCAGGCCAGCAGGTGGAAGCGGCACACATCGTCGGCGACATGCTGGAGCGTGCCCGTTCGGCCGGGCATCACGCACCGCTGCTGCAGGTCGCCTACAGCCATCTGCAGGCCTATCAGGCGGAGTAACACCGGCGCTGCATCGCCGGGCATTACCGCGCATCGTCTGGTAGAGCCGGGCTCTGCCCGGCTGATGCCTGGTCGCGCAGTGTCGTAGCCGATCATGGATCGGCTCTACCGGCGCACCCATCCTCGCGGTAGGCCAACCCAGGGTCGGCAGCAAGGGACCATCAGGCCGCAGGAGGCAACCTGAAGAATGCGCGTGTCGCTGCGGTGGCGTTGGCGGCGGCGACGTCCACGGTTTCGCCCCGGTCGCGCGCCAGCTCCTCGACGATGTGCGCCAGGAACATCGGCTCGTTGCGGCGGTCCTTCGGCATCGGCTTCAGCGAGCGCGGCAGCAGGTAGGGCGCGTCGGTCTCGATCATCAGGCGGTTCGCCGGGATGTGCTTCACCAGCTCGCGCAGGTGCGCGCCGCGGCGCTCGTCGCACAGCCAGCCGGTGATGCCGATGTACCAGTCCTGGTCCAGGTAATCGAACAGTTCCTGGCGCTCGCCGGTGAAACAATGCACGACCGCCGGACCGATGCGGCCCTCGAAGTTCTTCATCTGCGCCATGAAATCGGCATGTGCGTCGCGCTGATGCAGGAACAGCGGCTTGCACGCGCCATCGGCAGCCAACACCTCCGAGGCCAGCTGCAACTGGCGCTCGAACGCACGGTGCTGTGCCGGGCGCGGCGAGAAATCGCGGAAATAATCCAGCCCGCATTCGCCCACCGCCACTACCTCCGGATGCGCATGCAGCGCGCGCATCTCCGCATCGCATTCGTCGGTGTATTCGACCGCATGGTGCGGGTGCACCCCGGCGGTGGCGAACAGGAAACCGGGATGCTGCCGCGCCAGCTGCAATGCCAGCGGCGAATGCTCGCGGCTGGCCCCGGTGACGACCATCTGCACCACCCCGGCCTCGCGTGCGCGCGTCAGCACGGCATCGCGGTCGCGGTCGAAGGAGTCGTGGGTAAGGTTGGCGCCGATATCGATCAGGTGCATGGTCATCGCAGGGGAAAAAATGCCGCTGCATTGTACCTGCGCCCGATGCGCGCCTTTATCCTAGGCCGATGAACGATGCGCAGTTCCCGATCTCCACGCTGCTGCCTAAGGTGACGGACACGCTTGCCGTGCATCCGCGCCTGGTGCTGGAGGCGCCGCCGGGCGCCGGCAAGACCACCCAGGTACCGCTGGCGCTGCTGGATGCACCATGGCTGCAGGGGCGCAGGATCATCCTGCTGGAACCCCGCCGCGTGGCCGCGCGCAGCGCCGCGCAGTTCATGGCGCGCCAGCTCGGTGAGGACGTGGGCGATACGGTCGGCTACCGCATCCGCTTTGAAAACAGGATATCGGTGCGCACCCGGATCGAGGTGGTGACCGAGGGCATCCTGACCCGCATGCTGCAGGACGATCCGATGCTGGAAAGCGTGGGTGCGATCCTGTTCGACGAGTTCCACGAGCGCCACCTGAGTGGCGACCTGGGACTGGCGCTGGCGCTGGACGTGCAGTCGCAGCTGCGCGAGGACCTGCGGCTGGTGGTGATGTCGGCGACGCTGGATGGGGAGAGGCTGGCGCGGCTGCTGGATGCACCGCGATTGAGCAGCGAGGGCCGGAGCTTCCCGGTGCAGGTCAGCCATTTCCCCGCCCGTCGCGACGAACCACTGGAGCTTCAGGTGCGTCGCGCGGTGCAGCAGGCACTGCTGGACCATCCCGGCGACATACTGGTGTTCCTGCCCGGGCAGCGCGAGATCCAGCGCGTGCTGGCCGGTCTGCAGGGCGCAGCCGGCGATACCGTGGACGTGCTGCCGCTGCACGGCGAGCTGCCGGTGGAGCAACAGTCACGCGTGCTGCAGGCGGGTGCCGATGGACGACGCCGCGTGGTCCTGGCCACCAATGTGGCCGAATCCTCGGTCACCCTGCCCGGGGTACGCGTGGTGATCGACAGCGGGCTGGCACGCGAGCCGCGCTATGAGCCCAACAGTGGTTTCACCCGGTTGGACGTGGTGAACATCTCGCAGGCCTCGGCGGACCAGCGTGCCGGTCGCGCCGGGCGTGTCGCCGAAGGATGGGCGTGGCGGTTGTGGCCGCAGTCGCAGCGCCTGGAGCCCCAGCGCCGCGCGGAAATGGAGCAGGTGGAACTGGCCGGGCTGGCACTGGAGCTGGCGGCGTGGGGCAGCAGCGAGCTGCGCTTCGTCGATGCACCACCGGCCGGACCGATGGCCGCCGCGCGCGAACTTCTGCAGCGGCTTGGCGCACTCGCGGACACCGGCGCCATCACCCCGTTGGGGAAACGCATGCTGGCGCTGGGCACGCATCCGCGCCTGGCGGCGATGCTGGTGGCCGCTTCCAGCCCTGCCCAGCAGGCACTTGCCGCCGACCTTGCGGCATTGCTGGAAGCGCGCGATCCGCTGCGCCAGGGGGGCGATGCACTGGCCGTACGCTGGCGCGCGCTGGCGGCATTCCGCAGTGGGCGCGTGCCGGCCGACGCCCATCGAGGTGGACTGGCCGCCATCGATGCCGCGGCCCGGCAATGGCGACGACGCCTGCGCTGCGATGCCACGCCTCCCGGAGACATTGAAGCGCATCAGGCGGGTGATCTGCTCGCGCATGCATTCCCGGACCGTATCGCGTTCCAGCATCCTGACGATCCCCTGCGCTATCTGCTGGCGAATGGCCGCAGCGCACGCCTGCATGAGCTGAGTGACCTGCGCGGGGAACCCTGGCTGGTTGCAAGCGAGCTGCGCTTCGAAGCCCGCGATGGGCTGCTGCAACGCGGTGCGCCGGTGGACGAGGCTTACCTGCGCCGCACCTTCCCTGAGCGCTTCGTCACCGCCGACGAGGTGCGCTGGGATGGCGACCGCCGTGCATTGGTGGCACGCCGCGAAACCCGGTTCGACCGCATCGTGCTGGACAGCCGTTCGGCGGGCCCTGTCGATCCCGCACATGCCGCGAAGGCGTTGACCGAGGCCGTGGCGGAACTGGGCATGCAGGCGCTGCCGTGGACGGACGCGCTGCGCCAGTGGCAGGCGCGGGTGGAGTCGCTGCGGCGCTGGATGCCCGACCTGTCGTTGCCGGACGTCAGCGACAGGACCCTTCTGGCCACCTGCAACGACTGGCTGCGACCGGCATTCGCCGGCTGCACCCGGCTGGATGCGCTGGACGAAACACGGTTCGGCGAGGCGTTGAAATCACCGCTGGACTGGTCGCAGCGGCAACTCGTCGAACGCCACGCACCGACGCGTATCAGCGTGCCTTCCGGACTGGAACGCGGCATCACCTACACGCTGGATGGCGAGACCGGCGAGCCGCTGCCGCCGGTGCTGGCGGTGAAGCTGCAGGAGCTGTTCGGCCTGGCCGATACGCCGCGCGTCGCCGACGGCCGGGTGCCGTTGACCCTGCACCTGTTGTCGCCCGGCGGCCGGCCGCTGCAGGTCACCCAGGACCTGCGGAATTTCTGGGAACACACCTATGCGGAGGTGAAGAAGGAGATGAAGGGCCGGTATCCGCGCCATCCCTGGCCGGATGATCCGTGGACGGCGACCGCCACCCATCGGGCGAAGCCAAGGGGGACCTGAAGAGCGTGACGACCAACGGTCGTCACCCACCAGGGGCAGAAAGCACCGACGAACTATGGTCGTCACCCGCCAGGCCAGGAGCCGCCACGACCGGGCTCGCCGGAGGCTGAACGGCGACTTCGGGTGTACGCCGGGTGGTGATCCACCTGACACGCCGTTTACAGCGGACGCGCGACACTGGGCTCCGACCCGAGGCACAAGGAACCCACGCATGAGCAGACTGACTGTTATCACCGACCGCGCGCTCGAGCGCGTTCTGGACCTGGCCCACAACGCGGGCGATGGCCTGAAGAGCGCAGGCGGCAGCCTGGGAGACGGACTGAAGAGCACCGGCGGCAGTCTCGCCGACACCCTGCGCCACCTCGGCCCGACCGCGTCGGACTGGTTGAAGACCGGCGCCGCCCTGGGCGCGGTGAAGACCGGCAGCCGTGTCGCCACCCGTGCGGTACGGCGCAATCCGGCCGTGACGGTGGCCGCCGCAGCGGTGGGCGTCGGCCTGCTCGGATATGCGGTTTACCGCAGGCAGCAGAAGAAGAAGCTGGCCGGCGGACATGTCGTCAACGGCCAGTCCGAGCGCATTGCCGCGAACAAGCGCGACACCACTGTGGTGGACGAGCACAGCGATATCGGCAGCGACGCCTGATCCGTGCGCGGGCGCTGATATTCCTCACGCCCCAACGCGTTGCATATGCAGAAAAGGACGCCAGGATACTGGCGTCCTTTTTCGCTCCCGCTGCAGCCGAACCTGGGTCGGCTCTTATCTCTTGCCGATCTGGCAGATTAGGCGTCGAGAGCCCGGCGTGGGCGACCGTTCGGCTCTAGGTCTCAGCGATCGCTTGGTAGCAAGGATCCCCACGCCGGTTTTCTCCCTGA
>JAEZCF010000055.1 GCA_023430045.1 Pseudomonadota bacterium | reverse complement strand
TGCGGGCGCCGCCGCCGCGGTCGCCGGCGCGGTCAGCTGGCTTTCTTCAGCGACCAGGTGTTGCCAAGTACTTCGATCTTGCCGCCCGCCTTGCGGAATGCGGCCAGGTCGGCCGCAATGCTGCTGCTGTTGAGCATCGCGCTGGACGAGCCGCTCTTGCGCTCGTTGCGGATGGTGTTGCTGGCCTTGGCGGGGGTCTTTGCCTTGCGGGGCATGGGTGCTCCTTTCAGGGGGAAGGGGACGACCAGGCCGCAGCCTGGTGCTCGTAGTGCCGCCGCTCGCGGCGGCAGTCATCGCCGCCCATCTGGAACTGGCGGCAGATCGCGGGACGCTGCGCATAGATCGTGCAGCGCAGGTGGTAAGGGTCGATGGCCGCGCACCAGCCTTCTTCGTTGTGCGCCATGCGACGGCCGCCATGGCCGTCGCTTTCCACCAACCAGATGGGGACGTCATCCCCTGGCATCAACCACACGGGCAACCGGCAGCAGACCGCCTCACAACGGCGACAGTCGATGGGGGAGGCGGGGTGTACAGGTTGTAAGGCCTCGTGGGCCTTCGTGATGCCCAAGGATGGTCTCGATCGTGGCTCGGAACGTCTGCGCGGCCATGGCAGAGCCAGGAGCATGGCCGCAGGGACCCTGGACGGGTCGTCCGCGCATGTGGCTGACACCGGTGGGACCGGTGCGGAGCGCGGGAGGAATGTCAAGCCGACAGAGTTTAACGCGGATCGCGCCTGGATATGTTAATGAGCGCTGGCGGCGTGGCCGCCGGCCGCCGCCAGGGCCAGGCCCTGCACCACGCCGAACGAAGCATCGCCATGGACTTGGCGCGCATCCGGGAAGGCTTCGGCGGCGGCCTGGCGCAGATAGCCGGCACGCGACATGCCGCCGGTCAGGAAGACCGCGTCGGGCATCGCGCCGATGTCGTCGCGGACCTGCACCAGCAGGTCGCGCAGCTGCCCCAGGTAGTTGCCGGCGGCCTGGCCCAGGCCGGCCGCGGAGGTATCGGCCTGCAGTCCCGCTTCGATGAACGACAGGGTGCTGGCATGCCCGGGTGCGCTGCTGAGCGCGATCTTGGCGCGTTCCACCTCGCGGTAGAGGCGCGCGGTGTTGCCGGTGTCCTGCAGGGCCTGCAGGCGGCGTCCCCAGGGGTCCTCGACATTGTCGTAGCGGTGCTGGCGGAAGTCGCGCTGGCGTGTCATGTCCTGCACGGTGGCCGCTTCCACGTAATGGTGGGCGGGCACCCGGGTGGTGCCACGGCCGAACAGCGGCATGTAGGCGGACAGGCTGAGCGCGAGATCGATGTCGGTGCCGCCACGGGCGATGCCCCAGGCGCGGTGGATGCGGGGCGGTTCATCGCCGCCGACACGCGCGTGCGCGATGTCGGTGGTGCCGCCGCCGATGTCGACGATCACCGCGTCGTGGGCCTGGTCGCTGGTGGCGTGGTAATGCATGGCCGCAGCCGCCGGCTCTTCCATGAAATCCACATGGTCGAAGCCTGCGGCCAGTGCCGCTTCGCGCAGGATGTCCAGCGCCTGGGCATTGCCTGCTTCGCCGATGGAGCTGCGGAACTGCACCGGTCGGCCCAGCAGCGCTTCGCGTACCACGGTGCCCAGCTGCGCGCTGGCGGTCAGGCGGATGTGTTCCAGGATATGCGTGGCGATGCCGGTGATGGTCTGCCGCGCGCGCGGGTGCAGGTTGTAGCCGAGCATGGATTTCGGGCTCTGCACCAGGTTGCCTTCGTTCTCCTCGAAATAGGCTTCCAGCGCGGCATCGCCATAAACCGCGTTCTGCAGCAGTTGGCTGGAGCTACGCGGCTCGGCCATGCGTGCTTCCATCCATTGGCGGCGCAGCACGTGCAGCGCGTCGCGGCGCAGGGCCTGGACGGTTCGCGGCTGGCCGGCCGTGCGGGCTTCGCGCGCGGCGCGTTCGATCATCTGCTGCAGTTCGTGTTCCTGGGCCGGATCGGGCTGGAAATCGCCCGGATCCTGCATGATGCCGGGGAAGTAGACCGTGGTACGGAACTGCTCGGCATCACCGAAGCGGATGGGTTCCAGTCGCCCATCGCGGACCACGGCCGCGGCCGAATTGCTGGTGCCGAAGTCGATGCCCAGGCGCATGCTGAAGGTTCCGGTGGTCCGAGGGCCGCGCACTGTAACCCAGAATGCCGCGGGCGGCCTGGATCGGCTCCACGGCGATCAGCCGGAGGGCCATGGAGCGGCCCCGGCGCGCCCGCCGGTTACACTATGGGCTGTCGAAATCCTGCAAGGTCCTGTCATGTCCGCTGTTCCCGCCTGTCCGCAATGCACCCTTGAAAACACCTATGCCGATGGGGCGCTGATGATCTGCGCGGACTGCGGCTTCGAATGGACGGCCGAGGAGGGCGGCACCAGCGACGTGGTGGTGCGCGACAGCAACGGCAACGTGCTGGCGGCCGGCGACACCGTCACCGTGATCAAGGACCTGAAGGTGAAGGGGTCGTCCATTCCGCTCAAACAGGGCACGGTGATCCGCAACATCCGCCTGGTTGAAGACGACGCCGAGCATATCGAAGGCAACTCGGACAAGATCAAGGGGCTGGTGCTGAAGACCTGCTTCCTGAAGAAGGCCTGATTCCGGGCCGCGTGGCCGGCCCCGCCGGCCGTTTCAGCGGCCGAGGCGCGCGCTGGCCTGCCGCAGGCGCAAGCGCTGCAGGCTGTCCAGCTTGTCCTGGTAGCGCGCCTGCGATGAAGCGCCGCCCAGTTCCAGCGCACGCCGCAGCTGCACATCCGCCTGGCCTGGCTGGCCGTCCAGGAAATAGGCGCGCGCCAGCGCGAAATGGAACTGGTGCGCGCTGTCGTACAGGCGCACGGCACGGCGATAGGAGCGGATGGCGCGAGCCATGTCGCCGTTGCGCTCTGCCTGCGAACCCAGCATGTACTGCACGAATGGATCGCCCTGGCGCACGTTCTGCAGCCGCTGCTGAAGGCGTGCCGCCTGGCGCGTGTCGCCCAGGCGCAGCAGCAGCGCGCTCGCGTTGGCCAGCGTCGGCGCATGTCGCGGCGAGATGCGCAGCGCGGTCGTGTAGCGTTCGTGCGCCTGTTGCAGGTGGCCCTGGCGCGCTTCCAGCACGCCCAGGTTGTTCAGCGTGGCGGTGAATGCCGGGTCCTGCTGCAGGGCCGCATCGAATTCCGCGCGTGCCTGCGCCGGCTCATCGGCTTCCATATGTACTGCGCCGCGGTTGTTGTAGAAGTGGGCGAGTGCCCGCGCGTCGCTGATCGGACGCGGCCCCTGGCGGTCATAGAGCACGTTGCGGTCCAGGTCGACGGTGCCCGCGCGCCCGTTGACCTCGATGCCGGCGTTGACGTGGCCGATGCTGTAGAGCGCGCCGGCGTCCTGGTACCACGATGCCACCCGTTCCACCTCCTGCACCCGTGCCTGGATGCCGGCGGCGCGCGCCAGGGTGACGAACAGCAACGTGAAGGACAGGCAGTTGGCACGGCGATGCTGCCAGGTTTCGGTAACGGTGTAGGTGGCATCGGCGTCGTACTGCAGGTCCATGCCGTTGCGGTCGAAGATCATCTCCACAAGCCGCTGCAGCCGGTCCTCGCGCCCGCTCGCCGGCGCGATCACGCGATCGTGCAGCAGGGTGGAAAGCGCGGGCGGAATGGCCAGCACCTGCTGTGGCGATGGTGGCAGGGACACATGGGCGGCGATGGCCGGTTCCACCGCGGGCGACGGCAGCGTGGCCGCCTGCGCAGCTGCCTGTGCGCAGGGAACCACGGCCAGCAGGACGAGCAGCATCACGCGTGACATCGGCATCTTCCTCGCGGCGGGGCCTGCGACGCGTCGAGTCTAGCGCCGGTGCCGCCTGCCGCCGAACCGCTGGTCGGACATGCGTGGTGATCCACAGGCGATGTGGACGATGTCGCGGTAAACCTGTGCATAAACGGGTGCGGGCCTTGCGGCGCAGGCGTCGTGAAGCACTGGTGAAATATTCGCCAGTGCTTGCGCCATGGCGGGTGGAGCGCGATGCTGCAGAGATGGATTTCCAGCCCGTCCCGTTGCCCGCCGGCCAGTGGGAGGCCCTGCAGGCCTGCTACGCCATCCCACCGCGCGCGTACCACCACTTTGGCCATGTCCGCGCCCTGCTGCAGCATTGCCAATGGGTGGCCGAACACGCCGGCTGGTGGCAGCCACGCGAGGTCTTCCTGGCCGTGCTGTACCACGATGCCATCTACGAAAGTGGCCGCAAGGACAACGAGATGCGTTCGGCGGAACTGGCGGAGAAGGAGATCGCACGCTGGCTGCCCGATGCTGGCATCGACGTGGCACGCGTGCGTGAACTGATCCTGCTGACCGCGCGCCACGGCACGCTGCAGCCCTGCGACGTGGACGAGGAGGCCGCGCTGTTCCTGGACTGCGACATGGCCATCATCGGCGCGCCAGCCGACGTCTTCGATGCCTACGACAACGGCGTGGCCGAAGAGTATGCCGGCAGCGTGCCGGGCTTCCTGTACCGGGCCGGCCGCCGGCGCTTCCTGCGCAACCTGCTGCGCCAGCCACGCATCTTCCTGAGTGATCTCTTCCATCGCCATTTCGATGCGCTGGCGCGCGCGAACCTTCGGCGCAGGCTGGAGGGCTGAGGCAGGCTCTGGCTACACTGGCGCCATCTTCTGCAGGCGTGCATGCGTGTCCGATCCCGATCCCCGTCCGATTCCGCCGGAAGAACCCGGTCCCAACGAATGCTGTGGAAGCGGCTGCCCGCTGTGCGTGCTGGATCTGTACAGCGATGAACTGCAGCGTTACCGCGAAGCGCTGAAGGCCTGGCAGGCGCGGCATCCTGGCGAGGGTGCGGCATGAGCGGAAGCACCACGCGCGGCCTGCGCTGGTCCAGCGGAATCGCGCTGGCGGCGCTGGTCTCGTTCCTGGTCATCGCCACATGGACGCAGTTCCTGCGCGAGGACCTGGACTGGATACAGGCGACCTTGAGCCTGTACCTGCAGGGGCCGGGCGGGCTGGCACTGCGCAGTGCCTACTGCCTGCTGGCGCTGGCGATCATCGTGCTGGGCATGGCGCTGTACCGTCACAGCGTGGGGCCGCGTCGCAGCGCCGCCGCGCCGCTGCTGTTCGCCTGGGCGGCGCTGGGATTGATGGGTGTCGCGGTCGGCGACAGCTGGCTGCCCGGATGGGCTCCGCTCGCCTGGCCGCTGGTGCACGGCGTGGCGGCGATCACCGCATTCCTCTGCGCCAGCGTTGCGATGCTGCTGCAGGCCTGGTACCTGCGCCGCGAACCGGGCTGGCAGGCGGCGGGACGGCTGTTGTGGTGGTGGGCGTGGCTGGCCTTCGTGCTGCTGTGGATGCATGTCCTCTGGCGCGGGCCACCGCGCGGGGCGGGACAGAAACTGGTCATCCTGGTCATCGTCGGCTGGCTGCTGTGGCTGGCGTGCGGCGCCTGGCGACGCACCCGTAATCAGGTGCGCTGGCAGAGCCGATGATCCCGTAGCACGGCAGCATCGCGGAGGCGTATCGTGGCTGGATTGCCCGTGACGATGGAGAGCTGCATGCGGTTTGCCGGACGTTGCCTGCGGGTGTTGCCCCTCATCGTCGCGATGATGCTGGCGATGCCCGCCCTGGCCAGTACCCTGCGGGTGGACCACGGGCGCTTCCACCAGGTACCGGTGCACCAGCCCGACGGACCGGCACAGCGCGTGGTGATCTGGTTCCATGCGGACGATCACGGCACGTTGGCGAGCGACGATGCCATCGAGGCGCTGCGCCGCGAAGGCGCCCTGGTAGCGGACGTGGACATCGCGCACCTGCATGGGGCCCTGCAGCACGAAGGCAACATCGACTGCGCGTTCGGTGCCGGTGACGTGGAGAATTTCTCACGCTGGCTGCAGGCCTACCTGCACCTGCCGGGGTATCGCCTGCCGCTGCTGGGTGGTGAGGGCGAAGGCGCGGTGCTCGCACATGCGGTGGCGGCGCAGGCCGGGCCGGGAACCTTCGCCGGACTGCTGACCACGGAATTCTGCCCGCGTGCACCCTCGCAGCGGATGGTGTGCGGTCCGCATGCGGTGGCCGGCCGTCCGGCGCCGGCCGCGCTGTCCATGCCCTGGCTGGCGGCCGAAGCCGGCGGACGCTGCGCTGCCACGGCGGCACCGTTCCTGCAGGCAGCCAGCAGCGCACGATCATTCCGGCGCAGCGCGGCGGGCGATGCAAAGCCCGGCCTGGTCGCTGCCGCGCGGGTGATGGGCGATGCGCCTGGCGTCGACGTCGCGCCGCCGCCGGAGGGGTTGCAGGGGTTGCCGGTGGTGGAAGTGCCGGCTGCGCGGCCGGGCGACACGCTGGCGATCTTCATGTCCGGCGATGGCGGCTGGGCCGGGCTGGACAAGGATGTGGCCGCCGCGTTGGCCGCGCAGGGCGTCGCCGTGGTCGGCGTCGATTCGCTACGTTATTTCTGGAGCGCACGCACCCCCGAAGGCGTCGCGGCGGACCTTGCGCGCATCGCGACGCATTACCGCCGGCAATGGCAGAGACCGCGGCTGCTGTTGATCGGTTTCTCGCAGGGAGCGGATGTGTTGCCGGCCAGCATCAACCGCTTCGCTCCTGCGATGCGCGCACAGGTGGATCTGATCGCTTTGCTGTCGGTCGGCCGTCGCGCGGATTTCGAGTTCCACGTCAGCAACTGGCTGGGCGGCGGCGATGATGGCCTGCCGATCGCCCCGGAAGTGGCGCGCTTGCCGGCGGCCAAGGTTCTCTGCCTGTACGGAAAGAACGATGCCGATGCGCTCTGTCCGGATCTTCCGGGCAGTGCTGGCATGCGGCGCATCGAGCTGCCCGGCGACCACCATTTCAACGGTGACCACGGCCGCCTGGCGCGGGAAATCCTTGCTGCGGCACCGCGCTGATGGCAGTGCATGCAGGGTGCGCCGCCATCACGATGGATGGCGTGGCTCCAGCGAGATCAGGCGGGTGGCATCCAGCAGCGCGGCAGGCAGGTGCATGCCGCCAGGGGCGGCCAGGTAACGTGGCCGCCAGTGCGGCGCGAACTTGGACTTGAAGCGGCGCAGGCCACTGAACCCGTAGAACCGTTCGCCATGCCGGGCAACCAGGCCGGCGACTCGGTTCCAGCGTCCGGCCAGGCGATGCTCGGCCAGGCCGGACAGCGGTGCCATGCCCAGCGAAAAACGCAGGTCGCCCTGCGCGCGGCCCCACAGGAACAGCTCGACGAACAGGAAATCCATCGTGCCCTTCGGCGCGTCCGGCAGGTGCCGCATCAGGTCCACCGACAGTTCGTGGCCGCCCGGTGCGCGCCACAGGTTGGCGAAGGCGACGATGCGTCCCTCCGCTTCGACCACCGCCATCGGAAAACGCGCCAGGTAGGTGGCATCGAAGCTGCCCAGCGAGAACCCCTTCTCCTCGCCGGCCTTGTCTTCCAGCCAGGCGCTGGAGATAGCGGCCAGTTCCGGCAACAGCGCCGGAATCTCGCCCGCCGGCACCACCCGGAACGCCAGACCACTGCGCCTGCCGCGATTCCATGCCTGGCGCAGGTCCGCGCGCTCGCGTCCTTCCAGGCCGAAATCCTGCAGCGGCACCATGGCTTCCTCGCCCAGCTTGACCAGCCCCAGGCCAAGGTCCAGATAGGTCTGCCAGTACGCTTCGCCGACCTGGTAGAACACCGGGCGCAGGCCCAGCCGGTCGGCTTCCTCGCGGAAACGCCAGATCAGTGCGCGTGCGACCTGCGGCGGACCGACCGGATCGCCCATGGCGATCAGCGATCCGCCATGGCGCTGCATCATCACGAAGCCCAGGCCCTGCTCATCGCGCAGCACCGCCTTGTCCGCGACGAGCACCAGGCAGGCCTGGGTATCCTGCGCCGATGCAAGGATGGGCGCGAGCGCCTGCAGCGTGGCCTCATCGGCCGCCGGCAAGGGGCCGCGCGTGCTGTGCAGCAGGCGGCCCAGGCCGAAGATGGCGACCGCCAGGGCGACCAGCAGCAGCGCCCGCAGCGCACGGGGCGCATTGCCGGACAGGGCGAACTGCCACCACAGTTCGTGCTGGTATTCGACGTGGCTGTAGACGAAGAACAACAGCCATACCACGGCCACGAGCACCAGCCCGAGGTTGCGGATCCAGGCCCAGGACCAGGCCTGGTCCAGCAGCGCACCTTCGCGGTAGAACTCGCGACGCGCAGCCCACAGCGCGCCGGCCACCAGCAGGGTCGCCAGGGTGATCGGCATCTGCCCGCCGCGCAGCCAGATCGGCAGGGGCGCTGCCAGGCAGACCACCAGCGCCAGCATCCACGCAGCGTGGCTGCGCCGTGCCAGGGCCTGGCCGATCAACAGCAGCATCGCCCCGGACAGGCTGCCCAGCAGGTGCGAGGTTTCCAGCAGCGGCAGGGAGGCGCTTGGCAGATGGCGGTGGGTCGCCGGCAGGGTGCCGTCCAGCAGCAGTGCGGCTCCCACGCTGAAGGCTGCCAGCGCGACGATGTTGGGCAGCCACGGACGCAGTGTCTTCCAGCCCATCCGCGTCGCGCCCGCGCCAATGCGCAGTGGTCGGCGCAGGGAGGGCGCCAGCGCCAGTACGGTGGCCAACGACAGCGGCAGCACGTAATACGTCACCCGGTACACCAGCGCGGCCGCCAGCACGGCACCGGGGGCGACCTGTGGCAGCAACGCAAGCAGGCTCCATTCGAACACGCCCAGCCCGGCCGGCACGGTGGAAACCAGCCCGGCTACCACCGCCACCAGATACAGGCCGACAAAGCCGGCCAGGCCGGTCGGCGTGGATGCAGGCAACAGCACATAGAAGGCTGCGCTGGCGAGCACCAGTTCAACAATGCTCAATGCGGTGACGGCCAGCATGGTGCGGCGGTCGGGCAGCCACAGCGGGTGCCCGTATACGGAGAATCGGCGGCCATCGCGGCCGACCAGCAGCACGGTCACCGCATAGCCCACCAGCAGCAACAGGCCGCACAGGCGCAGCAGTCCGTCGTGCACCGGCAGCGCCCGTGCGGCGGCGGCGGGTTCCAGGCAAAGGGCCGCGCCGAGCAGTACCCAGGCACCGAACACGAAGCCCAGCGTGCTCATCAGCACCACCTGTCCGATCTGCGCCAGGTCCAGGCCAGCGCTGCGATAGCCGCGCACCCGCACCGCGCCGCCGGTGAGTGCGGCAAAGCCGACGGTCTGCCCCAGCGCATGGGCGAGGAAGGCGGTGATGCCCACGCGCACGGCCGGCACATGGACGCCGCTGCGGCGCAGCCCGATGGCATCGAAGCCCACCAGACAGGCGTAACTGGCCAGCCCGAGCAGCACGGCAAGCAGCAGCTGTCCGCCGCCGAAACCCTGCAACGCCTGCCGTACGGAACGGTAGCCGTGCTCATCGAATGCGCCTGCCAGGCCATGCAGCGCCAGTGCCAGCACCAGCAGCGGCAGCACGATGGTCAGGACTCGCCTGGAGCGCTGGCCGGAAGAAACGGGCTCTGCGGAATCGGTCATCTGAAGGACGGGCAGTGCGCCGTGGGCGGCGCGGGTGTGCGAATCGTGCGCCGCTGCCCGGTGCTTGGCTAGAGGGCCGCACGACGGCGTTGCACTGGCATTTCTGCTGGCACGTTGCGCACGGAGGCGCCGGGTGGGGGAGAATGGAGGCCTGTCCCCTGATGAGGAGTCCATGTCCATGATGGAACGTTTCGATGTCGGTCCGCGCATGGCCGAGATGACCGTGCATAACAAGGTCGCCTACCTGTCCGGCCAGATCCCGGAAGACACCAGCCAGGACATCGTCGGTCAGACCCGGCAGGTGCTGGAGGAAATCGACAAGCTGCTTGGACTGGCGGCCAGCGACAAGCAGCACGTGCTGCGGGCGGAGATCTACCTTGCGGACATGGCCGATTTCGATGGCATGAACGAAGCGTGGGACGAGTGGGTGGTGGCCGGCATGACCCCGGCGCGTGCGACGGTGGAAGCGAAGCTGGCGCAGGCGGACTGGAAGGTGGAGATCGTGATCACCGCTGCGGTGCCGTAAGTCAGGAACATGCCGGCTGCGGCTGCGGGGTAGCGCGGGCCACTGGTCGGTTGCTTCCATTGCAGCCGACCATGGGTCTGATCTACCTCGTCGGTAGCAGTTCGATGCAGTCCACCGGGCACGGTGGAATGCACAGCTCGCAGCCCGTGCACAGGTCGGCGATCACCGTGTGCATGTACTTCGCACCGCCCACGATCGCGTCCACCGGACATGCCTGGATGCACTTGGTGCAGCCAATGCAATCGGCCTCCACCACCACTGCCACCTGGGGTGGCTTGTGCGTGCCACGCGCGCGATCGTAGGGAACCGCTGGAACTCCCAGCACCTGCGCCAATGCGCGCGCGCCGGCATCGCCTCCCGGCGGGCAGCGTTCCACGCCCGTTTCGCGGCGCGCCATCGCCGCCGCATACGGACGGCAGCCGTCGTAGCCGCACTGGCCACATTGGGTCTGTGGCAACAGGCGATCCAGGCGTTCGACCAGCGGTGGAAGCATCGTACTCATGCGTGGCGGTGGCTGCGCAGGGCGTTCATGGGGCCAGGAGCCTGCCGCGATACCAGCGCTCATGGGCAAGTGCCAGCATCGGTCTGTCCTCGCGGCTGTCGCCATAGGCGTGGATGCGTGCATAGCGCGATAGATCGAAACGGCGGCGGACGTGCTGCACTTTCCGGCGGCCGCAGTCGCCGCCCGCATAACGGCCCGTCAGTCGGCCATCGCGTGTTTCCAGCTGGTTGCAGATCAGCTGCAGGCCAAGCGGCTCGCACCAGGGGCGCAGATACAGGTCCACCGACGCCGAAACGATGGCGACCGTATGCCCCTGCGACTGATGCCAGCGGATCTGTTCAAGCATCTCCGGCCGCATCATCCCTGGCAGCGCATCGCGGGCATAACCGGCGGCCAACGATGCGATGTCGTCGGCATGGCGGCCCGTGAACACCAGCCGGGTGACCCGCGCGCGCAGGCGTTCGGCGCTGATCAGGCGCAACCGGTAGGCCGCCAGCCAGGGTCCCACCGTCCACCAGGCGCGACTGCGCTGTTCCGGCGTGGCCACGCGTCGCAGGAAGCGGCTGTAGGTATCGCTCAGCGTGATGGTGTGGTCGAAGTCGAACAGCGCCAGTTCCATCGCGGGTTCACCTTCGGTGGCGGCGGACGGCAGGTCAGCGGACCGGCATGCCCGGCAGTGCGCTGCTGTCGGCATCCAGCAGGGCCAGCGCTCCGCCGTCGAAACCGGCCGACAGGATCATGCCTTCGCTCAGGCCGAAGCGCATCTTGCGCGGCGCCAGGTTGGCGATGAACACCACGGTGCGGCCGACCAGCCTTTCCGGTTCGCCATAGCTGGCGCGGATGCCGGAAAAGATCTGCCGCGTGCCCAGTTCGCCGGCATCCAGTTCGAAGCGCAGCAGCTTGTCCGAGCCCTCCACGAATTCGCAGGCGAGCACCTTGCCGATGCGCAGGTCGAGCCTGGCGAAATCGTCGATGCCGATGTACGCCGGCGTGTCGGTGCTGCCGGCTTCGACCTTGGCCGGTGCGGCTGGCGCGCTGGCCTCGGCCTTGGCGGCGGGCGCGGGGGTTGCAGGCTGCAGGGTGTCCCTGGAGGCGTCGGTCATGGCGTCGATCTTCTTCGGGTCTATACGGGTGAACAGAGGGATGTAGTCGTTGATGCGATGGGCGAGCAGCGGTTGCACCAGCGCGGTCCAGTCATCCACCTGCGCGGCGAGGAAGGCTTCGGCCTGCGCGGTGGTGGCCGGCAGCACCGGCTTGAGAGCGGTCACCAGCACGCGGAACAGGTTAAGCCCCTGGGTGCATGCCGCCTGCAGCTCTGCGTCGGCCCCTTCCTGTTTGGCGATGACCCACGGCTTGACGTCGTCGATGTAACGATTGGCCTCGTCGGCCAGCGCCATGGTCTGGCGGATGGCCGCCGCCGGGTCGTTGCGTTCGTAGGCTTCGCGGATTGGCGCAAGCGCATCGACGAAGCGCTGGTACTGCGCTTCATCGGGCAGCTGCGCGGCCAGCAGGCCGTCGAAACGCTTGCTGATGAAGCCGGCGCAGCGGCTGGCCAGGTTGACGAATTTGCCCACCAGGTCTGCATTGACGCGTGCGACGAAATCGCCGAGGTTGAGGTCCAGGTCGTCGACGCCGCCCGAGGATTTGGCCGCGAAGTAGTAACGCAGGGCTTCCGGCTCCAGGCCGGCATCCAGGAACGTCCGTGCCATCACGAAGGTGCCGCGCGACTTGCTCATCTTCGCGCCATCCACGGTGAGGTAACCGTTGACGTGCAGCCGGGTCGGCGCGCGGTGGCCGGTGCCGTGCAGCACGGCAGGCCAGAACAGGCCGTGGAAATTGACGATGTCCTTGCCGATGAAATGGTGCAGTTCGGTGGCGGTGCCGACGCGCAGATGCGCGTCGAAGTCCTCGCCGGTCTTCGCGCACAGCGTCCGGAAACTGGACAGGTAGCCGATCGGCGCGTCCAGCCAGACATAGAAATACTTGCCGGGGCGGCCGGGAATCTGGAAACCGAAGTACGGCGCATCGCGCGAGATGTCCCACGCGCGCAGGCCGCCATCGGCGTCCAGCCATTCCATCAGCTTGGCCTTGACGCCGGGCAGGGCGACATCGCCGGCCAGCCATTGGCGCAGGAACGATTCGAAGCGGCCGACCTCGAAGAAGAAATGCTCCGAATCGCGGATTTCCGGCGTGGCGCCGGAGATCGCCGATTTCGGCTCCTTCAGTTCGGTCGGGCCGTAGGTGGCGCCGCAGACCTCGCAGTTGTCGCCGTACTGGTCGGCGCTGCCGCAGTTAGGGCAGATGCCCTTGATGTAGCGGTCGGGCAGGAACATGCCCTTGGCCGGGTCGTAGAACTGCGCGACCGAGCGCCGGGCGATGTGGCCTTCGGCTTCCAGCTTCAGGTAGAAGGCTTCGGTCAGCGCGCGGTTGGCGGCCGAATTGGTCGAATCGTAATGGTCGAAGGCGACGCCGAACGCGGCGAAATCGCGCTCATGGCTGGCCTGGATGTTGGCGATGAAGGCCTCCGGGGTGACGCCGGCCTTTTCCGCCGCCAGCATGATCGGCGTGCCGTGGGTATCGTCGGCGCACACGAACCAGGCGGTACCGCCGCTCATTCGCCGCGCGCGCACCCAGATGTCGGCCTGGATGTAGCCCACCAGGTGGCCCAGATGCAGGGGGCCGTTGGCATAGGGCAGGGCGGTGGTGACGAGCGCGGTTCGGGTCATGGTCGCGGGGTGCTGCGGGGGAATCAGGGATTATCGCATGACCCCATGCCGGCCGCCGCGCAGCGGGGACCGGAAACGCGGAACCCGGCCGTGGCCGGGTTCGTTGTCAGGCGCTGGGCGGCGGGGTCACTCGCGCTGCCAGGTCTGCGCGCGGCAGATGAAGGCCACGCAGCCGGACACGTCCAGCCTGGCACCTCCCTGCTGGAGCTTCATCTTCGACTTGTAGGTCTTGCCGTTGGCCGGATCCAGGATGGTGCCACCGGACCAGCTGCTGGCGCCGTCGGATTTCAGGTTCCAGAGGATCGTCATGCCCTTGATCGGCTTGCCCTTGTTGGCACCCTGGCAGTCGTTGCAGACAGGGTTCGGGCCCTTGTCCGACTGCAGGATGTCCACAACCTTGCCGGACAGCGTGCCGTTGGCAGCCTGGCTGATCTCCACGATCGACTTCACCTTGCCGGTCTTGTCGTCGATGGTTTTCCAGCGGCCGACGGCCGAATCGGCCGCCTGCGCGGACAGCGCGGCCATGCACAGCGGCAGCGCCAGCAACAGGGTCTTGAAGGTCTTGCGCATGGTCCCCTCCCAGGGCATTGAAGTGTCGGTGCCAGCGACGTCGCCAGCGTGTGCGGACTGTATACCCATTCGGCGGGGTATGGGGCAAGCGGCAGCGCGTGACGGCGGTTGCGGGCTTCACTGCGGTTGATGATGACGTTGTCTGCTGCCCGCGTAGTGCCGGGCTCTGCCCGGCAACCTCCGTTACCGTGATCCCGGGCACGCGATCACGGAATTTCGTACAGCTCCAGCGGCAAGCCATCCGGATCGGCGAAGAAAGTAAAGCGTCGGCCGGTATGTTTGTCCACACGGATTGGCTCACAGACCACGCCATGATGGGCCAGGTGCGCGATGAACGGTTCCAGCGCGGCGATGCGAAAGGCCAGATGGCGCAGCCCCTGTGCCTCCGGACGACTTGGACGCGGAGGCGGGGAAGGGAAGGAGAAGAGTTCCAGCTGGCCGCCATCGGGCAGCGCCAGATCGAGCTTCCACGAATCGCGCGCCGTCCGGTGATGCTCGGCCAGCACCGCCAGGCCGAGCACGTCGACGTAGAACGCCCGCGAACGGGCGTAGTCGCTGCAGATCAGGGCGACATGGTGGATACCTTGCAGGATGGGGCTCATCGGTGCAGCGTCGGGTGGACAGTGGGACATCATCTCAGATCGTTCGCTGCCTCATGCATACGCGATTGATCGGTCCGCCGCAAAAACGAAAGTGTGCGCCTGTACGGTTCGCCACTCTGGGGTCCACTGAACGCCACTCCAGGACTGATCCCATGCCCCCATCTCTTGCATCCGTGATCTATGCGCTGCCATACCGGTCGTCGTCGATGGCCGAAGGCGCTCTGCGGGCGGCGCCGGGCATCACGCGTGGCGGAATCGCCGGCGTCTGCAATGGCAAGGTACCTCTGTGGCAGGCCACATGCGGCGATTCCGGCCTGGGCCGCCAGATCGTTGCCAGCGCGCGTACCCGCACCCGTACCGGTTCGCCTTCCGGGTTCAGCTGGGCGCCACCTTCACGTGTCGACGTGCTTCCTCAGCCACAGGCGCAGGAATGGGCCTTGTTCGTCGCCGACACCAGGCACGCACGGCTGGGGCAGAGGAACGGAACGCAGGCAGCCTTGGTCGGGGTGGTGAGAGAGCACAACATCAGCGTGAGGGCATTCCTTGAATTCAGGAAGACACTGGCGGCGAAGGCAGGTGCGGGGGTGGGGGTGGGGGGGCATGCTGGTGGAATGGCGGAACCCGGCGGTGCGACGATTGAATCCGCCGCCCCACGTGTTGCGGCGCTGCACCCGGTGTCCCGTCCTGCGGCACCTGCATCGCCGACCCGCGTCTGGCCGGTGCATCTGGACACACCCGAAAAGCGGCAGGCGCACGTCCAGCGGTTGCGTGACATCTACAAGGGACTGGCCAAGCCGACGCCGCTTGAGGCTGCAGTGCCGGACGCCGTCAGCACGTACACGGCCATCCACCCCGCGCAGGTCGATGCCGCCCTCGCTGGGCAAGACCGGAACGATCCGCCTGTTAGGCAGGCCAGCATCGCCGCAAAGCCGCAGGCCATCACACGCGATGCGATTCCCGACGCGTGGTTCGACGACGGGGACGAGTGCATTTTCCTGCAGGGGCAGGGGGCGTCGGAAACAACTTACGACGGGCTGGTCAGTGACTGGGCGCCGCAGACGCTGTTCGCCGCGTCCGGATCGTCGATGCAGCCCGACCCGCCGTCAGATGGCACGGAAAGCATGGATGCCCACGCCGAGGGCCGGATCTGCGGAATTTCCGATACATGTTCACGCAATCAGGACCGCGATGATGACGAGGTGCCTGAACGTGTCCGTAGCCTTGAGGAGACGATGGCGCTATGGAATGCACGAAGAAGGAAAGTTGAATTCGCAAACACCAAGTTGTCGCTCCAGGCAGATGTGGGCGTAAAACGCACAAGAACACTGGGCTTCCACCAATATGAAGTCTGCTCCATCTACGATACTTCGGCGCCTCCGGCTAACGCGGGCCACTCAGCCCTCTTCGAGCACGTTGTGGGATGGCAGCACAACGCAGCTGTTCCGGCGCCGGAGTGCCGTGTGCTGTATACGAAGTTGGGGGACGGCAAGCGAAGCGACCTTCCACCTGCAGCAGTCCAGGAGGTGAGTTTCCTTCGCCCGGAGATCGCCTACGAAGTCCGTAACGGCAGAACAGTGCGCGCCGCGCACTTCAGGCTGTCGCCGACGTTGCCGCATCTCTCCCGCGCAGGGGGCGACAGTGCAGGTGAGCATAGTGCGGGCAGCAGTCTGGAAAGCGACGGCGACGATGTCCTCCATGACGTTCCGCATTACGGACCGGCAAGCGGCCCATACGCGCAACGCCGCTACACGGGGGACACTGCGGTGCAGGCCATCTTCGCGGAGCGTGACGGGAATTCCAGCGAGGACGAAAGCCTCTACTGATCAAGTGATCGCAGGCCGTCACCGGCATGGCGCCGGTGACGTCAAGCGCGTCCGCGCTCAGTGCGGCTGAAGGGCCGGCGCACCTTCGAGCCAGCGGTCCATCCGCCGTTCCAGGACGTCCAGCGGCATGGAGCCATCCTTGAGCAGTTCGGTGTGAAACACACGCAGGTCGAAGGCGGTGCCCTGCTTCCGGCGCGCGCGTTCACGCAACTCGACGATCTTTGCTTCGCCCAGCACGTTCGACAGCGCCTGTCCGGGCTGGGCCATCATCCGTTCGACTTCTGCGTTGGCGTCATCGGTGGTCATCGTCGCCGTCTTTTCCAGATAGGCCACGGCCTGCTGCTTGTTCCAGCCCAGAGCATGCACTCCGGTATCGGCGACCACCCGCGCGGCGCGGGTCAGCGCCGCATGCAGGTAGCCGATGTGATCGTAGGGATCGGCATACACGCCCAGCATGTCGCCCAGCGATTCGGCGTACAGGCCCCATCCTTCCACGAAGGCCATGTCGCCGCCCAGACGGCGGAACCGCGGCAGCTTCTCCAGTTCCTGCTGCAGGCCCAGCTGCACGTGATGGCCGGGCACGGCTTCATGCAGGTACAGCATCGGCGCGCTCCAGCGCTTGCGCGTGGGCAGGTTGGATGCGTTGATGAACAGCACCGGCGGACGGGTGCCGGCGCCGGGCTGGTAGGACACCGGCGCGGCGGTGAGCGCGCGGTCCGCATCCACTGGCTGGATGTCCAGCGGCACCGTGGGAACCGTCTGCAGGACCGCTGGCAGCTTTGCCGCCACCTGCTGCTGCAATTGACGGTAGCGACCCAGCACTGCGTTCGCGTCGCTGTACTGGAACTGGCGGTCGCTGCGCATGCTGCGCAGCAGTTTCACTTCCGTGCCGCGCAGACGCTTGTCCTTCATCACCGTGGCGATCTCCGCCTGCAATGCCTGCACGCGTTGCTCGCCCCACGCATGCAGCTGGGCGGGGTCCTGGGTGGTCGCGGTGGCCTGCCGCAGGGTGCTGGCATACCATGCCTGGCCATTCGGCAGCACGCCCATGCCGGCCGTGGTGCGTGTCGCCGGCAGGTATTCGGTGGCGATGAATCCGCGCAGCGCCCGGTAGGCCGGCATGATGCGGTACTCGATCATGCGCTTGTACTCGGCGCTGATGCGTGCCCTGTCTTCGGCGGCGATGCTGGCCGGCATGGTCCGTACCGGGGTCCAGAAGATGCTCTCCTCGGCGGTCGGCTTGATCACCGCATCCAGCTGCGGGAGCACTTTTTCCATCAGGTCGCGTGGCTGCACCACGCCGGCCGCCATGCCTTGGCGCATGTTGGCGATGGCCTGTTCAAACAGCGTCGGGATGCCGAGCGAGCGCCGCGACCAGCGATCGTAATCCTGGACCGTGTTGAACGGCTGCGCGCCGGCGCCCGCGCCGAGGATCGCCATGATGCTGCCAAGGTTGTAGTACTGGCTGATCGGCAGCATCCAGGACGGATGCTGCTCCGCCGCCAGCGATGCGCGCGCATCGCGGACGAACATCTCATAGCTGAGCAGATCCTGGCCCTGCAGGCCGTCGCTGCCGATCTTCTCCACCTTGCCCAGCCACTCGCTGGTGAAATCGTGCGATTGCTGTCGCCAGGCCGCCGACAGGATGTTGGGCAGTTCATCGTTGTAGCGTGCGTCACCCTGGAACGTGGCCTGCAGCGGGTTCAACCGCATCGAGGCATCCCAGTAGTCTTCATACAGCCGTTCCAGCTGGCTGGCCTTGCTGGCCTGCGCGGCGGGCTGCCGGGTGGCCGGGGCGGCGGGGCGCACGCGCGGCTTCGGCCTGGGTTTGGCAGCCTGGCGGGAGGGTGTGGTGACGGCGCGTGTGGCCTTCTTCTTCGCGGCTTCGGCAGGCGGCGCAGCGCTGAACAGCATCAGCGAAGCAAGGGCAACCGCCAGGGCGCGGGCAAGCTGGGACATAGGGACTTCCGTGGAACACAGACCGTGGAGCTTGCACGATCCGGACACGTACGGCCAGCCGGTGTGGCGCAGTCAGCCTGCGTCACGTTGGCGATCAGTCAGGTGTCCCACGCGGGGCGCCTGGTCCTCGATCTTCATTCGGCACGCTCGCCCGCGCGTGTGAACGGCACCGTGTCCGGTGCCACTGCACCGCCGGAAATGATGAAACTCATCGCCTGGTCCACGGTCCAGTCGGTGGGCGTCAACAGTTCCACCGGAACGATCTCCAGATAGCCGGATGTCGGATTGGGCGTGGTGGGTACATACACCGCCGCCAGTTCACGCCCGGTGCCATGCTCGCGGATCACCCGCGTCACCAGTCCCACCGATTTCATGTCGCGGTGCGGGAAGTCGATGAGCACCACGCGCTGGGTGCTGCCCGGCTGCGTCTGCAGGATGTCCAGCAGTTTTTTGGCGCTGTCGTAGATGATGCTGGCCAGCGGGATGCGCTTGATCACCGCACCCACCCAGCGCAGCACGCGCTGGCCGACCACGCGACGGCTGGCGACACCGACGGCAAGGATCACCAGCAGGGTCGCCAGCAGCGCTACCACGTTCTGGATCCATTCCGCACGTACCCAGCCCAGGTAATGCGGGAACGACGTCGCGATCTGTTCGGACATCGGCATCACCAGCGGACTGGAAATTCCCGACAACAACACGAACACGAACTTCACCACGACCCATGTCAGCCAGATGGGCAGCAGGGTGAGAAGGCCGGTCAGGAACAGGCGCTGCAGGGAAGGGCGGGGCACGAGGGTGGGGGCTTCGAGTGACATCCGCCCATTGTAGCGGCCGGCGCGCCCGTCAGCCGCTGGCCAGCACAACCGTCCACAGTCCCTGTTCGGGTTGTGCTGCGCCGGCGTCGGAAGATCGCAGCGCCAGCGTCACTGTGTCGCGATCTTCCTGGGAAAGTGCGTGGTAAAGGCGATCGCTGGCGTTGAGCGGCTGGTCCTTGAAGTAGATCTGGGTGACCAGGCGGTCATGCCTGCCGCGGATGTCGAAATGAATGTGCGGTGCGCGTATCCAACGGTCCTGCCCATCAACCACGGGATACGGTCCCGGCACGACGGTGCGGAAGCGGAAATGACCTTGCGGGTCGCTGGACTGGCTGCCGAATCCCTGGAAGGCAGGATCCAGTGGCGCTTCGCTGTTCGGATCGCTCTTGTGGGCATAGCGGCCATGCGTATTGGCCTGCCACATTTCGATGGTCGCCCCGGCTACCGGATGGCCTGCGGTATCGATGATGCGGCCATGCAGGTCGAACATGCGCCCCTGTGCCCGCCCTGGCTGCCCGGTGATGTGGGTGAGATCGGCATCCTCATCCATCGGGCGCATCAGCGGATAGAACGGTCCCATGATTTCGGCAACGGTAGTGCGATGCTGGCTGCGGGCGAGCAGGGATGGGGTGACGAGGGCGGTGGCGGCCAATCCCAGTGACTGCAACAGCTGGCGTCGATGGATCGCGGATGACATCGGGATGTCCTCGAATGACAGGGCCTGCGCGGGAATGCGCAGGTCGCTCCATCATCGATATCGCGGTGGCGCGGTCAGTGGGCCGCATCACGATGTATAAAACATCAATCAACCGGCAGCATTCTGCCGCGCATTGCCGTCATCATTTCGTGCCTTGGGTTTCAGGCGGACATACACCTGCTTGCGCACGCGCGCGACCACTTCGCCACTGGCGTCTGTCACGTCATTGCTGAACCAGCGCAGCTGCCTGCTGCCATCGGCGGCGGCGGCGCGGATGTCGGCGAGCATCGCATCGTCGATGTGGAATGCCGCGCTTACCGTACCGCGTCCTGGTTTCAGGAACTCGATTTCCGCAGCGCGATCCCACACGTAATAGTCGCGCCCGAGGTTGTTCATCAGGCCCAGCATCCAGAAGGGATCGGTCATGGCGAACAGGCTGCCGCCGAAATGCGTGCCGACGTAGTTTCGGTTCCACGGACGCATGCGCAGCTCGACTGTGATGTTGCGATAGTCCGCCGATATCCGGGTCACGTGGATGCCGGCGAACAGGAAGGGGGGCCACAGATTGATGCCATGGCGGAACAGGCTGGCTTTCATGGGAGACCGGGGGAGAAAGGTATGGCCAATTTAACCATACGTTTGAGTATGGACAAGCCGTCAGCTCCCGTGGTCTCCGCTTCATCGTTGCGGCGTGGCGTTCACCACCGTGGTCTTGAAATGACCGTTCTGCTGCGCGATGGCGGTGCCCGTTTCGGTGATCGCATCCTGGATGAATACGCCGGACGCAGGCCCGTCGTTGATGAAGGTCAACTGATGGAATGCCGTCCTTCCACCCCAGTCGGGGGACGGCAGGGAGACGTAACGCACGGTGTAGGTTTCGTCCTCGAAGCGGCCCTGCATCACATAGACGCCATGGTGATCCTCGCCATCCGAATGGATACGGTAGTAGCCATTGGCGTGATAGGTGACCGTTGCCGTAGGAAAGGGCTTTTCCTCGAACATGCGTCGGTAGTGAAGCTGCTGCGTGGCCACTACCGCATCGGGCGCGGGAATATCGAATTCGTCGGCGGCGCACGCGGGTGCGGCGAGAATGGCCAGCAGGCCAAGTCGGACAGGCATGGGCGGGAAAAAACCGGAAGCATGCATGGGCACTCTCCTCTGGACCGGGCAGGGCCACGCGTTGTGGCGGTCCTACCCTCCCGTGGCCGCCACGATGCGTCCAGAGGTGTGTGCGTCAGCCCGTGACGTGGGGCTGGATCAGAACAGCAGGGCAGCCATCCTGCGGCGATACCGGCCAACCAGGTCGGCATCTTCGATCACGTTGAAGGCATCGATAAGTGCCTTGCGAGGCAGTCCGTCCTGAAAGCCCCGGTCAATGCGCAGCATCTCCAGGAACTGCTCAAGCGCCGCTTCATCGTCGCCACCCAGCAGCAGCTGCACGCCGCGCAGGTGCCTTGCCTGCAGGTCGTTGCCGTCGGCAGAGATGCGGGTATCCAAGGCGTCCGGAGATGGAGCGTCCTTCAATGCGGTGGCGAAGGCAAGGCGAGCGCTTGCCCGTATCGCACGGTCGTCGGTGGACAGGTTGGCGGGCAGGCCATCGATCAGCGAACGGGCTTCGTCAACTGCGCCGATCTGCAGCAGGGCGACGGCCAGATCCAGCTTCAGTTCGGCCTTGTCCGGCTCGGCGGTGATCTGCGCACGCAGCACATCCACCTGTGCCTGCGGATCCAGCGGTGCCGGATCTTCGGCCTCTGCCGGCGGTTCGGCCGGGACGATGCCATGCTGGGCGAGGAATTCCCGCAGCTGGCCTTCCGGCACGGCGCCCGGGAATCCATCCACCAGCTGGCCGCCCTTCACCAGGTAGACCGTTGGGACGGAACGGATCTGGAAGGCCGCGGCGATCTGCTGCTCTTTGTCCACGTCCACCTTGGCCAGCTGGAATGCGCCGTTGTATTCGGCAGCCAGCTTTTCCAGCAGCGGCCCCAGGGTCTTGCAGGGGCCGCACCAGGTCGCCCAGAAGTCGACCAGCACGGGTACCTGCAGCGATTTCTGCAGGACTTCGGCTTCGAAGGTATCGGTGGTGGCGTCGAATACGTGCGCTGGTTCGCTCATGGAAGTTCTGGATTTACGACGGGAGAACGATTCTATGGTGGCGGATGCGCCACGACACAACCCATGCCATCGTCGCAACAAGGGATGCGCTCTTGCCATCCTCTCGCTTGGACCTGGGCCTAGAATGGCTTGCAGGAGATATTGTGGATTCCTCCGGCACTGAGCGGATGGCTGCTGAGGCGCGCGTGGAAGGCGCGCTCGGCTTCCTCGACGCTGTCGGCGTCCTGGCCCCCGAACCAGTTGGTGGCCGTGGCGGACGGAGGCGGACCGTCCATCCACGCCTTGCAGAAATAGCTCGCGGCATTCGCTGTAGCCGTGCCGCCCGCAAAAAGCGCTGCGGCACAGATCAGACGGACGAAGACAGGCTGTTCAACGCGCATTCGTTGGTTTCCTTTTTCAGTGGCGAGGCTGCGGCGACGTGCCGCAGTGAGCGTATTTTCTTCGTATGACGCACTGCCGGGGATGAGTAAAAGTGGAAAGATACGGAAGAATTCGGCCGTTTCCTTTATCGTCGGCATTTGCTGCTGTCCAGAGCTGTTCGTAGGAATTGCCCTTGATGTCGTTAAAAACTGTCGACGCGTTCGCCGGCTTCATGGCTTCGCTGTCGTTCATCGCCTCTGTCGTCAGTTTCGGGGCAGCCCTTGATGGCTACTTTCAGGGGCGTCATCCGGTGGCCCTCCTGGGTGCATCGGGCGTGCCCCACGCGCTGGCGTTCAATCTGCTCGGCTGGGTGCTGCCGGGCCTGCTGGCGATGGCGGTGGCGTTGCGTGTGCTGATGCACCTGCCGGCCGGCAGCCGTTGGTCGTTGCGGGTCGCCGGCCAACTGCTGTTGCTGGCTGGCGTGGCATTCGCCGGCATGGGCCTGCTGCCGCTGGATGTGGAGGCGCTGGAGGGCCCGGCGAGCCAGGCCCACGCCAGCGCATGGATGGTCTGGGCGCTGGCATTCATCGCCGGTACGCTGATGTTCGGCGCAGGCATGTGGCGCCGCTCGCCAGCGCTGGGGGCGTTGGCCATTGCCTGTGGCACGGTGGCAGCACTGGGGGGATTTGCCCTGCAGGGCGTGCTGTCGGCGCCGCTGGCACAACGCGTTGCCTTCGCCAGTTGGTCCGTGTGGCTGGCGCTGGTGCTGCCGGTGATGCGTGCACGCGGCGACCGCCGCTGACGCCTTGGGGCCGTAACGGGCCCGCTTTTCATCCCGGTCCGATGCCTTTGCAGGGGCGGCGTCCTCATCCTGATGCCATCGCCTCGACAGGGAGCAGCCGATGAAACTCCGCCACCTGCTGTTCACCGCCGCCACCGGTGTCGCCGCCATGCAACTGGTGAATGTCGCGCATGCGGACGCGTTCATGTGCAAGGCCGAGATCACCACCCGAAGCGGCACATCGCGAGAAGTGTCGGCATGGATGCATGCGGACACCGTTGATCAGGCCAATGACGCATGGACATCGCGGCTGCGGGGCGAACATCACCCGCGCAGCATCGAATCGCAGCACTGCACGGCCATCTACGGCAATCCCAGGCATTGAGGCCACCGCCGCAGGGCGTCGCGCCGGCCCTGTCGTCAGTAATCTGCTGAATCTCTAATTCTACTTTCCATTCAATGACTTGGGGCGTTGATGGCGGGGATGGAAGGCGTCCCGATGGAGGCTTTTGCCGCACTGCGGTACCCTGTGCCGCTTTGCCGCCGCATACGCGTGTTCCATGACCAGCGCTGAACCCATCGCCTACGACCCGCAGCAGGTTGAAACCGCCGCCCAGCAGTACTGGGATGCCACCCGTGCCTTCGAGGTGAATGAGACTTCGGACAAGCCGAAGTACTTCTGCCTGTCGATGCTACCGTACCCGTCCGGCGCGCTGCACATGGGACACGTGCGCAATTACACCATCGGCGACGTGATCAGCCGTTACAAGCGCATGACCGGACATAACGTCCTGCAGCCGATGGGCTGGGATGCGTTCGGCCTGCCTGCGGAAAATGCCGCGATCAAGAACAGGACCGCGCCGGCCAAGTGGACCTACAAGAACATCGACCACATGCGCAGCCAGCTGAAATCGCTGGGATATGCCATCGACTGGTCGCGCGAGTTCGCCACCTGCCGCCCGGATTACTACGTGCACGAGCAGCGCATGTTCACCCGCCTGATGCGCAAGGGCCTGGCCTACCGTCGCAACGCGGTGGTGAACTGGGACCCGGTGGACCAGACCGTGCTGGCCAACGAACAGGTCATCGACGGCCGCGGCTGGCGTTCCGGCGCCCTCGTCGAAAAGCGCGAGATCCCCGGTTACTACCTGCGCATTACCGACTACGCCGAAGAATTGCTGTCGCAGGTGCGGGACAACCTGACCGGCTGGCCCGAGCGCGTCCGCCTGATGCAGGAACACTGGATCGGCAAGAGCGCCGGTGTGCGCTTCGCCTTCACTCACGATATCCGCGACGACAGCGGGGAGCCCATCCAGGGCGGGCGCATGTACGTCTTCACGACACGTGCCGACACCATCATGGGCGTCACTTTCTGTGCGGTGGCCCCTGAACACCCGCTGGCGACGCACGCCGCGCGCAACAATCCCGAACTGTCCGCCTTCATCGAACGATGCAAGCT
>JAEZCF010000046.1 GCA_023430045.1 Pseudomonadota bacterium | reverse complement strand
AGCCAAGGGCAAGCCCGGCAAGGTCGCCTTGGTCGCTGTCATGAGGAAAATGCTGGTGATCCTCAATGCCCGTAAACGGGACGCGGAGACCCAGATGGCCTCCGCCTGAGAACACAGTTGCTACCGGGCCCGGCCCGGGCACAAAAAAAGAGCCCCCGGCATTCACCAGGGGCTCTCGGTTCGTGGCGGAGCGGACGGGACTCGAACCCGCGACCTCCGGCGTGACAGGCCAGCATTCTAACCAGCTGAACTACCGCTCCGCGTTGAAACTTTGCAGGCGCACATCATATCCGAAGATACCTGTGTCGCCTACCCTGCTGAACACTTTTTTCAGAAGTTTTTCACAGGGCCTTATCAGATTCTGCAGTGGCGGAGCGGACGGGACTCGAACCCGCGACCTCCGGCGTGACAGGCCAGCATTCTAACCAGCTGAACTACCGCTCCGTGCTGCAATACCCAGGTTTTCTCCCCGGCCACGAGGCCAGTTGAGAAAACAAAGCCTCCAGGTTTTACCCGGAGGCCTCGTTGAAAATGGCGGAGCGGACGGGACTCGAACCCGCGACCTCCGGCGTGACAGGCCAGCATTCTAACCAGCTGAACTACCGCTCCACATTTCAAACTGTAACTGCGGTGCTGTGGTGGGTGCTGAGGGTTTCGAACCCCCGACCCTCTCCGTGTAAAGGAGACGCTCTACCGCTGAGCTAAGCACCCCAGCGAGCCGCTTAGTTTACAGCATCCTTCAGGGCCTTGCCAGCCTTGAACGAAGGATTCTTCGACGCCGCGATCGCGATGGTGTCGCCGGTCTTCGGGTTGCGGCCGGTGCGTGCGGCACGGTCGCGAACCTGGAAGGTGCCGAAGCCGACAAGCGTCACGGCGTCGCCAGCCTTCAGCGCCTTGGTGACGGCAGCCACGACGGCATCGACGGCACGGGCGGACTCGGCCTTGGTCAGGTCAGCAGTCTCGGCAACGGCGTCGATCAATTCAGTCTTGTTCATTCTCTACAGCTCCTTATGCGGGGGACCCGCGGATTAGCCAGGGAAGCGATCGTCCGCTCTTTTACGAACGACGGCATTACGGATCGGTTCGCCGAATGCATCAGCATTCATTCGCGAGTGGTGCTTTTATACCAGTGGCCCTACACCCACGCAAGCCGAAAACCCAGTAATGACGCGGGTTTCGGCCGCTTACAACGCGCGCGTCAGTGCTTGACGCGCGCAGTGGATGGTGTCTTGCCCTTGCCACGGACGGTGACCCGCTGGGCGGTCTTCGCTGCCGTCCTGCGCACCTTCTTCGGTGTCAGCGGACGCTCCAACGCCAGATCCAGCACCTCTTCGATGTACTTCACCGGCACGATCTCGATGTCGCGGGTGACATTGGCCGGGATGTCCGCCAGATCCTTGCGGTTCTCTTCCGGGATGATCACCGTGCGGATGCCACCGCGAAGCGCGGCCAGCAGCTTTTCCTTCAGGCCACCGATGGCGGTGACGCGGCCACGCAGGGTGATCTCGCCGGTCATGGCGACATCCGCGCGCACGGGCACCCGGGTCAGGATGGATACCAGAGACGTGACCATCGCCGCACCAGCACTGGGACCATCCTTGGGCGTGGCGCCATCGGGCACATGCACGTGCACATCCTGTTTCTGCAGGAAGCCCGCGTCGATGCCCAAGCGGTCGGCACGCGAACGCACCACCGACAGCGCCGCCGATGCCGATTCCTTCATCACGTTGCCGAGCTGGCCGGTGAGGATCAGCTGACCCTTGCCCGGCACCAGCGTGGATTCGATCTGCAGCAGTTCTCCGCCCACTTCAGTCCACGCCAGCCCCGTGACCAGGCCGATCTCGTTCTCTTCCTCGGCACGACCGAAATCGAAGCGGCGCACGCCCAGGTACTTGTCCAGATTGCTGCCATCGACCATCACCAGCGCGCTCTGCTTCGGAGCCGCCTTGCGGCCGCCCTTCGCAGCCTTTGCGGCCGGCCGGGCCAGGCCCGCAGGTCCGGCCAGCGCGATCTCCTTGACCACCTTGCGGCAGATCTTGGCGATCTCCCGCTCCAGGTTGCGCACGCCGGATTCGCGCGTGTAGTAGCGCACGATGTCGACGATGGCCTCGCTGGCGATCTCCAGCTCCTCCGGCTTCAGGCCATTGGCCTTCAGCTGCTTGGGCACCAGGTAGCGCATGGCGATGTTGAGCTTTTCATCCTCGGTGTAGCCGGGGATGCGGATGACTTCCATGCGGTCCAGCAGCGGGCCGGGAATGTTCATCGAGTTCGACGTCGCGACGAACAGCACCTCGGACAGGTCCAGGTCCACTTCCAGGTAATGGTCGTTGAAGGCGTTGTTCTGCTCCGGATCCAGCACTTCCAGCAGCGCTGAAGACGGATCCCCGCGGAAGTCCATCGACATCTTGTCGATCTCGTCCAGCAGGAACAGCGCGTTCTTGCTGCCGACCTTGTTGAGGTTCTGCACGATGCGGCCCGGCATGGAACCCACGTAGGTGCGGCGATGGCCACGGATTTCCGCCTCGTCACGCACGCCACCCAGGCTCATGCGCACGAAGTTGCGGTTGGTGGCCTTGGCGATGGACTGGCCGAGGGACGTCTTGCCCACGCCCGGCGGACCCACCAGGCACAGGATCGGCCCCTTCATCTGCTTCACGCGCGCCTGCACCGCCAGGTATTCCAGGATGCGGTCCTTGACCTTGTCCAGGCCGTAATGGTCGGCATCGAGCGTGTCCTGCGCCACTTTCAGGTCGCGGCGCACCTTGGTGCGCTTCTTCCACGGCACGCCCAGCAGCCAGTCCAGGTAATTGCGCACCACGGCCGCTTCGGCGGACATCGGCGACATCTGCTTGAGCTTGCCCAGTTCCGCCCGGGCCTTGGTTTCCACCGGCTTGGGCATGCCCGCCTCGGCGATCCGGCGCGCCAGTTCCTCGAGCTCGCCCGGTGCATCGTCCAGGTCGCCCAGTTCCTTCTGGATGGCCTTCATCTGTTCGTTGAGGTAGTACTCGCGCTGGCTCTTTTCCATCTGCGACTTGACCCGGCCGCGGATGCGCTTTTCCATCTGCTGCACATCGATCTCGCCGTCCACCAGGCCGACCAGCATTTCCAGGCGGTCGCCCACCGGAAGCACTTCCAGCAGCCGCTGCTTGTCGGCCAGGCGCACGCTGATGTGCGCGGCGATGGTATCGGCCAGGCGTGCCGGCTCATCGATCCCGGCGAGGGTCTGCAGCAGCTCCGGCGGCAGCTTGCGGTTGGTCTTTACGTACTGCTCGAACAGCGACATCAGCGAGCGCGCGATCGCTTCGATCTCGCGCGCCTCACGCTCGTCCTCGGCATGGATTTCAACCGCCTGACCCTGCAGTGCACCGTCGCGCTCGCCGACATGGCTCACCTGCACGCGCGACAATCCTTCCACCAGCACCTTGATGGTGCCGTCAGGCAGTTTCAGCAGCTGCAGCACCTGCGCCAGCGTGCCCACCTGGTACAGGTCGGCTTCCTGCGGATCGTCGGTTTCGGCCGACTTCTGCGCCACCAGCAGGATGCGCTTGTCCGCTTCCATCGCCTTTTCCAGCGCGTGCATGGATTTGTCGCGGCCGACGAACAGCGGGATGACCATGTGCGGGAACACCACCACGTCGCGCAGCGGCAGTACCGGCAGGTCGAGAGTTTCAGTTGGGGAACGGGCCATGGGGGCTCCAGAAAGGAATGAACACCGCTTCCGGCGCGGGCTGGGCCGGAAACAAAAAAGCCGATGGCCCCGTTATGGGGCCACCGGCATCAGGATGCAAGCCATCCAGAGAATCTTCTTTCAATTCAATAAATTGAAGGAATCACTCGGCTCCCGCTGCCTTCTGTTCAGGCGCAGCGGGCGTCTGGTAGATCAGATAGGGTTCGGCCTTGTGTTCGATGACGGATTCGTCCACCACCACCTTGCTGACGTTCTCCTGCGACGGCAGGTCATACATGGTGTCCAGCAGGACCGATTCGACGATGGTGCGCAGGCCGCGGGCGCCGGTCTTGCGCTTGAGCGCCTTGCGGGCGATCGCCGAGAGCGCGTCCGGCCGGAACTCCAGCTCGACGTTTTCCATGTCGAACAGCTTCTTGAACTGCTTGGTGATGGCGTTCTTCGGCTCGGTGAGAATGGTGATCAGCGCCGCCTCATCCAGCTCTTCCAGCGTGGCGACCACCGGCAGACGACCGACGAATTCCGGAATCAGGCCGAACTTGATCAGGTCCTCCGGCTCCACTTCGGCCAGCAGCTTGCCGATTTCCTGCTTGCGCTCGCTGCTCTTCACCTTGGCGCCGAAACCGATGCCGCCGGCATCGTTGGACCGCTGCTGGATCACCTTGTCCAGGCCGGCGAACGCGCCGCCGCAGATGAACAGGATGTTCTTGGTGTCCACCTGCAGGAATTCCTGCTGCGGGTGCTTGCGGCCACCCTGCGGCGGCACGCTGGCCACGGTGCCTTCGATCAGCTTCAGCAGCGCCTGCTGCACGCCTTCGCCGGACACATCACGGGTGATCGACGGGTTCTCACTCTTGCGCGAGATCTTGTCGATTTCATCGATGTAGACGATGCCCTGCTGCGCCTTTTCGACGTCGTAGTCGCATTTCTGCAGCAGCTTCTGGATGATGTTCTCCACGTCCTCGCCCACGTAACCGGCTTCGGTCAGCGTAGTGGCGTCGGCCATGGTGAACGGCACATTGAGCAGGCGTGCCAGCGTTTCGGCCAGCAGCGTCTTGCCCGAACCGGTCGGGCCGACCAGCAGGATGTTCGACTTCGCCAGTTCGACGTCGTCGTTCTTCTGCCGGCTTTCGATGCGCTTGTAATGGTTGTACACGGCCACGGCCAGCGTGCGCTTGGCGCGGTTCTGGCCGATCACATACTGATCCAGGACCTCGAGGATCTCGCGCGGCTTCGGCAGCGAGCTGCGCGCCGACTGCGCCTTCTCTTCAAGTTCCTCACGGATGATGTCGTTGCACAGCTCCACGCACTCATCGCAGATGAATACGCTCGGGCCGGCAATGAGCTTGCGCACCTCGTGCTGGCTCTTGCCGCAGAAGGAGCAGTACAGAATCTTGCCGCTGTCCGTGGAACGACCCTGGCGGTCTTCGCTCATGCTTCGCTTACCCAGTTACCCCACCCGTGTGACGGGGGTTCAATTCGAGAATAGCACAGGGCCGGAGAGGCACCAGCCCCGCCCGACCCTGCATGTCCAGTCGGAAAACCGACCGTATTACTGTAATCAACCCGCCTGGATGGACTCGTCCGGACGACGCTCCAGAACCTGGTCGACCAGCCCGTAGGCCTGTGCTTCAACCGCGCTCTTGAAGTTGTCGCGCTCGGTGTCGCGGGCAATGGTTTCCAGCGACTGGCCGGTATGGTTTGCCAGCACTTCATTCAGACGCGCGCGCAGGGTCAGGATCTCGCGCGCATGGATGTCGATATCGGTCGCCTGGCCCTGGAAGCCACCCAGCGGCTGGTGGATCATCACGCGCGAATTAGGCAGCGCATAACGCTTGCCGGCAGCGCCGGACGCCAGCAGCAGTGCCCCCATGGATGCGGCCTGGCCGACGCAGATGGTGCTCACGTCCGGCTTGATGTACTGCATGGTGTCGTAGATCGCCATGCCGGCGGTCACCACGCCACCGGGCGAGTTGATGTAGATGCTGATGTCCTTTTCCGGGTTCTCCGCTTCCAGGAACAGCAGCTGCGCCACCACCACGTTGGCCATGTGATCATCGATCGGGCCGACCAGGAAGATCAGGCGCTCCTTCAACAGGCGCGAGTAGATGTCGTAGGCGCGCTCGCCACGGGCGGTCTGCTCGACCACCATCGGAACCAGGTTCAGGGCTTTGGTTCGGTTGTCCATTTCGTGAGGCACCTTTGTGGAGGGGGGAACAGCCCCGCGCGTTGCGGCACGGGGCCTTGCTTCGGCATCACTCAGCCGCGGATGGCGTCCTGGAAGGACACTTTTTCCTCGGTGTGCTGGGCGCGCTCGGCGATCCAGTCGATCACCTGCTCTTCCATCACGCGGTTCTGCAGACCAGACATCAGCTGGGGGTCGTTGCGGTACATCTCAATGACCTGCTCCGGTTCTTCGTAGGTCGAAGCGATCAGGCGCATGGTTTCATTCAGACGCTTCGGCTCCAGCTTCAGGTCGTTCAGGCGTGCCACTTCGCCGACCAGCAGGCCGACCAGCACGCGCTTGCCGGCGGCTTCCTTGAAGCCTTCGTGCGCATCAGCCGGGATGTCGCCCGGGTTGCGACCGTTGCGGCGCAGCTGTTCCACCTGCTGGGCCAGCATCGCGCGCGCTTCGTTTTCCACCAGGCGCGGCGGCAGCTCGACCGAACCGTAGGCGGCGATCAGCTGCTCACCCACCTCACGGCGCAGCCGGTTCATCAGCGCGCCCTTCAGTTCGCGCTCCAGGTTGGCGCGGATGTCCTTGCGGAACTGCTCCACGTCGCCCGCCTTCACGCCGAAGCTCTTGATGAAGGCCTCATCGACGTCCGGCAGCGACTCTTCGGACACGTCGGTGACCTTGACGGTGACCTGCACGGTCTTGCCGGCCAGCGCTTCGACGCGCCAATCGGCCGGGAAATCGACATCCAGGGTCTTTTCTTCACCCTTGGCCATGCCGACCAGGGCCTTTTCGATGGTCTCGAACATCATGTTCTGGCCAACGACGATCGTGCCCTTCTCGGTGCCTTCGGCCGGCAGACGCTCCTCACCGGCCTGCGACGAGGTTTCCAGCGCGACCAGATCGCCTTCCTTCGCACCACGCGCGACCGGCTCCCAGGTACGGCGCTGCTGACGCAGGTTCTCGATCATCTGGTCGATATCGGCATCGCCGATTTCTGCGCTGTGACGCACCACGGTCAGCTTGGACACATCGATATCGCCGAAGTCCGGGAGCACTTCGACGGTGGCGACGAAGGACAGTTCGCCCTGGTCGCCCTTGTCGATACGCGGGCTGCCGACCACACGCAGCTCGTGCTCACGCAGCGCGGCGTCGAAGGTTTCGCGCAGCAGGCCATCGACGGCCTCGCCACGGACCTGCGCGCCGAAGCGCTGCTCGATCACCTTGGCCGGGATCTTGCCCGGGCGGAAGCCCTTGATGCGGGCGGTGCGCGCGATTTCACCCAGACGGCCACTGATGTGGGTCTGCAGGCGATCTTCCGGCAGCGAGAAGCTCAGGCGGCGTTCCAGGTTGCCGGTGGATTCGATCGAAGCTTGCATGTTGACTCCTGCCACCGACAGGCCTCTGGCCGCCGGTTCGATGTGATGGACGAAACGGGTTGTACGCACGCGGATAGCCGCCGCAGCCCTTTAGTTTGGACGATATCGGGCGGCACTGCCAGCGCGGCGCCTGCCGGGCCGGACGGGCGCGGCAGCCTATGGGGCCGCGCGTGAGCCGGCCATGGTGCGAAAGGGGGGACTCGAACCCCCACGCCTTGCGGCACTGGAACCTAAATCCAGGGCGTCTACCAATTCCGCCACTTTCGCGAGACCGATCAAGCACGCCATTGTCGCAGGCCCGGCCGGCGCTGTGTAGAGCCGGGCCATGCCCGGCTGCCGGTCCCTCGTAGCGCCAGACCATTCATGGCTGAGCAAAATTCATGGCTGAGCAAAGAAAAAAGCCACCAGGATGTCCTGGTGGCTTTCGTCTGGTGGGCCGTCAAGGATTCGAACCTTGGACCTATTGATTAAGAGTCAACTGCTCTACCAACTGAGCTAACGGCCCGAAAAACTAGGCGGATAGTGTAACCAGCATCCTGCCTCTCCTGCAACGACTGGTGCGCGTGACACGCATCAGCGCTTGAATCAGTGGGGTGGCTGAGGGGATTCGAACCCCCGACCACCGGAATCACAATCCGGTACTCTAACCAACTGAGCTACAGCCACCACTGAAACCTTCAACCCTGCAGCGATATGCTGCGGCAGGATCTGGATTCTTCCCCTCCGGCGGCCAGCTGCAAGCTGTGCCCGCTGAAGCGAGTCCGGCATTTTCATGGACTGGGCAGCGAAATGCAAGCATTTCTTCACGTCGGGTGATCCGTGCTGGACGATCCGCAGCGGAGCCTCGTCAGGCGGTTGGAAGCGTCACGCCCTCCCCTTCCACCCATGCCGTTACCGACACCTGTGTGCCAGGCACTCCGGCAATATCAACGGCCGTCATCACGCGAATGCAAGCACGAGGGGTGCGGCCGCACATGTCGCTATCGGAACGTCCGTGACAGGCCAGTTGCAGGAAGCTGAAAACCACTGAAAAAGCGCGGCTCCACCCTTGCAGCCATTCACTCGGCCTGTCATGCAGCCAGCGCCAATCGATAGACATCACGACATACAAATCCGCCAATTGATTTGCACATCTGATCGATCTTTATCAACGGTCGATCATGTTCCAGCGCGAGCGTGGGAACGCTGCCTGCTTCATGGCAGCGTGCTGGTCAGTCAGCCGAACACTTAGCCGCGCATGAACAAACCGCTTACCGTTTCTCTCAAACAGCAACTCAAGCAGGCTGCCATGTGCAGCGGCCGCTCCATCAAGGACGAACTTCGTGCGCGGCTTGAGCAGACATTCCGACGCGACACCAATCCGCAGGCGCTGCTGTCGCGGATGATGATGGAGCAGTGGCAACTCGATGCACTCATCACCCATCTCGGCCAGGAGCAGCTCACGCTGCCGGTGCGCCGCCCCTTCCCGCAGTGGCGGCCGCCCCATTGGCTGGAAGCGACACTGTCGCCTGGCATCGTCAGCGACGAGTATGAGGCGGTGATATCAGCTCTATCCGCGCGTCGTGCAGACCTGCGGCGCACTTATCTGCCTTTGATGAATTCCCTTACGACAGGCAACCCGGTTTCCCCTGCAGTAATGGCGGTACTGGGCGTCTAGCATTTCCTGACTCGCAGGCCAGGCAGTGGCCAGTATCTGTCGTAATCGGGGCGCCAGGCAGTCCTCTGCGATCCGGCTGGCTCTCGGCCAACCGGATCAGGGCCGAACCGAGCTCGAATGACACCGACCGCTGCCTGCCGTGTTTCACCCGGTTGATGGTGGACTGCGAAGTGCCGCACGCCGTGGCGATGCGCGATTCGGTCCATTCGGCGGCCATCAGGGCCTGCACTGCATAGCGTGGGCAACAAAAGCTCATGAAGCATGCTATTACCGAAATCATAAAAATTTCAATACGCAAACGAACTATGCCCTGAAGATGCTAGGGTAAACAATTCGTTTATGAATAAAGTGGCCGCCAATCTTCGCCAGTTGATACGCGCCCGGGGCATCAGCGAGAACCAGTTGTCGCGCCACACGGATGTCGCCCAGCCCACCATTCATCGCATCCTCTCCGGCCGTACGGCAGATCCCCGCGATGGCACGCTGCGGCCGCTGGCGGCGTGGTTCGGAGTGACCGTGGAGCAGCTGCGCACCGAACTTCCGGACATGGAAGCAACGGCACCGGCCCGTGGCCAGTACCGGATCAAGGAAGCGACCCCTCTGGCCGTGCGCGAACGTCCACACGACGTAGGCATCGATGAAGTCACCGTCAAGCTGGCGGCGGCCGAGGGCAAGCCAAAAGTAGAGCTGATCGCGACAGGCGAGCGCATCATCTACAGCGCCACCTGGTTTCCGGAACGGAGGGCGAAGCCGGCGGATGTCAGGGCATTCCGGGTGAATGGCGACAGCATGGAACGCACCCTGTTCGATGGCGACCGCGTCACCGTCAACCTGGCCGATACGCGCATCGCCGATGGCCGCGTGCATGTACTGGTCACCGGTGGGCGGGAGCCGGACGTCAAGATCAAGCGGCTGTTCAAGACCTCCGATGGCCGCGTCCGCGTGGTCAGCGACCACCCGGACAAAGCGCTGTATCCCGATGAACTGCTTGACGCCGAAGACCTGGCCAGCGTGCTGGTGCTGGGGCGTGTGATCGAACGCAGCGGAGGCGGCGGGCTGTAACGCCTGCGTGCACCGCGTCCCGCGATTTCAGCAATAAATGTGGAAGGCATCCATCCGGATACCGATGGCGCGCCCGACAGGAATCGAACCTGTAACCGCCGGCTTAGAAGGCCGGTGCTCTATCCAGTTGAGCTACGGGCGCCCGAACCGGGTGGACCAACCCGCCCCAGACTGGGCGATGGGTTGGTCGGGGTAGAGGGATTCGAACCCCCGACATCCTGCTCCCAAAGCAGGCGCGCTACCAGACTGCGCTATACCCCGGCGTTGCAACGTGCAGGGGCGTGGCCCCAGGCAGACGGCGATTGTGAACAACCGTGCGCCTCCCTGTCAACGCGCGGCCGGTCGCAATGCATGACAGAACCGGCCAGCAGACCGGAGTTTCGTTGCGAACGAGCGCGCCAGGGCAGCCTGAGCGCTGCACGACAGTGGCGGTAATGGAGGATCGGCTATGCTGGCTGCAGCGGCCGGATGGCTGCCCCCACCATCATTTCGCACGGAGATCGCACTATGCGCAGCGGCAACCCGGCTCTTTCCGAGTCCACTTTCCTCGACCTGGGCAGCGGCATCGTTTCCGCACGCGGCGACCAGGTCATGACCCTCAACGGCACCGTCAACAAGACCGGCGTGCTGTTGCTTCTGACGGTGCTCACCGCAGCCTTTTCGTGGAGCCAGGCGCTGGTCACCAGTGGTGAAATGGCGGGCACGCTGTCCACTGCCGGCATGGGCTACGCGCTCGGCGGTGCCATCGGCGGCCTGATCCTGGCACTGGTCACGGTGTTCAAGAAGACGTGGGCGCCAGTCACCGCGCCGATGTATGCGCTGGTGGAAGGCCTGTTCCTGGGTGCCATTTCCGCAGTGTTCGAACAGCGCTTCCCAGGCATCGTGTTCCAGGCCGTCCTGGCCACCTTCGGCACCCTGGTGGCGCTGCTGGTGGCCTACCGCAGCGGCCTGATCAAGGCGACCGAGAACTTCAAGCTCGGCGTGGTCGCTGCCACCGGCGGCATCGCCCTGCTCTACCTGGCGTCCATCGTCCTCGGCTTTTTCGGCGTGAACGTACCGGTGATCCATGAAGCCAGCGGCTGGGGCATCGCCTTCAGCGTGTTCGTGGTCATCGTGGCGGCGTTGAACCTGGTGCTGGATTTCGATTTCATCGAAAGCGGTGTGGAACAGGGCGCACCGAAGTTCATGGAGTGGTACGGCGCGTTCGGCCTGATGGTCACGCTGGTCTGGCTGTACGTGGAGTTCCTGCGCCTGCTGGCGAAGATCCAGCAGCGCTGAGCCGGGCTGTCGCGGGAAGATGGAAAGGCGCCGGATCCGGCGCCTTTTCTGTGTGCAACGCCGGCCGGGTATGGGACGGCTCTTATCGTATTCAGCCGAGCATGGCTCGGCTCTACCGTGTCCTGCCGGGTATGGGACGGCTCTTTACCGTTTTCAGCCGAGCATGGCTCGGCTCTACCGCATCATGCCGGGCATGGGTCGGCTCTACCGGACGATGATCGGGAGGCCGCGACGCAACGGGGCGCCCGAAGGCGCCCGGTTTTTCACCGTGCTGCGCCTGCTGCGATCACAGGCGGCTGGCGATGGCCTTGGCGAAGCCCATGGTGTTGCCGGTGCCGCCCAGGTCGCCGGTCAGCGAATCCCTGGCTTCCATCGTGGCGACGATGGCCTTGCGCAGGCGCTCGGCGTTTTCCGGCTGGCCGATGTGGTCCAGCATCTGTGCCGCTGCCAGCAGCAGTGCACACGGGTTGGCCTTGCCCTGGCCGGCGATGTCCGGCGCGGTGCCGTGCACGGCTTCGAAGATCGCTGCGTTCTCGCCGATGTTGGCGCCCGGGGCCAGGCCCAGGCCGCCCACCAGACCCGCGCACAGATCGGAAATGATGTCGCCGAACAGGTTGGTGGTGACGATCACATCGAACTGTTCCGGACGCATCACCAGCTGCATGCAGCAGTTGTCGACGATCATTTCCTGGAACTCGATGTCCGGGAACTGCGCGGCGACTTCGCGGGCGACGTTCAGGAACAGGCCCGAGGTCGACTTGATGATGTTCGCCTTGTGCACCGCGGTGACCTTCCTGCGGCCGGTCTTCTGCGCCAGCTCGAAGGCGTAGCGCACAATGCGCTCGGAGCCCTTGCGGGTGATGCGGGTGCCGGAGAACGCGGTCTCGCCGTCGGCGGACACTTCCTGACCTTCAGCCAGGTAGGCGCCTTCGGTGTTCTCGCGCACGGTGATCAGGTTGACGTTCTCGAACCGCGACTTGGTGTTCGGGAACGTATGCGCCGGACGGACGTTGGCGTACAGATCGAAATGGCGGCGCAGGCTGACGTTGATGGACGTGAAGCCACCGCCGACCGGCGTGGTCAGCGGGCTCTTCAGCGCCACCTTGTTGCGTGCGATGGATTCCAGCGTGGACGCCGGCATCAGGTCGCCGTGCTTTTCCAGCGCCACCAGGCCAGCGTCGGCGTCTTCATATTCCAGGCCGGCGTTGAGCTGGTCCAGCACGTACAACGTGGCGTCCATGATCTCCGGGCCGATGCCATCGCCGCGGATGACCGTGATTTTCTGCGTCATTGATCAAATTCCGAACAGGGGGAAAAACGCCGTCCGGGGGTGCCCGGAGCGCCGGCGCGAGGGAAGTTTCACCGGCAATTATGCCTTAGCCGGGGTCATCAACCCAAATAGACAAAGGTCCCAGCCCCCGGCAAAGGCACAATTGCCCGCGCATTCCTCCTTGACCCCGCGCCTTCGGCGCGCCCCCTTGAAC
>JAEZCF010000153.1 GCA_023430045.1 Pseudomonadota bacterium | reverse complement strand
TTTCCGAACTGACCGCGCCACGCGTCGGCGGCGATCTGGTCAGGCCCGAGATCATCATCCGGCCACGGCTCGATCTGGCGGCCGAGCTGGGCGTGACCACTCAGGCGCTCAGCCAGGCGATCCGCGTGGCGACGATCGGCGAGATCGATCAGAACAGCGCCCGCTTCTCTCTGGCCGACCGGCAGATCCCGATCCGCGTCGCGTTGAGCCAGGACGCGCGCTCGGAACTGTCCACCATCCAGAATCTGCCGGTGCAGACCACTTCGGGCGGTTCGGTGCCGCTCAAGCTGGTCGCCGAGATCAGCCTCGGCGCGGGTCCGACCCGGATCGAGCGGCAGAATCAGGCGCGCATCATCAACATCGGCGCCGACTTCGCGCCGGGTGTGGTGGCCAGCGATGCCTGGGCCAAGATCCGCCAGCTGCCGTCCATGCGCGAACTGCCGGTCGGCGTGCGCGAAGTCGTCACCGGCATGAACCGCTGGCAGATGGAACTGGTGCAGAACTTCATCGTCGCGGTGATCGCCGGCCTGCTGCTGGTGCTCGCCGTGCTGGTGCTGCTCTACAAGCGCGCGCTGCCGCCGCTGGTGAACATGGGCTCGCTCTTCCTCGCGCCCCTCGGCGGCGTCCTGATCCTCAAGATCCTGAACATGCCGATCACGATGCCGGTCTATATCGGCTTGCTGATGCTGATCGGCATCGTCGCCAAGAATTCGATCCTGCTGATCGACTTCGCGCTGGAGGAGATGGACCGCGGCGTCAGCAAGATGGAGGCGATCATCGACGCCGGCCACAAGCGCGCCCAGCCGATCGTCATGACCACGGTCGCGATGTGCGCCGGCATGGTGCCGACCGCGCTGGCGCTGCACGGCGGCGGCGAGTTCGGCCGGCCGATGGGCTGGACCGTGATCGGCGGCCTGATCGTCTCGACCTTCCTGACCCTGGTGCTGGTGCCCGGCACCTTCAGCCTGGCGCTCGGCGTCGAGCAGCGCATGGGCCCGCGCCTGCGCCGCTGGCTCACCAATGGCGGCAAGGACGCGCCGGTCCCGGGATCGGCACAGCAGCCAGCGGAGTGAGGCGATAAGGCGCTTTGAACCCAAGCCGCACCCGTTCATTGGTGCGGCATGAGCCCGGCGCCGCGCCTTAACCCCCTCCCCGATCCCGCCCGCCCCGCACTGCCCTGCCCTGCCCCAGCCCGGAAATCCGGCTGTTGCTGTTGGCTGCAGCTGCTGCCGGGCACAGCCCGGCATCCCACCGCCTCAGACCAGCAGGCGCTCGACCAGTTGCCGATACAGCCCCGGCAGCGCTTCCAGCTCATCCACGCGCACGTTCTCGTCCACCTGGTGGATGCTGGCGTTGACCGGCCCCACTTCGATGCACTGCGCTCCCAGCGGAGCGATGAAGCGCGCATCGGAGGTCCCCCCCCCGGTGCTTTCTTCCGGCGCACGACCCACGTGCGCGGCCAGCACCGCACGCGCCGCCGCACGCAGCGTCCCTTCCGGGGTATGGAACGGCTCGCCGCTGCGATGCCATTGCAGGGCGTACTGCAGGCCATGGCGGTCCAGCAGCGCGGTGATCTCCGTCTCGAGCTTCGGCGCATCCCAGTGCGGGTTGTAGCGGATGTTGAAATCCACCTCCAGCTCACCGGGAATCACGTTGTTGGCGCCGGTGCCGGCATGGATATTGGACACCTGCAGGCTGCTCGGCGGAAAACTCGCGAAGCCATCGTCCCAATGACGCGCGGTCAACTCGGCCAGCGCCGGGGCCGCCTGGTGGATCGGATTGCGCGCCTTGTCCGGATAGGCAACATGCCCCTGCACCCCCTGCACCCGCAGCTTCGCCGACAGGCTGCCACGCCGTCCCACGCGCAGCAGATCGCCCAGGGTGGCCGTCGACGACGGTTCGCCGGTGATGCACCAGTCAATGCGCTGGCCACGCTCGGCGAACAGCCGCGCCACGTGCCGCACACCATCCAGGGCGTCGCCCTCCTCATCACTGGTCAGAAGCACCGCGAGCGTTCCACCGTGTTCCGGATGCGCGGCGACGAACTGCTCGGCCGCCACCACGAACGCCGCCACGCTGCCCTTCATGTCCGCCGCCCCGCGTCCATACAGCACGCCATCACGGATCTGCGGCTCGAACGGATCGCTCTGCCAGGCCTCGCGCGGGCCCGGCGGTACCACGTCGGTGTGGCCGAGCAGCACCAGCACCGGTGCGCCGCTGCCGTGGGTGGCCCACAGGTTGTCGACCTCGCCCAGCCGCAGGTGCTCGCAATGGAAGCCCGCCGACTTCAACCGCGCGGCAAGCAGCTGCTGGCAACCGGCGTCGGCAGGCGTAACCGATGGCCGTGCGATGAGGTCGCACGCCAGCTCCAGCACAGCGCTCACGCGCCACCCACGCCGAAGCGCGCCTTGAAGCCGTTGTCGCTGAATCCTTGGGTCACCTTGCCATCGCCGGTCACCACCAACGGGCGCTTGATCAGCTGCGGATGTTCGCGCAGCAGCAGCTTCCATTCCGCGTCGGATGCTGCGGCCTTGCGGTTGTCCGGCAACTGCCGCCATGTGGTGGACGACCTGTTGACCATCGCGTCCAGGCCACCCAGCTGCGCGGCCCATTCCAGCAGCGTTTCCGGGCTGGGCGGAGGGTCGCGGTAGTCGACGAAGGTGTACGGCACGCCGAAGCGGTCCAGCCACCGGGTCGCCTTCTTGCAGGTATCGCAGTTCTTCAAACCGTAGACAGTGGTGCTCATGGCCATCTGTAGTGCAGGAAAACAGAGGGCCAGAATCTCACAACAGGCGTTCGGACACGACCCGGAACGGCACCCGTGGCAGCCGGAAGGCCAGCCCTTCGGGCAGCACCACATCCATCGCCTGCAGGCGTGGGCAATACAGCTCTCCGTGCAGCCGCAGCGGCTGCAGGGTGGCCACATCCACCGGCAGGTCGATACAGGTGGAGGCCCAGCGCCGGTCACAGGTGCGGGCGATGGCCTGGTCCTGGCAGGCCAGGAAACGCAGAAGCTCGTGCCGGCCAGCGACGTCAGCGGACCACCCGGCATCCTTCCAATCTTCGGCCACCTGCCACTGCAGGCGCAGTGCCGGTGCACTGCCCTGCCCGCCGTCGATCAGCGTGTGGCCACTTCCGTCTGCCTGCTGCGCATGCTCGAAGCGCAGGGCAAGGTGCGGCTGCATGGCATCGCTGAACGCACGCGCGCCGGCCACGAACGCCAGCTGATCCATCACGTTGCGGTCGAACACCACCACCGGAGTGCGGTCTGGATCATCGTCGCGGCGCAGGTACCAGCGCCAGTTGCTCTGCCGTGGAGATGGCAGCAACGCGCGCAACGGCCCGGCGATGCGTGGCCCGAAATGGCCGTGGCGGTAGCTGAGGACGGTGTACGGCGTGCGCCCGCCTTCGACCACGTAGTGATGGCCCGGCGGCGGTGGCGGTGCGTTGCGCACGTCGACCCACCAGCTCACGTAGACCACATCACGCACATCGCTGGCCAGGACCGGCATCGGCCAGAGCCGCAGAAGCGCACGACGCAGCCGGGTCCAGCGCGGGTCATGCAGCAGGCGCGGCAGCATCCGCCCGAACCAGGTATCGGACGGATGCCGGTAGATCGCAGCCTGCGCCAGATCCTCCGGCGCCGCCATGGTCAGTCGGCCAGGCCGCGCAGCAGGTCGTTGACGCTGGTCTTGCTGCGCGTCTTCGCGTCCACCTGCTTGACGATCACCGCGCAGTACAGCGAGTGCGTCCCATCCTTCGACGGCAACGAGCCGGAGACCACCACGCTGTAGGGCGGGATGTAGCCGTAGCTGATCTCGCCGGTGGCACGGTTGTAGATGCGGGTACTCTGGCTGAGAAACACGCCCATGCCGATCACGCTGTGGTGGCCGACCACCACGCCTTCCACCACCTCCGAACGCGCGCCGATGAAGCAGTGGTCTTCGATGATGGTGGGGCTGGCCTGCAGCGGCTCGAGCACGCCACCGATGCCGGCGCCACCGGACAGATGGCAGTGCTGGCCGATCTGCGCGCACGAGCCCACGGTCGCCCAGGTATCGACCATGGTGCCTTCGCCGACATACGCACCGATGTTGGTGAAGCTGGGCATCAGCACCACGTCCTTGCCGAAATACGTGCCACGGCGGGCAATCGCGCCGGGCACCACGCGCACGCCGCCGCGACGGAACTTCGCCTCGTCGTACCCTGCGAAACGCGACTCAACCTTGTCCCAGAACGGCGCCGGGCGTGCGTCCACCACCGCCATGTCGTTCACGCGGAAGTACAGCAGCACCGCCTTCTTCAACCACTCGTTGACCTTCCAGCCGCCGTGCCCATCCGGCTCGGCAACGCGGAACTCGCCGCTCTCCAGGCCATCGATGACACGGTTGACCAGCGGACGGGTCGAACCCTCCAGTTCGTGCGGGGTGAGCGTGGCGCGGCGTTCGAATGCGCTTTCGATGCCGAACTTCAACTCTTCCACGCCCGGTGCCGGCGGCCGGCGCAGCGACTTCCGGGCAATGGCCTCGGCACGCACGTCGTCCGCCGCCATCTTCTTCGTGGTCGTCTTCTTCGTGGTCGTCTTCTTCGCGGTCGCCTTCTTCACTGCGGCCTTGCCGGCTGCCGCCTGCGGCGTGCGTTTGACGGCCACGGTCCTGCCTGCGGAGGCCTTCTTCGCGATGGCGCTCTTCTTCGCAGCGGCGGGGGTGGTCTTCTTGCTCGGCTTGGTGGCCATCAGGGGGTATCTCCGGCGTTTCGTTCTGGGTCCAGGCAGGCCAGCATTGCGTCCTGCAGCTGTTGCCTGGCGGTTTCATCCAAGGGGAGGTCGTGCTCGTCGCTGATCACGAAGGTGTCTTCGGCACGTTCGCCGAAGGTAGCGATGCGCGCATCATGCACGCGCAGGCGCTGGTTGCGCAGGACCGATGCGACATCGGCAAGCAGGCCCGGACGATCGGGCGCGACCAGACTGAATCGGGTACCGCTGCCCTCGCCCGTTTCATCGCGGAATTCCAGGCGCGGCGCGAAACGGAAGTGGCGCAGCTGGCGCGGGACGGCACGGCGCGCTGGACGCAGGCGGGCCAGGTCACCGGCCAGGGCCTCGCGCAATGCCGCCTCCAGGCGACCGGGATCGCCATCGGCGAAGCTGTCCGCAGGATTGACTTCGAAGGTATCGAAAATGGTGTCCGATGGCCCGTCCAGCACGCGTGCCCGGTGGGTGCCATAGCCCTTGCGGTCCAGGGTCATCACGATGGCGGCGAACAGGCCATCGCGGTCGGGGGAATGCACGAATACTTCCAGTGCCGGATCGTCCGGCGCGATCGGGCGCACCTTGACGAGCGTCTGCCCGGGCCTGACCGGCACCAGCGCACCGGCCTGCCAGGCGAGCTGCTCCGGGCGCAGGCGGATGAAGCCTTCGTCGGGCATCACCGCGAACTGGCGGTCGATGGTGGCATCGTCGTAGCCCTGCTCGCGCACCAGCTGACGCACGTAGGCACGCGCCTCGGCAACCCGTTCGGCGGCCGGCAAGGGAGGCTCCAGACCCTCGCGCAGCGCACGCCGGGTAGCGAAATACAGGTCGGCCAGCAAGCGGTCCTTCCAGGCGTTCCACAATTTCGGGCTGGTGCCCGCGATGTCCGCGCAGGTCAGCAGGTACAGATGGTCCAGGCGATCGCGGCTGCCCACCAGGCTGGCGAAGCGATGGATCACGGCTGGATCGGAAATGTCCTGTTTCTGCGCGGTCACCGACATGCGCAGGTGCTGTTCGACCAGCCAGGCCACCAGCCCGGTATCGGCCGCACTGAGTTCCAGCGCCTCGCAGAACTCCCGCGCATCCACCGCGCCAAGCTCGGAATGATCGCCGCCGCGCCCCTTGGCAATGTCGTGGAACAGGCCGGCAAGCAGCAGAAGCTCGGGCCGGCGCAGGCGCGGCCACACTTCATGCGCGATGGAAAACCGTTCGCCGGCACGGCTGCTGGCGAAGCTGCCGATGTTACGCAGCACCATCAGGGTGTGCTGGTCCACCGTATAGACATGGAACAGATCGAACTGCATGCGCCCGCTGACCTGGGCGAATGCTGGAATCCACTGTCCCAGCACGCCCACGCGCGCCATGCGCGAAAGCGTGTCCACCGGCCGCGGGCCACGCAGCAGGCCCAGGAACTGCTGGCGCGCAGCGGCACCGGCACGCTGGAAATGCGGCAGCTGCGGCAATGCTTCGGCCAGCGCGCGCGCGGTCAGCGAATGCAGGCCACGCACCTGCGGGTTGTTCGCCCAGCTGGCGAACAGCGCGAACACTTCGCCGATATCGTCGTTGGGCCAGGCAGGATCGTTGGCAGCCAGATAACCACGGCGCAGCGAGAAACCGACCGTCAATGGCTCGGGAACGGCTTCGCCATCGAACTGCTCCTCGAACCGCTGCAGAAGGCGGTCGCTGATCCGGCGCACCACGGAGGCGGCGCGGTAGAAGCCCTGCATCATCTTTTCGACGCCGAGGCTTTCGGCGTCGTCCTCGAATCCCAGCCGTGCCGCCAGGGCCTTCTGGTAATCGAAGCGCAGGCGCTCCTCCGGGCGTCCAGCCACCAGGTGCAGCCCATAGCGCAGGCCCGCCAGCACTCCGCGTTCGCGCTGCAGCGCGGCCGCTTCGTCCGCGCCCAGGTGGCCCAGGCCGACCAGCGCCTCCATGTCGCGCACGCCGAAGGCACGAAGGGCCATCCAGCCCAGCGTATTGATGTCGCGCAGTCCACCGGGGCCATCCTTCAGGTCCGGCTCCAGGTTGTCGGCGGTATCGTCGAAGCGCTCATGGCGTGCATGCAGTTCTTCCAGCTTGGCCTGGAAGAATTCGCGGGGCGGCCACAGGGTGCCGTCATCGACGGTGCGCCGCAGCGCCGTGCGCACCTCGTCGCCCGCCAGCAGCGGACGCGCTTCGATGAGCGCGGTCAGCACGGTCTGGTCAGCGGCAGCGTGCCGGCACTGCTGCAGCGAACGCACGGCATGACTGGCCGGCAATCCGCAGTCCCACAGCAGCGCGAAGAAACGCGCGAGCGCGGTTTCGTGCTGGTGCTGCCGTGCCGGCTCGCCCAGCACCAGCACATCGATATCCGAATGCGGGAACAGTTCGCCGCGGCCGTAGCCGCCCACCGCGAACAGCGACAGCTCGCTGTCGGCAGGCACGCAGCGCTGCCAGGCCAGGCGGATCAGGTGATCGGCCGCGCGTGCGCGCAGGGCCAGCAGGCGCTCGATGTTGTCGCCCTGGTCAAAGCGCCGGTGCAGGCGCGCATCGGCCTGCTGCAGCGCCTGCCGCGTGGCAGCGGCCCAGTCGACATCGGTGACCTGCGCCGCCGGCGTGTCCAGCAACGAACCCGCCGGCGACATGCTCAGGCGACCTGCGATTCGCCCGGCGACAGCGTCAGCACGTCCACGCCGGTCTCGGTGACCGCGATCATGTGCTCCCACTGTGCCGACAGCTTGCGGTCCTTGGTCACCACGGTCCAGCCATCCGGCAGCACCTTGTTGTAGCGGGTGCCTTCGTTGATCATCGGCTCGATGGTGAAGGTCATGCCCGGCTGCAGCACCAGGCCCTGGCCCGGCCGACCGTAATGCACCACCTGCGGCTCATCGTGGTAGACCTTGCCGATGCCATGACCGCAGTACTCGCGTACCACGCTGAAGCGCTCGCTTTCGGCATAGCTCTGGATGGCATGGCCGATATCGCCCAGCGTGGCGCCAGGCCGGACCGCGCGGATGCCGCGCCACATCGCCTCGTAGGTGGCGTCCACCAGCCGCCGCGCCATCACCGACGGCGTACCGACGTAATACATGCGGCTGGTATCGCCATGCCAGCCATCCTTGATCACGGTGACATCGATGTTGACGATGTCACCGTCCTTGAGGACCTTGGCGTCGCTGGGGATGCCATGGCAGATGACGTTGTTGACCGAGGTGCACACGCTCTTGGGGAAGCCGCGGTAGCCGACATTGGCCGGCACGGTCTTCTGCACGTTGACGATGTGGTCATGGCAGATGCGGTCCAGCTCTTCGGTGGTGACACCGGGCTTGACGAAGGGGGTGACGATGTCCAGCACTTCGCTGGCCAGACGCCCCGCTTCGCGCATCATCTCGATTTCCTGGGGGGTTTTCAGATTCACGCTCATGCGGCCATTATCGCCGATCCGGCGGCAATGCTGAACGGGTAGCTCTCCAGCACCGTCAGCCCCGGTTCGACTACCCGCCCCCGGGCGTCTCCGGCAGATTGCGCCCGGACCCGCCTCCCCGCTATAATCGCCGGATTGCCCGCCGCAGCCTGCGCGGGAAATCGTCCACGCCGGACGTCACCGGCGAATCCACACCCATCGTCCCGATCCGTGCCGGGGTGCCCCGCAGGGGGTTCGGCCACGGAGACGATGGGGAAGCCCAACCCCGGAACCATCAGAGCGCGCCCGCGCCGTCCCGCACACTTCCCGCGGGCGCCCCCCAGGGGGCAACGGAGCACGCCGGTTCCACCACAGGAGTAGTGCAATGCCCCAGATCACCATGCGCCAGATGCTGGAAGCCGGCGTCCATTTCGGCCACCAGACCCGTTACTGGAACCCCAAGATGGCTCCGTACATCTTCGGTGCCCGCGGCAAGATCCACATCATCAACCTGGAAAAGACCGTCCCGCTGTTCAACGACGCAATGAACTTCATCTCGTCCGTTGCCCAGAAGCGCGGGACCATCCTCTTCCTGGGCACCAAGCGCAGCGCCCGCGAATCCATCCGCGAGGAAGCCGAGCGTTGCGGCATGCCGTTCATGAACCAGCGCTGGCTGGGCGGCACCCTGACCAACTTCCGTACCGTGAAGCAGTCGGTCGCCCGCCTGAAGGAACTGGAAGCCGGTGAGACCGACGGCACCTTCGACAAGCTGGTCAAGCACGAAGTGCTGGGCCTGCGCCGCGAGCGCGACAAGCTGGAAGCTTCGCTGGGCGGCATCAAGGACATGAACCGCCTGCCCGACGCGATCTTCGTCATCGACATCGGCCACGAAGACATCGCCATCAAGGAAGCCAAGAAGCTCGGCATCCCGGTGGTCGCGGTGGTCGACACCAACTACAACCCGGAACTGGTCGATTACGCCATCCCGGGCAACGACGATGCCATCCGCGCCGTGCAGCTGTACGCCCGTGCCGCCGCCGACGCCGTGCTGGAAGGCAAGGCTGCCGCGCCGCACGCCGCTACCGTGCGTGAGGAAGAGTTCGCCGACGCCCCGGCTGCCGATGAAGCCAAGCCGGCCCGCCGCGCTCCGGCCAAGAAGGCCGCTGCCGACAAGGCAGGCGAAGCCCAGGCCTGATCCAGGCACCGGTGGGTGCCCCGCACCCACTTCCCCGCAGCCGCCACCGGCGGCTGACAGGGCCATGTCACACGGGCCGGCCACCATGCCGGCCCAACCCCTTTCTTTCGTGAGGTAATCCCATGGAAATCACTGCTTCCCTGGTCAAGGAACTGCGCGAGCGCACCGGCGCCGGCATGATGGAGTGCAAGAAGGCACTCACCGAGAACAACGGCGATATCGATGCATCCATCGAAGCGCTGCGCAAGTCGGGCCTGGCAAAGGCTGACAAGAAGGCCGACCGCGTCGCCGCCGAAGGCGTCATCGTGTCCGCCCAGGAAGCCGGCAAGGCTGTGCTGGTCGAGATCAACTCCGAAACCGACTTCGTCGCCAAGGATGAGAACTTCACCACCTTCGCCAAGGCCGTGGTCAACGCCGCGCTGGCCTCCGGCGCTGCCGACATCGATGCCCTGAAGGCCGCGAAGCTGCCGTCCGGCGAGACCGTCGAGGAAGCCCGCGCCGCAGTGATCGCCAAGGTCGGCGAGAACGTGCAGGTTCGTCGCATCGAGCGTCTGGAATCGGCCAACACGGTCGCGGCCTACGTGCACGGTGGCCGCATCGGCGTGCTGGTGGAACTGGCCGGCGGCGATATCGAGCTGGCTCGTGGCCTGGCCATGCATGTGGCCGCCATGAACCCGCCGCACAACAAGGCCGACGACGTGCCGGCCGAGTTCGTCGCCAAGGAAAAGGAAATCGAGCTGGCCAAGATGTCCGACAAGGACAAGGCCAAGCCGGCCGACATCCTGGAGAAGATCATCAGCGGCAAGCTCGCGAAGATCGTCAACGAAGTGACCCTGTACGGCCAGCCGTACGTGCTGGACACCAACCAGTCGGTCGAGCAGGTGGTGAAGGCCGCCGGTGCCGACGTGGTCGGTTTCAAGCGCCTGGCTGTCGGCGAAGGCATCGAGAAGGTGGTGGAAGACTACGCCGCCGAAGTGATGAAGCAGGCCGGCCTGGCCTGATCGCCACGCTTCACTGCCGTTCCAAGGAAGAAGCCGCGCCCTGCGCGGCTTTTTCTTTGGCGGTGGCGAACCACTGAAAGGGGCAAGCAGGCGCCTCGGGCAGCCCCGTGAACGGGCGACATGCGACCTTCGGCCGCTTTGCGTTATCCGTCATTCGAGGCAATACTTGCAACGCGAAGATGGATCTTCATTGCAAGCATCAGCTTTCAGATCTGTGACGCATCCCCGGTTTCTTGTCCCGAACGAACGAACGACCCGACATGCCTCCCGAGCTGACAGCTGCCCTGGCGCTTTGCCGCAATCTTCCCTCGCCCCCCGGGATCGCGCTGCGCGTCATCGAGCTCGCCCAGGACCCCGAGGCGGATCTCACCGCCGCCGCCGACATCATCGCCATCGACATGGCGCTGAGCGCGCGCATGTTGCGGATCGCAAACTCGCCGCTGTACGCCAGCCGCCGCCGCATCGACAACCTGGGCCAGGCGCTGACCATGCTCGGACTCAACGCGACCATCAGCCTGGCGCTGGGCTTCACGGTCACCCAGGAACTGGTGGCGGCTGGCGACAGCGTCGGCCAGGACGTGCGCGAAAGGGTCTGGCGCCGCAGCATCCTCAGTGCGCTGGCCGCCAGCCAGCTCGGCGCAGCCCGCGGGCTGCGCCGCCTGGAGGAACTGATGCTGGCCGGCCTGCTGCAGGACCTGGGCATCCTGATCCTGGCGCAGGCGCAGGCGGATACCTACCTGCCGCTGCTGCGCGGAAGCACCGGCAACGCGAGCCTGCTGGCCAGCGAACGCGACCACCTGCACTGCACCCATGCCGAGGTGGGCGCCTTGATGGCCGAACAGTGGCACCTGCCGCGCTATCTCTGCGAGGCGATCGCGCACAGCGAGGACCCGACGCTCTCCGATGACCATTTCCAGGCCTGCGTGCAGTTGTCCGGCATGGTGGCCGACATCTGGCTGGAAGACGACGCGGACGCCTCGCGCGAGCGCGCACTGGAACAGGTCCACGCCCGCCTGCAACTGGACAGCGCGCGTTTCGACCAGGTACTGGCACGCATCAGCGAAGCGCTGCCAACCATCGCCAGCGTGTTCGACACCTCGCCCGCCACGCCGGCACGCGTGCAGTTCCTGATCGACCATGCCCAGGAACTGGCTACCCTGCGCAACCTGCGGCAGGTGCAGGATGCCGATCATGCCCGCCGTCGCGCCGATGAAATGGAAGCCCGCGCCAAGCGTCTGGCCGAACAGGCCCACCGCGATGCGCTGACCGGCGTGCTCAACCGACGCCAGCTGGAAGCCGTGCTGGGCCAGGAATTCCAGCGCGCCAGCCGGCATGGTTGGCCACTGTCGGTCGCATTCATCGACCTGGACGACTTCAAGAAGATCAACGATGCCCACGGCCACCTGACTGGTGACGAGGTGCTGCGCGCGTTCGCCGGCATCCTGGAAGGCCAGCTGCGTGCCAGCGATACCGTTGCCCGCTACGGCGGTGAAGAGTTCGTCGCCCTGCTCCCCAACACCACCGAAGCCGTGGCGCTGGAGGTGATCCGGCGCGTGCTGGCGAACATCGTCGTCACCCCGATGGCCATGCTGGAGCAGGGTCCGCTGTTCGTCACCTTCTCCGCCGGCATAGCCACCCAGGGCGGATACGAGCGCTTCGACCAGGTGCAGGACCTGCTGCGCGCAGCCGACGATGTGCTGTACCGCTCCAAGAGCCTGGGCCGCAACCGCGTGATCGCGCGCGCACCCGAGGATGCGGGGGCGCCGTCGCCGCGCTCCCGCGAGGGCAGCCCCGCCTGAAACCGGACGGTGCGGCCCCGCCGTGCCTGCCGCCGTCGCGCCGCAATGCACAAAATGCTGTAGCGGCGATCCGCTTGCCGGTAGAATGCCGGGGGATTCCACGCACCCAGAGGTCCCCCATGTCCAAGCTCGCCTATCGCCGCATCCTGTTGAAACTCTCCGGGGAGGCGCTGATGGGAGACGAGGACTATGGCATCGACCCGAAGATCATCAACCGCCTCGCCCGCGAAGTGGTTGAAGCCCAGCAGGCCGGCGCGGAAGTCGCGCTGGTGATCGGCGGCGGCAACATCTTCCGCGGTGCCGGTCTGGCCGCCGGCGGCATGGACCGCGTCACCGGCGACCAGATGGGCATGCTGGCCACGGTGATCAACGCGCTGGCCATGCAGGATGCGCTGGAGAAGGTGGGTGCCAAGGCGCGCGTGATGAGCGCGATCAAGATCAACGACGTGTGCGAGGACTACATCCGCCGCCGCGCGATACGCCACCTGGAAAAAGGCCGCCTGGTGATCTTCGCCGCAGGCGTCGGCAGCCCCTTCTTCACCACTGATTCGGGCGCCGCGCTGCGCGCGATCGAGATCGGTGCGGACCTGCTGCTGAAGGCCACCAAGGTCGACGGCGTGTATGACAAGGATCCGAACAAGTACAGCGACGCCGTGCGCTTCGACAGCCTGAGCTACGACGAGGTGATCCGCCGCGGCCTGGAAGTGATGGACACCGCGGCCTTCGCGCTTGCGCGCGACAGCGACCTGCCGATGCGCGTGTTCGACATGGGCCAGCCGGGCGAACTGCTGAAGATCCTCCACGGCGAGAACATCGGAACCCTGGTCCAGGGCCGCGACCCGGCCTGAGCCTGAGCGCAGGGCCACCTCCGGGCCGATCCAGGCCCGGCAACGTCCCGTATTCGCCTATAATCGCCCGATTCCAGTTACATCCAGGACCCGGGCGATGCTCAACGACATCAAGAACAACGCGCAGGCGCGCATGGCCAAGAGCATCGATGCTCTTAAGCACACCCTCACCTCCATCCGCACCGGCCGAGCCACACCGGCCCTGCTGGACCGCGTCACGGTGAATGCCTACGGCAACGCCAGCACCCCGCTGAACCAGGTAGCGTCCATCTCCAACGCCGATGCCCATTCCCTGCTGGTCACGCCCTTCGACAAGAGCATGATCAAGGAGATCGAGAAGGGCCTGTACAACATCGAGCTGACCCCGAACACCATCGGCACCTCGATCCGCGTCAACCTGCCGCCGCCGACCGAAGAGCGCCGCAAGGAGCTGGCCAAGCAGGTGCAGAAGGAAGGCGAAGGCGCCAAGATCGCGATCCGCAACATCCGCCAGGACGCCAACAAGGAAATCGCCAGGCTGCTGAAGGACAAGGCGATCAGCGAAGACGACAAGAAGCGCGGCGAAGACGACATCCAGAAGCTCACCGATGCCAACACCAAGGATGTCGACAAGGTCGTGGCCGAAAAAGAAAAGGAACTGATGGCGGTCTGAGGCCGATGTCTTCAGTCCCTCCGCCCCTGCCCAGCGCGCTGCCGCGCCACATTGCCATCATCATGGATGGCAACGGACGTTGGGCACAGCAACGTCGACGCCCGCGCATGATCGGCCACCGTGCCGGCGCGCGCGCGGTCAACCGCACCATCGACCGCTGCCTGGAACTGGGCATCGCGGCGTTGACCCTGTTCGCGTTTTCCAGCGAGAACTGGGGCCGCCCGGAAGATGAAGTGCAGGCGTTGATGAAGCTGTTCCTGAACGCACTGGACCGCGAAGTCGACGAGCTGCACCGGCGTGGCGTGCGCATACGCTTCATCGGCGAACGCGAGCGCTTCGGTGCGTCGCTGGTCAGCCGCATGCAGCTGGCCGAGCAGCGCACCGCCGACAACACCGCCATGACCCTGTGCATCGCCGCCAGCTACGGCGGCCGTCAGGACATTGCCCGCGCGGCGCGCATCCTGGCCGGCGAAGTGGCCGCCGGACGCCTGCTGCCCGAGCAGATCGACGAGGCGCTGCTGGGCAGCCAGATGGCGCTGGCCGATCTGCCGCCACCGGACCTGTTCATCCGTACCGGCGGTGATACGCGGGTGAGCAATTTCCTGCTCTGGCAGCTCGCCTATACCGAACTGTGGTTCACCGATGTGTTGTGGCCGGATTTCGATGCCAGCCAGTTGCAGCACGCGTTGGATACCTACGCCGGGCGCGAGCGGCGCTTCGGCCTGACCAGCGCCCAGATCGCCGCACTGGCTACCGAGACGTCCAGCCCATGACCAAGATCCGAGTCCTTGCCGCGCTGATCATGGCGCCCACCGCCATCCTGGCGATCCTGCTGCTGCCAAGCCAGTGGCTGGCTGCGGCCGCCGCCGCCGTGATGCTGATCGGCCTGTGGGAATGGCTGAAGCTCGCCGGCGTGGAAGATACCCTGGCCCGCACCACCCTGCTGCTGCTCAACCTGCTGCTGATGGTGCTGGTGGTCTGGGACCGCGACGCCTCGCTGTTCCTGTTCCGGGTGATGGCGCTGGCCGGCGTCGCCTGGTGGGTCCTGGCGCTGCTGTGGCTGCGTTTCTTCAACTTCGGTGCCGGACAGGACAGTCCCGCGCGGGCGCTGAAGCTGCTGGCCGGCACCCTGGCCGTGCTGCCGGCGTGGGCATCGCTGGTGCTCATCCATGCCTCCAGCGACCAGGGCCACCTGTGGCTGTTGACCGCGCTGGCCGTGGTCTGGGCCGCCGATTCCGGCGCCTATTTCGCCGGCCGTGCCTTCGGCAGGCACAAGCTGGCCCCGCGCGTCAGCCCCAACAAGACCTGGGAAGGCCTGTTCGGTGGCCTGCTGGCCGGCGTGCTGGTGGCGGTGGCCTTCGGTCTCGGCTTCGGCGTACCAGCCTGGCAGCTGGTCACCATGGACCAGTTGCCCTGGCTGCTGCTGGTCACCGTGGTGTCGGTGTTCGCCTCGGTGCTCGGCGATCTTTATGAAAGCCTGCTCAAGCGGCACGCCGGCGCCAAGGATTCAGGCCACATCATCCCCGGTCATGGCGGCGTGCTGGACCGGGTGGACGGCGTCCTCGCCGCACTGCCGGTGTTCGCCATCGGCAAGGAAATCTTCGGGCTCTGACCATGCACGCTGCCCCTGCCCTGCGCCGGGTCGCCGTCTTCGGCGCCACCGGCTCCATCGGCGCATCGGCGCTGGATGTCATCGCCCGCCACCCGCAGCGCTTCGCGGCCACCGTACTGGCGGCGGGAACGCAGGTGGATGCGCTGCTGGCCCTCTGCCGGCAGCACCGTCCGCTGCATGCGGTGATCGCCGAGGAAAGCCTGTACCCGCGCCTGCGCGATGGCCTGCGCGATGCGGGCCTGGCCACCACCGCACACGCCGGCAGTGCCGCGCTGGATGCGCTGGCGGCCAGCGACGCCTGCGATACGGTCATCGCCGCGATCGTCGGCGCGGCCGGCCTGTCCTCCACGCTGGCCGCTGCCGCGGCAGGCAAGCGCCTGCTGCTGGCGAACAAGGAATCGCTGGTGCTGGCCGGCGAACTGCTGACCCGCACCGCACACCGCGCCGGCGCGGACATCATTCCTATCGACAGCGAACACAGCGCGATCTTCCAGTGCCTGCGTTCGCGCGATGCCAGCCTGGACAACGCCGGCGTGCGCCGCATCCTGCTGACGGCGTCGGGCGGGCCGTTCCGCGGCCGTTCGCGCGCCGATCTGGAAGCGGTCACCCCCGCCCAGGCCGTCGCCCATCCCAAGTGGTCCATGGGACCGAAGATCTCGGTCGATTCAGCGACCCTGATGAACAAGGGCCTGGAAGTCATCGAAGCCCACCACCTGTTCGCGATACCAGCCGGGCGCATCGAGGTCCTGGTGCACCCGCAGAGCCTGGTGCATTCGCTGGTGGAGTTCATCGACGGTTCCACGCTTGCCCAGCTGGGCCTTCCGGACATGCGCACCACCCTGGCGGTGGGGCTGGGATGGCCCGCGCGCATCGACGCAGGCGTAGCCGGGCTCGACCTGCTGCGCCAGGGCCGGCTGGATTTCGAAGCGCCCGATACCGACGCATTCCCCTGCCTTGCGCTGGCATGGCAGGCGATGGAAGCCGGCGGAACGGCGCCTGCGATCCTGAACGCCGCCAATGAAGAAGCGGTTTCAGCCTTTCTTCAGGGGCGTACAGGCTTTCTTTCGATTCCCGCGCTGGTGGATAACGCTCTGTCCACACTGCCGGCCGAGCCTGCCGATACACTGGACGGCCTGATGGCCGCCGACCAGCGTGCCCGCCTGCTGACCCGGAAAGCCATTGCGACTGCTTCGTTGAAACCCTGAATGCCCCACTCTTATCGCCAACGTGTGCTGCCATGACCGAATTCCTCGGATCGGTCTGGTGGATGATCGTCAGCCTGGGCCTGCTCGTGACCATTCACGAGTTCGGGCATTTCTGGGTTGCGCGGCGCTGTGGCGTGAAGGTGCTGCGCTTCTCGGTCGGCTTCGGCAAACCACTGTGGCTGCGCCGCGACCGCCAGGGCACGGAGTTCGCCATCGCGGCCATTCCGCTCGGCGGCTACGTGAAGATGCTCGACGAACGCGAGGTGGAGGTCCATCCGCACGAACGCGGCCAGGCGTTCAACCACAAGTCCGTCTGGCAGCGCATCGCGGTGGTCGCGGCCGGACCGCTGGCCAACCTGCTGTTGTGCATGCTGCTGCTGTGGGCGATGTTCGTGATCGGCAAGCAGGATTATTCGGCCACCGTCGGCCGCGTGACCGGCATGGCACAGGCCGCCGGCTTGCAGGGCGGTGAGCGCATCCTGGCGGTGGATGGACGGTCGGTGAATACCGTCGGCGAAGCCAGCATGGCGCTGACCGCTGCAGCCATGGACCGCCATGATGTCACCCTGCAGGTGGTCGATGCGCAGGAACAGCTGCACGACCGGCGCCTGCCGCTGTCGCAGTTGCCCACCGGCTTCGACGAGCGCCGGGTACCGCTGCTGGCCGGCCTGAACTGGGGATTCTGGCTGCAGCCGGCACTGGTGGACCGGCTGGTGGAAGACTCGGCCGTGCAGGGAACCCTGCAGCCCGGCGACCTGATCGTCGCGGTGGATGGTGAACGTATCGACGGTGCCGACCAGGTCTATCCTGCCGTGCAGGCGCTGGGCAAGCGCGGCGGCCCGGGCATGCTGGATGTGCTGCGAGGCGGTGAACGCCTGGCGCTGGAAGTTCTCCCCCGGCAGGGCGTGGACGGCAACGGGCAGCCGGTCTGGCAGCTGGGCATCGCGTTCGCCGAGTCGCGCGCGCCGGCCTATGACACCGTGCTCAAGTACGGCCCTCTGGCCGCCGTGCCGGTGGCCATCCGGGAAACCGGGCGCATGGCAGCCGATTCGCTGGGGATGATGCGCCGGATCGTCACCGGCAACGCCTCCCTGCAGAATGTCTCCGGGCCGGTGACCATCGCCCGGGTGGCCAATGTTTCCGCGCAGCGGGGGCTGGACTGGTTCCTGCAGTTCCTCGCCCTGCTGTCGCTCAGCCTGTGCATCATCAACCTGCTGCCCATCCCCGTCTTGGACGGCGGGCACCTGCTGTATTACCTTATCGAGTTGGTCAAGGGCAGCCCGCTGAGCGAGCGCGCCATGGCGGCCGGCCAGTTCATCGGCCTGGCGCTGCTGGCCGGGCTGATGGGGCTGGCGTTCTACAACGACATCCTCGGCCTCGTACCGCGATGACCCTGGACCCATTGATGAACTTTTTCCTGCTGTCGCCGTCTACAACGTCGGCATCCCGTACCACGCAATCGACCTCTACCGGACGTGACATGACGCGACTCCCGAACCGCCGCCTGCTGGCCCTCGCCCTCGCTGCCGGAATCGGCGCCCCCGCCCTGGCCCAGGCAGCCGAGCCCTTCACTGTCAGCGACATCCGCGTGGACGGCCTGCAGCGCATCAGCTCCGGCACGGTGTTCACCTACCTGCCTGTGGAGCGCGGCCAGCCGCTGACCGATGCCAAGTCCAGCGAGACCATCCGCGCGCTTTACAAGACCGGCTTCTTCGAGGATGTGCAGCTGGACCGCCAGGGCGACATCCTGGTGGTCACGGTCAAGGAGCGTCCGGCCATCAACAAGCTGACCGTCACCGGCAACAAGGACATCAAGTCCGACCAGCTGCTGAAGGGCCTGAGCGACATCGGACTGACCGAGGGCGGCACCTTCGACCGCCTGAGCCTGGACCGCGTGACCCAGGAACTGCGCCGCCAGTACAACGACCGTGGCAAGTACAACGTCGAGATCACCCCCACGGTGAGCCCGCTGGACCGCAACCGCGTGGACATCGCCATCGCCATCAAGGAAGGCAAGGCGGCCAAGATCCGCCATGTGAACCTGATCGGCACCGAGAAGTATCCGGCCGAGGACATCCTGGATACCTGGGAATCCAAGGAGCACAACTGGGCCTCGTGGTACCGCCGCGACGACCAGTATTCCAAGGAAAAGCTGTCCGGCGACCTGGAAAAGCTCAATTCCTGGTACCTGGACCGCGGCTACGTGGATTTCAGCATCGACTCCACCCAGGTGTCGATCAGCCCTGACAAGCGCGACATGTTCATCAGCGCGGGCGTCACCGAAGGCGAGCAGTACAAGATTTCCGAGATCAAGGTCAGCGGCGATACCGTGCTGCCGCAGGAAGACGTCGAGCGCATGGTCATCCAGAAGGCCGGCGACACGTTCTCGCGCGCGCTGCTGGAATTCAGCTCCAACGCGATCACCAATTCGCTGTCCAACATCGGTTACGCGTTCGCCAAGGTGAACCCGATCCCCACCAGCAACCGCGCCGAGCGCACCGTTGCGATCAACATGCAGGTGGTCCCGGGCCCGCGCGTTTCGGTGCGGCAGATCGTGTTCCGCGGCAACACCCGCACCTCCGATGAAGTGCTGCGCCGTGAAATGCGCCAGTTCGAGAACAGCTGGTATTCGCAGGCGGCCATCGACCGTTCCAAGATCCGCCTGCAGCGTCTGGGCTATTTCGAGGCGGTGGAGGTGGAAACCCCGGCGGTCAGCGGCAGCAACGACCAGGTCGACGTGGTCTACAACGTCAAGGAAACCACCTCTGGCAGCTTCGTGTTCGGCCTGGGGTACTCGCAGTCCTACGGCATGACCACCTCCGTGCAGCTGTCGCAGAACAACTTCCTGGGCGGCGGCAACCGCGTCTCGGTGGAAGCGTCGCGCAGCAGCTACCTGCAGCGTTATGGCTTCTCGTACACCAACCCGTACTTCACCGATGACGGCGTGTCGCTGGGCTACAACCTGTCCTGGCGCGAACTGGATTACTCGGACTTCAACACCGCGCAGTACAACAGCACCAACGGTGCCGCGCAGATGGTGTTCGGCGTGCCGATCACCGAGACCGACACGGTTTCGCTGATGCTGGGCATCGACAGCAACCAGATCACCACCTATGCCGGCGCCACTCCACAGTCGATCATTGACTACATCAATGCCGTCGGCCAGCGAACCTTCCACGCCTGGCGCACCGAGCTGGGCTGGGCGCGCGATTCGCGCAACGATTACTTCATGCCGACCCGCGGTACCTACCAGCGCGTCGGTCTGGAAACCACGCTGCCCGGCTCCACCGTCGAGTACTACAAGCTGAACTACCAGATCAGCAAGTACTGGCCGATCATCCCGTCGCTGGTGATCAATACCCGCGCCGAAGTGGGTTACGGCGACAGCTACGGCAACGACGCCACGCGCGTACTGACCGAGCCGGACGGCACCACCCGTACCGTCACCGCCTCGGGGCTGCCGTTCTTCGAGAATTTCTACGCCGGCGGCACCAATTCGGTGCGCGGTTTCGAGGACAACACCCTCGGCCCGCGTTCGGAGGCTACCCAGTACTACAACCGTGGCCAGCCGCTCGGTGGTTCGCTGAAGACGGTCGGTTCGGTGGAAGCCTACTTCCCGCGCCTGTTCGACAGCCCGTCGGCACGCGTGTCGGCCTTCCTGGACTTCGGCAACGTCTACAACGGCGTGGACAACTTCAAGGCCAACGAGCTGCGCGTGTCCACCGGTGTGGCCCTGCTGTGGCGTGCGCCGGTCGGCCCGATCTCGATCAGCTACGCATTCCCGCTGAAGAAGGAAGACGGCGACGAAGTCGAGCGGCTGCAGTTTACGTTTGGTGGCCAGTTCTGACCCACCTCCGGTGGGGCAGAACTGGCCTTCCAAACGTAAATTGCCCGCGCATTCCTCCTATCCCCCGCGCTTTTTGCGCGCCCCCCTTGACAGAAGGGGGGCTTTCCACCAGACGCATCGCGAGATCGCCGGGCTACGCCCGGCGTTCTGGTTTTTCGGGTCCGCGCACGCGGGATCTGTCGAGAGGCGGCGGACAAGGTTGGGCAGGACCCTGAGCCGCATGGATGCGGCGACGGAGCCTACACGGACGTACTTGCGGCGTGTCCTGCCCAACCTTGTCCGCCGCCTTGACCGCAGACCGTCGAGGCGCTGCTCTTCCAACCAACCGAAGCCGCACAATGACCACGGTCACGCCACGCGGTAAACTCCCCGCGTGAATACTCCTACCTATACCGCCCAGCAGCTTGCCGACCAGTTCGGCCTGCAGGTCCATGGCGACGGCGAGACCACCATCGGTGGCGTGGCCACCCTGGCCCATGCCGGCCCGCAGCAGCTCACCTTCCTGGCCAACCCGCGCTACCGTGCGCAGCTGGCTGACAGCCGTGCCGGCATCGTCGTGCTGCGCGCCGGTGACGCCGACGCAGCTCCCGGCACCGCGCTGGTCGCCAAGGATCCCTACAACACGTTCGCGCGCATCGCCGCGCTGTTCGACATCGCGCCCGTGCGCGCGCCGGGCATCCATCCCAGCGTCGTCATCGATCCCAGCGCTCAGGTGGCCGCAACCGCACATATCGGTCCGTTCGTCACCATCGGCGAGCGCAGCATCGTCGGCGAGAACTGCATCATCGGCGCCGGCAGCGTGATCGGCGAAGACTGCACCCTGGACGTCGGCTGCGAGCTGATCGCCCGTGTCACCCTGGTTACCCGCGTGAAGCTCGGCAAGCGCGTGCGCATCCATCCCGGCGCCGTGCTGGGTGCCGATGGCTTCGGCCTGGCAATGGATGCCGGCAGATGGATCAAGGTGCCGCAGCTCGGTGGCGTACGCATCGGCGATGACTGCGAGATCGGCGCCAATACGTGCGTGGACCGCGGCGCGCTGGAAGACACCGTGCTGGAAGAGGACGTCCGTCTGGACAACCTGGTGCAGATCGCCCACAACGTGCAGATCGGCGCGCACTCGGCCATCGCCGGCTGCACCGGCATCGCCGGCAGCGCGAAGATCGGCCGCTACTGCCTGCTGGGTGGCGCCGTCGGTGTTGTCGGCCACCTTGAAATCTGCGACAAGGTCGTGGTCACCGGAAAATCGGTGGTCCGCAACTCCATCACCGAGCCCGGGGAGTATTCGTCGGGCACACCGTTGACCGACAACCGCACGTGGCGCAAGAACGCCGCGCGCTTCAAACAGCTTGATGCGCTGGCCCGTCGCATCCTGTCTGTGAGCAAGGAGAAGGAATGAGCCACGAACAGATCCTGCCGGACATCACCCAGATCCGCGCACTCATCCCGCATCGCTACCCTTTCCTGCTGGTGGACAAGGTCATTTCGCTCGACTTCGAGAACCGGAAGATCGTCGCGCACAAGAACGTCAGCATCAACGAGCCGTTCTTCCAGGGACACTTCCCCGGCCAGCCGATCATGCCGGGCGTACTGATCATCGAAGCGATGGCGCAGGCCGGCGGCGTGCTGACCCAGCTCACCCTGGGGCGCGATGCGCAGTCCAAGCTGTTCTACATGGTCAAGGTGGACAACGTCCGGTTCAGCGACAAGGTCGTGCCTGGTGACGTGCTGGAAATGCATGTGGAAATCAAGCGCGTGATCCGCAACATGGCGGTCTACGACTGCAAGGCCATGGTCGATGGCAAGCTGGTCGCCTGCGCCGAGGTCATGTGCGCCGGCACCCGTGAATGATCCTGCAAGGAGGACCACGATGAGCACGAATGCTCCGTTGATCCACCCCACCGCCGTCGTCGACCCGTCGGCGCGTCTGGCCGACGATGTCCGCGTGGGTGCTTTCAGCTTCATCGGTGCCGATGTGGACATCGGCGCCGGCACCGAGATCGGTCCGCATTGCAGCATCCATGGCCCCACCCGCATCGGCCGGGGCAACCGTTTCATCGGCCACGCAGCCATCGGTGGCGAGCCGCAGGACAAGAAATACGCCGACGAACGTACCGAGCTGGTGATCGGCGACCGCAACGTCATCCGTGAGTTCGTCACCATCAACCGTGGCACAGGCGGTGGCGGTGGCATCACCACCGTGGGCGACGACAACTGGATGCTGGCCTACACCCATGTGGCACACGACTGCCACGTCGGCAGCCACTGCGTGTTCTCCAACAACACCACGCTGGCCGGCCACGTCACCGTCGGCGACCACGTCATCATCAGCGGCTTCGCCGGCGCGCACCAGTTCTGCCGCATCGGCGCGCATGCCTTCCTTGGCATGGGTGCATTGACCAACGGCGACGTGCCACCGTTCACCATGGTCGGCAGTGATTCACTGGGGCGCCCACGCGGCATCAACAGCGAAGGTCTCAAGCGCCGCGGCTTTGATGCCGAGCGCATCGCCAGCATCAAGCGCGCCTACCGCACGCTGTACGTGGCCGGCCTGCCACTCGCCGAAGCCAAGGTGCAGCTGGCAGAGCAGGCCCGCAGCAGCGAAGACGTCAAGGAACTGCTGGAGTTCATCGAACAGGCCGAGCGGCCGCTGCTGCGATGACCGTGGTGCCCTCCCCGCCCATGGCCGAGGTCATCGTGCTCGCCGACCTGCAGCCGGCGGCCGTGCCGGCCCGGGTCGACGCGCGGCCCGTGCGCATCGCCCTGGTGGCGGGTGAGGCCTCCGGCGACCAGCTCGGCGCCGGCCTGGTACGCGAGCTCAGGGCGCGTTTCCCGAACGCCGAGTTCGCCGGCATCGGTGGCGACCACATGCGCAATGCCGGCTGCCAGACCTGGTTCGATGCCAGCGAACTGGCGGTGATGGGCCTGACCGAAGTACTGCGTCATCTTCCGCGCCTGCTGAAACTGCGCTCGCAGTTCCGCCAGCGCGTGCTGGAATGGCAGCCGGACGTGTTCATCGGCATCGATGCACCGGATTTCAACCTCGGCGTGGAACGCTGGTTGAAGCAGCGAGGCATCGCCACCGTCCACTACGTGAGTCCATCGGTCTGGGCCTGGCGCGAAAAGCGTGCGGAGAAGATCGGTGCGAGCGCGGACATGGTGCTGTGCCTGTTTCCCATGGAGCCACCGATCTACGCGCGCCACGGCATCGACGCGCGCTTCGTAGGCCACCCGATGGCCGATGAAATTCCTCTGCACAGTGACCGCGACGAGGCACGTGCCGCGCTCGGCCTGCCGCTCAATGCCAAGGTACTGGCGGTACTCCCGGGCAGTCGCCTGGGCGAAATCGGCCGCCTGGGCGAACCCTTCTTCGAAGCCGCCTGGCAGGTCTCCGAACGCATTCCCGGCCTGCATGTGGTGGTGCCTGCGGCCAACGCGGCATGCCGCGGATTGATCGACCAGCAGCTTTCCCGGTCCGCGTTGCCGGTAGCGCATTCGCACGTACTGGAAGGCCAGGCGCGAACGGCCATGATCGCCGCCGACGTGGTGGTGCTGGCATCGGGCACGGCGACCCTGGAAGCCATGCTGGTCAAGCGGCCAATGGTGGTGGGTTACCGCGTGGCGGAACTGACCTACCGGCTGGTGAAGGCGCTCGGCCTGCTCAAGGTGGACCGGTACGCGCTGCCCAACATCCTCGCCGGCAAGGACGTGGCCCCGGAGCTGATGCAGCACGACTGCACGCCCGAGAAACTCGCCGCCGCCATCCAGCAGTGGTTCGATCATCCGCGCAAGGTCACCGACCTGCAGGCGGTCTACGAGCAGCAGCATGCCATCCTGCGCCGCGATGCCTCGGCACGCGCGGCCGATGCAGTGGCCGGACTGCTGGTGCGTGGCACGGCCGCCGCATGAGCCGCCGTTCTGCCGCAGCGGCCACCCAGGTCCTGTTCGCGGGCAGCCCTCCCGCGTCGCCGCAGCGCATCGCCGGCGTGGACGAGGCGGGCCGCGGACCGCTTGCCGGGCCGGTCGCGGTGGCGGCGGTGGTGTTCGATCCGGCGCGTCCACGCATCAATGGCCTGGACGACTCCAAGCAGCTCACGGCGGCCCGCCGCGACCAGCTGCACGACCGCATCATCGACCGCGCTCTGGCCTGGCACGTGGTGCTGGTGGACGCTCCCACCGTGGACCGGCTGAACATCTACCAGGCCACCCTGCAGGGCATGCGCGAGGTGGTGGCGGCGGTCGCGCATGCCGCCGAGTTCGCCCGCATCGATGGCAATGTGGTTCCCAAGGGCCTGGTGCTGCCGGCACAGGCATTGATCGGTGGCGATGCCATCGACCGCGCGATCATGGCCGCGTCGATCCTGGCCAAGGTCAGCCGTGACCGTTACATGCAGCAACTGCATGAACGCGTTCCACAGTATGGTTTCGACCAGCACAAGGGATACGGCACGCCGGCGCATCTTGCCGCGTTGCGCGAGCACGGCCCGTGCGATGAACACCGCCGGAGCTTTGCCCCGGTGCGGGCATGCCTGGGGGGTGTCCCAGCGCTGGCTCCGGTGGAGATGGCGCTGGCGTTGTAGGCAGGGCGAACGGGTAAACCCCCTCGCGGCTGGCGGCGTGTCAGGTTCTGCGGGTTGGGAAGCGGCTGGATGGGGTGCAGGGGACCCGCCGCAAGTACGTCCATGTAGGCTTGTTTTCGCCCATCCATGGGCTCCAACAGTCCCCTGCACCCCATCCAGCCGCTTCCCCTGACAGTTTCCGTGGCCGCCAGCCGCGTTGAATGAATGGAAAAAGCAGAAGCATGCCGGCCAGCGGCCGGCACCTTCCATGCCCCATCCCCATCCCAGTCTCTTATACACATCACCGAGCCC
>JAEZCF010000079.1 GCA_023430045.1 Pseudomonadota bacterium | reverse complement strand
GGGCGTGGTCGCCCTGATCATCGCCACCACGGTGGTGCTGAGCCTGCGCAACCCGCCGAAGGCGAAGGACGCCTGAGCCAGGACAGGATGAGCGGCGGCCGGCGGCGATTGTCCCGCCTGCCGCCGCCATTTTCCCGCCTTGCCGGGGTTGGTTTCGCGGTGAACACCGCCATTGCTGGGGTATGAACAGCAACGTCCCTGCTCCCACCGGTCAGCCCGCGCCCCCGCCGGGCGACCGCCTGCGCATCCTGCGCGCCTTCAACCTGAGCCTGGGCGCCGTGCTGCTGCTGGTGGCGGTGTTCTCGCTGCAGGACCATTTCGACTGGGCCCGCTGGGCGGTGGCGCCGCTGGAACGCGGCGGCCTGCTGGGACTGCTCGGCGCGCCGCTGCTGCACGGTTCGGTGGAACACATCGCCGCCAACAGCATCGCCATCCTGATCCTGGGCACGCTGGCCGGCAGCGTGTATCCGAAGGCCACGCTGCGCGCCCTGCCCCTGTTGTGGGTGGGATCGGGGATCGGCGCGTGGTTGCTGGGCGATCCCGGCAGCCGGCACCTGGGCGCCAGCGGCGTCACCCACGGTCTGATGTTCCTGCTGGCCAGCCTCGGGCTGCTGCGTCGGGATCGCGCAGCCATCGCCACCGGGCTGATCGGCATGCTGTTCTATGGCGGCATGTTGATGACGGTGCTGCCGCACACGCCTGGCGTCTCGTGGCAATCGCACATGGGGGGCGCGTTCGCCGGCATCATCGCCGCGCTGTTGTTCCGCCACAGCGACCCTCTGCCGCCGCGACAGCGTTACAGCTGGGAAGACGAGGAAGAGTCCGCAGAGCCATGGCCGGATGATGAACTGGAGCCGCCATCGCCGCGTCGCGTACCGGTGCTGTGGCAGCCGCGCGAAGGCCGGGATTACGTGGTGCTGCCTTTCCGGCGCCCGGATGATCAGCAACGCTGATCGTCAGTCGGTGCCTCTACCGCTTTCAAGTTTTCCCCATATCGCGCATGAACGTCGTTGGCGACGATGTCGGGGCTGGAGCGCTCCCTCCAGTCGGGATGGGCATCCCGTTCTGTCTGGAGTGATCGTTTCTGTACTTGCCCCCCTCTTGGGCACGGCGGAGAGCGCATCGTCCTGCCGGTTCCGTGGCGGGTAGTGCGTGGGGCGTTCCCGCTCCGCCTTTTTTTCATCGCGTCGAACTGCCCCGATAGGGCCGTGCCATGCTGGGCAAACGCATTCGCCCTTCCCATCGTCGCGACAACGCGGCTCAGTCCCCGTCCACCGCCCTGCGGCCCAGCGCCGGATCATCGGTGAAGAACGCATCGATGCCGGTGTTCAGGTAAGCACGCATTTCCGCGATCGATCCCGCGTCATTGCGTGTGTTGTCCGCGCCCTTGCGCAGATTGCCGGCGATGAATGCGTTCTCCGGACGGAATGTATACGGAACTACCATCAATCCCACCGCATGCGCATCGCGCACCAGTGTCGTCGGCGTGCCCAGCGCACCGTTGGCATCCAGCGGAATGACCGAACGCAGCTCCGGCCCGATGCCATCGGCATAGGCGGCCACGTCCTTCAACCCGGCAGGCGTGAGCATCCGCGCGTAGGTCAGCATGCCGCCGGCCTTGACGATGTCCGCCGGCGTCTGCGGTCCTTTTCCGACCAGCTGCAGCAGGCGGATGTTGCTGTCGCGGCCGATCCTTGCTCGCAGGGCGCGCAGGTTGGCGGTTTCGAAGGACTGCAGCGTCACCGGCCCGACGTTGGTGTAAGGATTGGCGCGCAGCGCGGCCAGCACCTTGTCCTCCATCGGCAGGCCGATGGACTGGAAGTAGCCGGAATGCTTGATCTCCGGCACCAGTCCGATGCCCTTGCCCGCGCGGCCGGCCTGCTGTACCAGGAACGCCAGGATCTCATCGAAGGTGGCGATGCGGAACTGCCCGTCGAAGGCGGTGCTGCGCAGGTGTGGCAGCCGCTCGCGCACGTACAGCGTCTTCAGTTCGGCCAGGGTGAAGTCTTCGGTGAACCAGCCCTCCACCGTTTCAGCGTCGATGATCTTGCGGGTGCGGCGGTCGGCGAATTCGCTGCGGCTGGCGACATCGGTGGTACCACCGATCTCGTTCTCATGGCGGGCGACCAGCACGCCGTCCCGGGTCATCACCAGATCCGGTTCGATGTAGTCCGCGCCGTCGGCGATGGCCTGCGCGTAGGCTGCCAGGGTGTGTTCGGGCAGCAGCGCACTGGCGCCGCGATGCGCGTAGACGGAAGCCCTGGCGGGGGCGATGCCGGTGGATTGTTCACTCATGGCCATGCAGGGTGCCACGACCAGCAACAACAGCAATGCACAACGCCACGACACCTTCGACACCCTGTACCTCGGTTCATGCGACCGCGCCGCAGTGGCGGGGCCTGGAAAGGAGCCGCGCATGATGCCGGGGTGGTGTTACAGCGTGAAGAAACGAGCTCGTGTCGATCGATCTGTTCAATGGTGCGCGCAGCGTTGTCGGACCCGGGGGGCCGTGCAACAAGACGCGGCGTCCTTTCCGGTCCGGGCCGCGCGTTGTCAGGCGGTTGCAGTGCGCTGGAAAACAGCCGGGCCGAGACCGGCACTACTTACCGATGCAGAAACTGGAGAAGATCCGCCCCAGCAGGTCGTCCGCGCTCATCTGTCCGGTGATCTCGCCCAGCGCCTCATGGGCCAGCCGCAGTTCTTCGGCCGCCAGTTCCAGATGTTCGTGCGCCAGCTCGCCATCGGCCTGCAGGACATGCTGCTGCGCACGTTCGATGGCATCCACATGCCGGGTGCGTGCGGAAAATTCTCCTTCCACCTGCTCGCCCGCGCCGGCACTGGCGATGGCCCGCAACCGTGCATGCAGCTCGTCCAATCCGGCACCGGTAGCGGCGGATACGAACACACGGTCGGGGACGGAGGCGGGGTCCGTCCCCTTTTCCGGCAGGAGGTCAGATTTGTTGTGGATATGGAGGCGGTGGGGCACGGCCAGCAGCGAATTGCCGATGGCCGCTTCGCCGGCGGCAGGGTCGCGTGCATCCAGCACGATCAGGGCCAGGTCGGTGCGCTCGATCTCTGCACGGGCGCGGCGCATGCCTTCGCGTTCGATCGCATCGCCGCCCTCGCGCAGGCCCGCCGTATCGACCAGCGTCAGCTCCAGACCGTCCAGACGGATGGTTTCGCGCAGGGTGTCGCGGGTGGTGCCGGCAATGTCGGTGACGATCGCCCGTTCGCTGCCCGCCAGGGCATTGAGCAGCGAGCTCTTGCCGGCATTGGGCGGGCCGATCAGTACCGCATGCAGGCCATCGCGCAGGCGACGCCCACGTTCGGCGTCACGGCGCAGCAGTGCCAATGCCTCGCGTGCCTGCTGCAGGCCGCGACGCACCTGTTCGCCGCCCAGCGTATCCAGCGGCTCGTCGGCGAAATCGATCGCCGCTTCGACATGGATGCGCAGCAGCACCAGCTGTTCGGCGATCTCCTCCACCCGGCGCGAGAACACGCCATCCAGCGAACGCCGTGCCGCACGCGCGGCACGGTTGTCACCGGCGGCGATCAGATCGGCAATGGCCTCGGCCTGGGCCAGGTCCAGTTTGCCGTTGAGGAAGGCTCGCTCGCTGAACTCGCCCGGACGCGCCTGGCGTGCACCGAGCGCGATGCAGCGGGCCACCAGCTGCTGCAGTACCACCGGGCTGCCATGTCCCTGCAGTTCCACCACCTCTTCGCCGGTGAAGCTGTTCGGTGCCGGGAACCACAGCACGATGCCATCGTCCATCACGTCGCCATCGGCATCGCGCAGGCGCACATGGTGGGCGTGGCGCGGTCGCAGCGTCGGAGCGCCGAGCACCATGGCGATCGCGGCCGCGCGCGGTCCTGACAGGCGCAGCATGCCGACGCCACCGGCGCCGGGTGCGGTGGCGATGGCAACAATGGTGTCGGTGACGGTGGTATCCATGGGCTGCATTGTGCGCGGTGGCGGCCAGAACGAACAAACCCGCCGTGAGGCGGGTCTGTTGCAGGTCAGCCGGGCAGTGCCCGGCTCTACCCGGTGAACTTACTTCTTCTTGACCGCTGTTGCGGCAGCCGGGACCGGCTCGCCGCCGTGGCGCTTGGTCATCCACCACTGCTGCAGCAGGCCCAGGCCACCGTTGACCACCCAGTACAGCACCAGGCCGGACGGCATGAAGGCCATCATGACGCCGAACACCAGCGGCATCATCTGCATCATCTTCTGCTGCATCGGGTCCATGCCCGGCGCCGGCGTCAGCTTCTGCGTGGCCCACATCACCGCCATGTTGATGATCGGCAGGATGAAATACGGATCGCGCGCGGTGAGGTCCTGGATCCAGCCCAACCAGGGGGCCTGGCGCAGTTCCACCGATTCCACCAGCACCCAGTACAGCGCGAAGAAAATCGGCATCTGGATGAGGATCGGCAGGCAGCCGCCCATCGGATTGATCTTTTCCTTCTTGTACAGCTCCATCATCGCCGTCTGGAACTTCTGGCGGTCGTCGCCATAGCGTTCCTTCAACTGCGCGATGCGCGGCTGGAAGCGACGCATCTTGGCGCCACTCTTGTACTGCACCGCCGACAGCGGATACAGCACCAGCTTCAGCAGCACCACCAGGCCGACGATGGCCCAGCCCCAGTTGTTGACGATCTTGTGGACCTGGTTCAACACCCAGAACAGGCCCTGGCCGATCACCGCCATCAGCGAGAAGCGGCTGTAATCGACCACGCGGTCCAGGCCCTTCACGTCTTCCTTGGCGATCTGGTTGACCAGCTTCGGGCCCACCCACAGCCGCGCCTGCGTGCTGACCTGCTGGCCCGGGGCGACGTTGAAGGCCGGACCGCGCGCTTCGATCTGGTCGCGCCCTTCGCTCTGCGACAGCACGTAGTGGGCGACCTGGTCGGCCTGCGGGATCCAGGCGGTGAAGAAGTGGTGCTGCAGCATCGCCAGCCAACCGCCGGTGATGTTGCGGTTCAGGGCGCCGTCGTCCAGGTAATCCTTGAACGCGCGACGCTCGTAGCCGCCCTCCGGGCTGAACCAGGTGGCGCCGTTGAAGCTGAAGGAATCCGGGTTGGTCATGCTGCGCGACAGGATCGTCGGCGAGCGGTCCAGGGTGCGGTAGACGTAGCCGTTCCAGGCACCGGTACCGGTGTTGCGCACCACGTCCTTGACCACCACGGCGTAGTGGTTGCGCGACAGGGTCAGGGTACGGTCGATGACCACGCCGTTCGCACCGTTCCAGACGAACGGAATCTGCAGCTCCTGCTGGCCGTCGGCAAGCACGAAGTCACGCGTGTCGCCCACCAGGGTGAAGCCGCTGCTGCCGGGAACCGGAACGCTTTTGTCCTCGCTGGCCCAGCCGCTGACCGCGCTGTACGGATGCGCGGGATCTTCGGTGAGCAGGCGCACCGGCGGGCTGTTGTCGTCCTTGGTCTGCGGGAACTGCAGCAGCTCGGCGTCCAGCACGCGGCCGCCGTCCAGCACTAGTCGCAGCACGTCGGTGGTGACGGTCACCCGCTGTCCGGTGGGCGGCGCGTCGGCCTGGGCGCCCACCACCGGCGCGGAAGCGCCGGGCACCTGGGCAC
>JAEZCF010000149.1 GCA_023430045.1 Pseudomonadota bacterium | reverse complement strand
TTGAATATCACACAGTGTTAATCCCGCCCCGGGCCGGGCAACCCACTTTCCTCAGAAACGGACGTTCAGGCTCACCCAGATGTTCCGGGCCTTGTCCTTGTTGTTGTAGTCGTCCTCGAACAGCACTTCATTGGCACTGTCACCGTAGACGCCACTGCCATCGATATCGGCGAACAGGGTCTGGTAGGTGGTGAAGTCGCGGTCCAGCAGGTTGTTGATGCGGGCGTTGACGGTCAGCCATTGCGTCGCTTCGTAGGACGCACCCAGGTGCAGTACCGTGTAATCCTTGTAATACAACTCCTGGCCGGTGGCGGTGCTCACGTCGCGGTAGCGCTTGGAGCGCGCTTCGGCGGTGAGGAACACGTTGAAACGGTCGCTGGCCTGCCAGTCGAAGGTGGCGTTCGCCATGTGCCGTGCGCTGTTGCCCAGTGGCCGCCCCTTCGCCGCGCCGCTCTTCTGCTCGCTGTCGGTGAAGGTGTAGTTGGCGCGCAGGCCGAAGTGCGTGTTGATGTTCCAGCGGCCAGCGACTTCCGCACCCTGGATGACCACCTCGTCGATGTTCACCGTCCGCGAGCTGCTGGCATAGCCCAGTTCGGCGTACTCGCCGCTGGCGGTGCACGGCAGGGTCAGGCCAGGGCCGCAGGGCTGCGAGGAAATCTTGTCGTCGAAGCGGTTGTAGAACACCGTGGCGTTGAAGGTGTGCCCACCCGGATGCTGCCAATACACCGCCAGCTCGGTGCTGGTGCTGGTTTCCGGCTTCAGGTCCGGGTTGCCGTACATCGGCGACGTGCCCTGGCCGCCGAAGCCGGTCACGCCGTCGTACAGCTGGGTGGTCTTGGGCGTCTTGAAGCCGGTGCTCACGCCGCCCTTCACCGTCCATGCGTCATTGACCGTGTACACGCCATACAGGCGCGGGCTCAGGTGGTCACCGAACACTTCATGGTCGTCGTAGCGCAGGCCATAGGTGATGCCCAGCGGTTCGATCACCGTCCACGTGTCCTCGGCGAACAGCGAATACATGTTGTGGTCCTGCGCCTGGCCCGGCGTACCGGATTCGGTGCCGAACACACCGTCGGTCAGTTCGCCGCGGATCACCTGCGCGCCGACCACGGCCACGTGCTGGCCCGCTGCCTGGAACGGGATGTCCAGCTTGGCGTCCAGGGTGTACTGGGCGCTTTCCAGGGTGCGCTTCGGACGCGGCAGGAACGTCGATTCGGCCAGTGCGCGGCGATCAGCCAGTGGCATGCCGGCATACGGACCGGTGGCATCGATCATCTGCAGCAGGTGCTCGCGTTCGGCTACGGTGAACGGCATGGTGCGTCCATCGTTGTTGGTCGCCACGTGCGAAAGCGAGACCAGGCTGTTGCCGAAGCCCCAGTTGCCTTCATGGGTGAGCGCCCAGGCATCACGGGTGAACTCCTGCGTGGCACTGTAGCCCACGCGCGGGTCGGCGCGGCGACTCCACGTGCCGCCGTTGTTGCTGCAGGCTGCGGCGTTGGCGCCCGCGCCACCGCGACAGAAGTTGGAGCTGCGCCAGATGCTGGCCAGGCTGTCGACGGTGCCGACCGGGTATTCCTCGTCGCCGTCGTCGTTGATCTTGATGGAGTTGTCGTATTCCTGCCGCGAGGTGTCGTAGTCCACGGTCAGGCGCTGGGCGTCGCTGATGTTCCACTCAAGGCTGAGACCGCCGGCCTTGTTGGTGTTGTCCACGGTCTTGCCGCCGCCGCCGAAGCCCAGCGGACGCGGGTGCCGGGTGCCGTTGGGATCGGTGGCCGGCGCATACACTGGACTGGATGCCTTGCGGTCGTACCAGCTGGCACGCGCGCTGAGGTTCAGTACGCCCGGCACCAGCGGCCCGGACACGTACAGATCGGCGGTGCTGTCATCGCCGAACTCGTCGTCGGTCTCGAAGGTGCGCGCCAACGTGGCCGAGCCGCTCCAGCCGTCCAGCGAGCGCTTGGTGATGATGTTGATGACACCGCCCATGGCATCGGCGCCGTACAGGGTGGAGGCCGGCCCGCGGATGACCTCGATGCGCTCGATGGCGTCCAACGGCGGGATGTGGTTGAACTGGTTGCCGCCGAAGTTGTTCGGATAGATGTCGCCGTGGTTGTTCTGGCGGCGTCCATTGACCAGGATCAGGGTGTAATCCGAGCCCATGCCGCGCAGGGAAATACTGCCCTGGCCGGTCTTGTCGCGCGTTTCGCCGACGTCCACGCCTTCCAGGTCGCGCACCGCGTCGAGCAGCGTCATGTAGGGGCGCTTGGCCAGATCTTCGCGGGTGACGACCGAGATGCTGGCCGGGGCATCGGTGATCTTCTGCTCGAAACCGGAGGCGGTAACCACCACCGCATCCAGGGTCTGCGGCGCGCCTGCAGGCGCTCCGCTGGCGAAGGCCGGCGCATGCAGGGCGCAGAGCAGGGCGCCGGTGAGGGCATGGCGGGACAGGGACGAACGGAAACGATGGCGCTGGGCCATGGAGGCAACCTCGAAATGAATGCAAGGGAGCGCCGCCTGCGCGCAGGATGCGGGGCGAGCGCGATGTGCCCGGTCAGGGCGAAGGGTCTACGACGGGTTCGCCGGTGGGCGCGCCACTGTCGTGGTCGCTACCGGGACCGGATCTGGATCAGGCCAGCGGGGGCGCTTGGCCGCGTTGCTGACGACGTCCCGGCGCATCGTCGCGCGGCGGACGCGGGCTGGCATCGGACCAGCAGCCGGTCAGGCGTGCTGGTTCCTGCTGCGGCCGGATGATCAGTTTCCATACCGTGATGGCTGGCCTCATGACCGCCAGCGGGGGGAGCGCGTCGCCCATCCGCTGGGCCTGCACGGTGGCCCGTCGCAGCTTGGCCGGTGCCTCTTCGTGCAGGCTGTCTTCGCCGCCACCGCGTTCTTCCAGCGGCAGCTGCGGCAGGGCGGTTGCCGTGCCAGGTCCCATCGTCGGGGCCAGCACCGCCAGCGACCCCATCAGCAGGGCCAGTACCGCAATCCACGCCAGCAGGCTGGACAGCGCCGGGCGCTGTCCGCGCATGGCGGCACCGAGCTGGCGATGGCGGTGTGGACGGTACAAGGAAGGCCCCGGAGGTATCGCCGGACAGGACCGGCGTGTACGGGGCGTGATTGTAGTGAGAGGCGTTAACCATTGCAAATGAGAACCGTTCACGGGCGCGGTAGAGCGGGGCTCTGCCCCCCTGAGCAGCAATGCGCCAGCCGGGCAAAGCGCGGCTCTACGGTCGGTCACACCTGTGACCAGCGTCTCAGCAGGTTGTGGTACACGTTGCTCAGCTGCAGCACGGCGGTGGCGTCGGCGCCGCTCTGGCGAAGTCGTTCCAGCGCCGTATCGGTCTCCCACAGCAGACGCCGCTGGGCATCGTCGCGGACCATGCTCTGTACCCAGAAGAATGATGCCAGCCGAGCGCCACGGGTCACCGGGTTGACCTGGTGCAGGCTGCTGGAGGGATACACGATGAGATCGCCGGCGGGCAGCTTCACTTCGTGTTCGCCGTAGGTATCGCTGACCACCAGTTCGCCACCGTCGTACTCATCCGGCGCGGACAGGAACAGCGTGCAGGAGACATCCGAACGCAGGTGGCCGTGGACACCTGTGGCCATCACCGCGCCATCCACATGGAAACCATAAGTGCCTCCGCCCTGGTAGCGGTTGAAGCGCGGCGGCAGGATCTTCAGTGGCAGCGCGGCGGCGAAGAACAGCGGATTGCGCTGCAGCGCGTGCTGTACCACCGAGCCGAGTTCGGCCTTCAGCGGGGAGGCATCGGGCAGCTGCTCGTTGCGCTTTACCTGCGCGCCCTGCAGGCCGACGGTTTCGCGGCCATCGGTCCAGTCGGCGGCGTCCAGTCGCTGGCGCAGCGAGCGCAGCTCTTCAGCGGACAGGACGTTGGGAATGTGCAGCAGCATGGGCAGATCCGGAAAGAAGGCGCGGGGCGGCTGGCGCTGCCCCGCGCGCGGGCTCAGAAGCGGAAATCCGCGCTGAGCAGGAAGGTGCGCGGGGCACCCGGGGTATAACGGTAGCCGCTCTTGTTGATCGCGGCCACGTACTGCTTGTCGAACAGGTTGTAGCCGTTCAAGCGCAGCACCAGGCTGTCGTTGACCGCCCAGGACGCCACTGCGTCATACACCGTATAGGACTTGGTGAACTGGGGGGTGCCCACCGCGCCATCGGTGCCGCGATGCATGCTGCCGGAGTAGCGCACGCCGCCGCCGAGGGTCACGCCGTGCGGCAACGTGTAGGTCGTCCAGCCAGTGAACGCGTCGTCCGGCGTGTAGGTCAGGCTGGGCGAGCCATCACTGGCCACGTTGGCGCCTTCGACAACCTTGGTATCCATGCGCGTATAGCCGGCCGACAGCGACCAGTTGCTGGTGATCCGGCCAACCGCCGACAGCTCCACGCCCTGTACCCGCTTCTCGCCGGTCTGGGTGGGATTGCCGTTGTCGTCCAGTACCTGGCTGTTGATCTCGTTGGTCACCTGGGTGCGGAACAGCGCCACGTTCAGCGCGAGCGCTTCATCCAGCACGCTCCACTTGGTGCCCACTTCGAACGTGCGCGCCTTCTGCGGATCGGCGTTGATGCCGTTGGCGTTGCCGGCGGCGGTGGCCAACTGGAAGTTGGCGCCGCCCGGCGGCTGCTGCGACAGGGCGTAGTTGGCATACAGACTGACCGCGTCGTTGGCCTTGTAGACCGCGCCCAGCTTCCAGTTGAGCAGCGTGTCCTCGGTATCGGTGTTGACCGTCTCCACCAGGCTGCCGGTGGGCAGGCTGCCACAGCTGACCGCACCGCGGCCGCTGCCGCCGCAGGCGGCGCTGCTGCGGTATTCGGTCCGGTAATGATCCACGCGCAGGCCGGCGGTCAGCAGGAACTGCTCACCGAAGGCCAGCGTATCGAACGCGTACAGCGAGGCGGTATCGGTCCGGCCATCGCTGCCGGCGCCATTGCGCGCCCACGACAGGGTGCCGGCGTTGTGCGGGTCCGGAGCATACAGAGGTGTGGGGGTCAGCGCGCCGGCGCCGACGAGCGTCCAGTTCTGCTGTTCTTCGCGTGTGAGTTCCACGCCGGTGCTCAGGTTGTGGCGCACGCTGCCGGTGCTGAAATCCGCGCGCAGGTTGAGCTGGTCGGTAAGGATGGTGTTGCGTTGGTCCTTGTAGGTCGGATTGCTGCGGGCCAGGGTATAGGTGGACAGATCGTCGATGTTGGTCCACTTGATGTTGCCGGCTCGCGGGTCGGCGGCCGTGCCGCCGGTGGACATGAACGCGATCAGCAGGTAGTCCTGCTCGGTCCGGCCCCAGCGCAGCGTGTTGGTCAGCTTCAGCGCATCGGAGAAGTCGTGCTCGAAGCGGAAGGTGGCCATGCGCGCGGTGACATCGTCATGGTCGTAATGGGTGCCGTAGAAGTTCTCCGGGTTCACTGGATGGCCGGCCAGCTGCCCCAGACCCGGCTGCGGGGTCCAGCCCGGCAGGCCGATGGTCGGCACGAAGCCGTCGGGAATGTTGTCCTGTTCCACGTACAGCAGATTCAGGAAATAACGGGTATCCGTGCCCAGGCCGAAACCCAGCGAGGGCGCGATGCCCCAGCGTTTGTTGTTGACCTCGTCGCGACCGGGCTGGTCGCTGTCCTGCCACAGGGCATTCAGGCGCAGCGCACTGGTCGCGCCGAGCACCTGGTTCCAGTCGGCGGTGGCACGTCGCTGCTGGTCGCTCCCCAGCGTGGCGGTGCCGGCGATGCTGTCATGCAGGTTGGCCTGCTTGCTGACCATGTTGATCGCGCCGGTCGGGGCGCTGCGGCCGTTGTCGGTGCCGGCCGGCCCCTTCACCACTTCCACCTGGTCGGTGTTGAACACATCGCGGGAGATCGAGCCGAGGTCGCGCACGCCATCGACGAAGATGCTGCTGGATGTGTCGAAACCGCGCATGTAGATGGTGTCGCCGGTGTTGGTGTTGCCGTTCTCACCCGCGAAGAAGGTGCCCACCCCCGGGCTGTTGCGCAGCGCCTCGGTCAGCGTGGTGGCGCCCTGCTGGTTGAACAGGTCACTGGTGATGACCTGGATGGTCTGCGGGGTGTCCTGCAGGGACTGGGTGAACTTCGGCGACGCGACCTTCTCGGCCTTGTAGCCGGCGGTGGCATGCACGTCGATCTTGTCCAGCGTGCGGGCAGGGTCGGCGGCCTCGGCGTGCGCCAGGCCGGGAAGCACGGACAGGCCCACGGCGAGGCTGGCGGTGGCCAGCGGCAGGGGGCGGAGCGGAGAGGCGTGCTTGCGGCTCTTGATCGGACTCATGGGCATTGGCTTCTGTAATGCGGGAAAGGACGCGCCACCGACGAACACGGCGTCCGTGGCAGGCGCCGGTGTGGGGGCATGGGGATACAGCGGGGGAAAACCGGATGTGCGAAGGTCCTGCCGGCATCCTGGGATGCCGGGGACGTGCGGGATCAGGCGTGCGCGGGTGGTGCCTGGCCGGGTGGCTGGCGCAGCGACGGCCGCGGAGATGGCAGGGCGGCCGGCAGAGACACGGCGGCACGTGCGCGCGGTGGGGCGTCGCCCGTGGCGAACCGCGCAGGCAGGGGCGGAAGTTTGCCGCCACGGCCAGCGTCAGGCTGCGTGTCGGCGCGCAGCAGGGCCTGTTCCAGTGGCATCCCATCGGGAGACGGCGTCCGTGCCTGCTGCGTCAGCCCACCGGACGGGCCGGTGGCAACGTGATCGTTTTCCTGCAACGCCGCCCATCCGAGCATAAGAGTCAGCAGCGCGGCCACGATCAACGGCCACCCACAACGGGCAACACGATAGAACGCGGTGGCGGACACCGGCAGCGCCATGCAGAAGAGGACCCGTTACACGATGACACACAAGATAACAGGAATAATAACGATTCGCATCTTCATGTGTTTTGGGGTACGGCAGGCGACGCGATCCGAAAGGCGGTGGGGGTCGGGATCTGTCGCAATCCAATATCAGTATCCACCGCTACTGGACGCATGCGTGCGTTTCATCCGGGATTGCGGCAACGGCGATCGCTACGGTTGGGTCCCTTCCCAATATCGCAGGTGATTTCCATGTGGCAGGTTCGTGATGGCGAGGCGGCCCCGTTCAAACCGCTGCTGAGCGACCGTGCGGATTCGGCCGGGCTGGATGCGCGCGTGGCGGGCATGCTTGCCCGACGTGCCGTGGCGGACATGGCAAAAGGCATCGCCTACGGAACCAAGGCGGTACTGCAGCCGAGCGACGACGAACTGCTCCCGCTGGTGGGCCAGTCCCTGGCGGACATGTGTCCACGCGAGGAACGCCTGAACTGGAAGCTCAATGCGCTTGTCAGTGCGAACGGCCGCTACTGCGCGGTCAAGATCGTCGGTTCCAATGCCCTCAACAAAGCGCTGGGCAGAGCACGTTCGCAGTCATTGATCATCCTGTACGACAAGCTCAGCATGCGTCCACTGGCCATGTTCGATGGCACGATGATTTCAGCGCGCAGGACCGGTGCCTATGCCTCGATGGTGGTGGATGCGGCGCTGATGCAGCGGCCGGCGATATCGCTGTGCCTGCATGGCACGGGTCCCATTGCCGATTGCGTGGTGGATGACCTGCGCGCGCATCATCCTGATCGCATCCAGCGCATTCTCGTCCGCAGTCGCCGGCAGGAGAACGCCGAACGATTCGCTGCGGCGGCAGCGCGGAGGACCGGGCTGGACGTGCGGGCGGCAGCATCGGTCGACGACACGTCGGTCGACATGATCATTACCGCCACCAATGCGGCGGCACCCATCATGCCGGCCGAAGCACTCGCCGGGGATATCGTCGTGCTGCACCTTGGCGGCGACGAACTGCCAGCCGCGTTCATCGAAAGAGCGCTGGGCGATGGATCGGTCATCTGCGACGACGTGTCCAGTGTCTGCCATCGCGATTCGCAGAGCCTGGCCCTGTTCTTTTCCCGCCAGGGCCAACGGCTGCGGGACCTGGCCAGCGCCTTCCACGTCCGCAACCTGCATGAAGTCATGTCGGGAACGTGCATGCTGCGCCGCCCGGTGCTGGTGACCTGCGTCGGCCTGCCGGTACTGGACCTATACCTGACGCAGTGGGTGTATGAACAGCAGGCCACGTTGGGCAACGAAGCCGAAGGCCTTGTCGCAGATGCCCCGGCTGGTCACGATCATGCACGGCGTCCAGCGACGCCTGCATGATCCGCGGACGTATCAATCGCGGTCATCGCGTGTCCACACAGCGTCGTGTTCACGCTTCACTGGAAACGTCGGCGCGGGGCTGTAGGCCGGCGCGCACAGGGCGCGGCCATCGCGCACATCGAACCGCGCGCCATGCAGCACGCATTCGATGCTGCCTTCCTGCGTGTTGAACTCGCCTGCGGAAAGCTCGAATTCCTCATGCGTGCACTGGTCTTCCAGTGCATGGAGCTCGCCGTCCAGATTGAACACAACGATCGGCGTGCCGGTGACCTCGTCGAACACGCTCTTCATCTCGCCCGGCAGCAGTTCACTGGAGGCGCAGACGAACGTCCAGGTCGCGCTCATGCCGTGGCCCTGTCCAGCACTTTCTCCAGCACCTCGAAGCGCAGATCATCGCGTTTGGGAATGCCGAAGCGTTCATCGCCATACGGAAAGGGCTTCTTGATCCCGGTACGGTGGTAACCGCGGCGTTCGTAGAAGGCGATCAGTTCCTCGCGGACGTCGATGACGGTCATCAGCATGCTGCCCAGTCCCCATTCGCGGACCCCGTGTGCCTCGGCCTCGGCGATCATCCGCTTGCCGATACCCGAACCCTGCTGGCCCGGGGCCACGGCGAACATGCCGAAATAGCCATGGTCTCCGCCGTCGGCAACGTGGGCACAGGCCAGCAGTTGCCCCTGCTGCTCAGCCACCAGGATCGTCGACCGGGGGCGGTCCAGGTCGGCCTGCAGGCCTTCGGCATCGATGCGGGCGCCATCCAGCAGGTCGGCTTCGGTGGTCCAGCCGCCACGGCTGGCGTCACCGCGGTAGGCGGAGGTAACCAGCTCGATCAGGGAGGGAATGTCGGCCGCAGTGGCGGCGCGGAAAGTCAGCGTGTCCATGGGCGTCAGTGTACCGCTGGCCGTGGATTTCGGCTCGCCTGGCGGGGCAGCGACGTTCCTCATGCATCGACCTGGCTGGACTCCATGTCGGGCCTGTCCCGGCAGGGTAGCGGCAGGTCAGGGCAGCTGTACGCGAATGGCGGATACCTTGCCGTCCAGGCCGTTGCGGTGGTGGTGCTTGACGTCCAGCGTGGCGTCACTGATGTTTTTCTCGAACGTGGCAAGGTCGTTGGGCTGATGGATGTCCTGCTTCAGGCGAATGACGGTGTAATCGTCGTCTGTTGATCCGCCTGGCGAGTCATACACGGTGATGACCGTTCCCTTCCGGCCGGAAATGATCCGCATCGAACGTGCATCGTCGTTGTGGCACCCGGAGGTGTCCTTGAGATTCCAGAAGTCGCTCGCGGCAAGGCCAAATGTGCATGTCACCCCGCCTTTGCCATTGTTTCCATTCAACAGCACGACGGCGGAATCCGACCCCGGATCCGCTGACGGCTGTACGAGGATATGGGACACCTTGCCACTCAGGCCATTGCCGCCGGAGTAGGCATACCGGAAGAATGGACTGCTCTGCGTGCGTTCCAGACGATTCACCACCTGCGGATCATCCCATGGGATGTCCTTGTCGATGTTGAGGACGCCGAAGTCATCATCGCGTGAGCCATCGGGACGGTCGTAGAACGTAATCCGTTGCCCTGCCTTCATGCCCCGGAGCTTCAGCGAGCGCATCTCGTCGTTCTCGCAGCCCAGCCGTTCGCCATCGTGAAGACTCCAGTTGCGCGACACGACGCTGCTGAACCCACAGACCACATCCTGCGTCGCGTCATCGCCTTCGTAGGCCGCCACGCCGCCGTTGTTGCGGTGTTCGACATATTCCAGAACGTCGCCACGATCAACTGAATCCACGGCGATGAACGTCGGGCGGCGCTTGCAGTGTTTTATTTCGCGGTCTTCGATGTGGTCCCAGCGATTGTCGAAATCGCCATGGGTCAGTTCAGGAATCTTATGGAAATGATTCATCAGGAACAGTCGGTTCCACCCCTTGAGGCCGATTCTGGCGCTCAGAGGGAGATGATCCCAGCGCGTGCTGCAGTCATAATCATGCTGGCCGATGGTATCTCCGATGTTGTAGGTGTTCTGCACCAGGATGGACTGGTCATGGAATATGTAGGGCCGGCTGGCGGCATTGACGATGCCCGAGACTTCGGAGCGATCGGCCATCAGCAGCAGGCGCTGGTCGCGCGCGATGAGCTCGCTGATTTTCGGCCAGTTGCGATGTCCTGCCCAGACATCGGAATCGGGGTTGAAAACATGCGATGACAGCGCGGGATTGTTCTGGAAGAAGCGTGCGAACGTTGCGTTGTCCACCGACGCATCGGCTATCTCCATATGCACGACGATGACATCGTCAGGATGGGTGTCGAGCCAGCTGCTGAGGTTGCCGAGATCCGTCTTCAGCAGGGCGACCCTTGAGATCGGGGCGATGCAGGTGCCATGGCAGACATGAAGCTGGCCATCATGGTTGTGGATGTCCAGCATGAACCCGCGAACGCCCCGGGCAAGCTGGGCGACAATCGACAGTCGTTGGTTGGGCAGGACGCCGCTGTGGTTGAATGCGTTGTGGGACATGACGAACGTCGCTTCATCCAACGTGCGGCTCTTGTCTGCGATATGGCCAGGCTGGGCGATTTCCGCGTTCGCCGGAACGGCGGTCGTCATCAGGGGAATGGCCAGGATCAGGCCCGGCAGGCCGTTCATGTATCGCATGGTGATACTTCCGCAGCCGATGGAATTCCATCGTGCGGTCGGCCGGGGCGCATGCGGTCGCATCGCACTCCGGGAATGCGGAAATGCATTCTGTGTCGCGAAGCTGTCTTGAATCAGGCCGGTAAAGAAGAATTTTCCGATAGGCAGGAAACGACTGCCCGGATGAATTCCGGTCGTGACAAGGCAACGCCGCGGAGGTCCGCGGCGTCGCTTTCCGGCATGAAGAGATGGGAGGCTGGATCAGCCCAGCAGCCGGCGCACCTTGTTCAATGCCACGATGAAACGCTCGATTTCCTCATGGGTGTTGTAGAACGCCAGCGATGCACGGCAGGTGGCGGCAACCCCGTAATACTGCAGCAGCGGGTGTGCGCAGTGCTGGCCGGAGCGCACGGCAACGCCCTCCAGGTCCAGCAGGGTGGCCAGGTCGTGGGCGTGTGCGCCCTCGATCAGGAACGACACCACGGCGGCCTTGTCCGGCGTGGTGCCGAAGATGCGCAGGCCATCGATCTTCCGCAGTTCCTCGCTGAAATGCGCCAGTAGTTCGGCTTCGCGCGCTTCCACGTTCGCCAGTCCCAGCGACTCCAGGTACTCCGCTGCCACCCCCAGGCCGATGAAGCCGGCGATGTTGGGGGTACCGGCTTCGAACTTGTGCGGCGCTTCGTTGAAAACAGTGCCTTCGAAGCTCACTTCCTTGATCATCTCGCCGCCGCCGAGGAACGGCGGCATGGCGTCCAGGTGCTCGCGCTTCGCCCACAGGGCACCTGTGCCGGTGGGGCCGCACATCTTGTGGCCGGTGATGGCGTAGAAATCGCAGCCGATCGCGGCCACGTCGACCTTGCGGTGCGGCACGGCCTGCGAGCCGTCCACAACGGTGATGATGCCGCGCCTGCGCGCTTCACGGCAGATCTCGCGGACCGGGTTGACGGTGCCCAGCACGTTGGAGACGTGGGCCACGGCCAGCAGCTTGACCTCGGGGGTCATCGCCTTGCGCAGCGCGTCCAGATCCAGCGCGCCTTCCGGTGTGATCTCGGCGACGCGGATGGTCGCGCCGGTGCGCTCGGCGACCAGCTGCCACGGCACGATGTTGGCATGGTGTTCCATGCGCGACACCAGGATGACATCGCCGGCCTTCAGGCGCGGCAGCGCCCACGAGTAGGCCACCAGGTTCAGCGCGAAGGTCGTGCCACTGCACAGCAACAGCTCGTTGGCGCGCACGTTGAGGAAGCGCGCCAGCGTGTTGCGTGCGCCTTCGTAGGCGTCGGTGGCCTCGGTGCCGAGCGCGTGCACGGCACGGCTGACATTGGCGTTGTAGCGGCGGTAGAACTCATCCACCGCGCCGATCACCTGCACCGGCTTCTGGCCGGTGTTGGCGTTGTCGAAGTACACCAGCGGCTTGCCGTGGACTTCGCGCATCAGCAGCGGGAAATCCAGGCGCACGCGGTCCCAGTCGGGCGTCGCGCCGGTCGGGTCGTGTGGGCGTGGCGTGGCCAGGTTCATGCCACGCCTGCCTCGGCCAGGGCGCGGTCCAGCCTGCGCGCCAGCTGCTCCCGCAGGGCGTCCGGCAATACCTGGAGCGGTTCGTGGCAGAACGCGGCGCTGAGCAGCGCCTGCGCCTGCGGCGCGGGCAATCCGCGCGAACGCAGGTAGAACAGCGCATTGGCGTCCAGCTGCCCCACCGTGGCGCCATGGGCGGCCTTGACCTCTTCGGCATCGATCACCAGCGTCGGCTGGGTATCGATCTCGGCGTCGGCCGACAGCAGCAGGTTCTTGTTGGACAGGTTGGCGTCGGTGCCATCGGCGCCCTCGCGGATGTGGATGCCGCCATGGAACACCACCCGGCTGCGGTTGGCGGCCACGCCACGCCACAGCATGCCGGCACGGGTGTCGCGCGCGATGTGCTCGATGCCCAGGCGGGTGTCGACGTGTCGGCGTCCGGTACCCAGCAGCACGCCGTTGGCGGTCAGCTCGGCATTTTCGCCTTCCAGCCGAACGTTCAGTTCATGGCGGCTCAGCGCGGCGCCCAGTTCAAGGTCCACGCGGTGGTAGTGCGCATCGCGGGCAAGCACCGCATCGGTGCGCAGGAAACTGGTGTGGCGGGCACTACCGGCCTGCACGCGGGCATGCCGGAGCACCGCGCCATGTGCCAGATGGACATGTGCCACGGTGTTGTCCAGGTGCGCGGCGTCGCCCACCTGCAGGCGATGTTCGACGATATCCAGGCGGGCGCCGGCGCGCAGCTCCACCAGGTGGCGATGGTGCCAGGCCAGGTCGGTGTCGCCCGCCACGCTGGCAAATACCAGCTGCAGCGGCACCTCCACCTGCACGCCTTCATCCACGCGCAGCACCACGCCTTCATCGGCCAGGGCAGCGTTCAGGCGGGCGAAGATCTCATCGCTGCGCTCATATCTGCGGGCCAGGAAGCGCGCGCTTTCCTCACCGGCGGCCAGGGTGGTCGACAGCGTTTCCAGCCGCACGCCATCGGGCAGTCCGCCGGTGTCGCTCAGGCCGTCGTGCAGGCGGCCGTTGAGGAATACCAGCCGTGGCGCGGGCACATCTGCCAGCGCGCCGCTGGCCAGCTGACCGGCATCCAGCGTCGGCGGCGCCAGCGGTGCCGGCGAGAAACCACGCCGCTCCAGCTGGCGCAGCGACGTGTACTTCCAGGCTTCGCTGCGCGGGCCGGGCAGGCCGTCGCGCAGCGCCGCATCAAGCACCTCACGGCGCGCATCGCTGCCGCAGAATGCCTTGGTCATCGAATCCAGCAGCGCGCTCATCAGACCGCCGCCTCCGGCACCACGCGTTCCTTGAGGAAGTCGTAGCCGTGCTTCTCCAGCTCCAGCGCCAGTTCCGTGCCACCGGACTGCACGATGCGGCCATCGGCCAGCACATGCACCACGTCCGGCTTGATGTAGTCCAGCAGGCGCTGGTAATGGGTGATGACCAGGAACGAACGGTCCGGGCTGCGCAGTGCGTTGACGCCGTCGGCCACGCTCTTCAGCGCGTCGATGTCCAGGCCGGAATCGGTTTCGTCCAGGATCGCCAGCTTCGGCTCCAGCACTGCCAGCTGGAAGATCTCGTTGCGCTTCTTTTCGCCACCGGAAAAGCCTTCGTTGACACCCCGGTGCAGCAGTTCGTCCTTCAGGTGCAGCACGGCCAGCTTCTGGCGCACCAGCTTGAGGAACTGCATTGAATCCAGTTCTTCCTGGCCACGCGCCTTGCGCTGCGCGTTGAGCGCGGCACGCAGGAAGTAGGTGTTGTTCACCCCGGGGATCTCCACCGGATACTGGAACGCCAGGAACAGGCCGGCGGCGGCGCGCGCTTCCGGTTCCAGCTCCAGCAGGTCGGCACCTTCAAAGCGCACGCTGCCTTCGCTTACGTCATAGCCGTCGCGGCCGGCCAGCACATTGCCCAGCGTGGACTTGCCGGCGCCGTTGGGGCCCATGATGGCGTGCACCTGGCCGGGCTTCACGTCCAGCGACAGGCCCTTGAGGATTTCCTTGTCGCCGATGCTGGCGTGGAGGTTGTCGATCTTCAACATTGCAATGGTCGTCTTGTCAGATAGGGGGGCTGGCGGCAGCACGACTCAGAGGTCGTATTCGCTGCGCTCGAGGAATTCGCCGCGCAGGTACGCCGTGCGCGTGGTGGTGAGGGCGGCCTTGGCGCCCGAATACAGCATCGGGTACATCGAGCCGTACAGCATGCGTGGGTCTTCGTCCTTGGCGACCGGGTAGCGGGCCTCCAGGTCGGCATCGCGCAGCTGTACCCACAGGCGCTGCGCCTCCTTCAGCCGCGACAGCGCCACCGGCTGGCCGGACAGCTTCGCCACGATCTGCCGGAACACCGTGTTGAGCTCGGCATCGGCCCTGCGGAAATCGCGGGCCGCGCAGGCATTGAGCTCCATCTGGCTTCCTTCCGGGTTGCAGCCATCGGCATCGGTGGCGGCCCAGGCCGACGCGGCGGTACCGGCCAGCAGGGCCAGGGTCAGCAGGATCCTCATCCGACCGAGCCTTCCAGGCTGACTTCCAGCAGCTTCTTGGCTTCCACCGCGAATTCCATCGGCAGTTCGCGGAACACCTGCTTGCAGAAGCCATCGACGATCAGCGACACCGCGTCTTCCTGGCTGATGCCGCGTGCGCGGCAGTAGAACAGCTGGTCGTCGGAGATCTTGGAGGTGGTTGCCTCGTGTTCGACCGTGGCGCCGGGGTTCTTTACCTCGATGTACGGGAACGTGTGCGCGCCGCATTTCTTGCCGATCAGCAGCGAATCGCACTGCGTGTAGTTGCGCGCGCCGTCGGCATTGCGGTCCACGCGCACCAGGCCGCGGTAGGTATTCTGGCCACGTCCGGCGCTGATGCCCTTGCTGATGATCTTGCTCTTGGTGCGCTTGCCGATGTGGATCATCTTGGTGCCGGTGTCGGCCTGCTGGCGATGGTGGGTCAGCGCGACCGAATGGAACTCGCCGACCGAGTCGTCGCCGAGCAGCACGCAGGACGGGTACTTCCAGGTGATGGCCGAACCGGTCTCCACCTGGGTCCAGGTGACCTTGCTGCGCGCGCCCCGGCATTCGGCACGCTTGGTGACGAAGTTGTAGATGCCGCCGACGCCGTTTTCGTCGCCCGGGTACCAGTTCTGCACCGTGGAATACTTGATTTCGGCATCTTCCAGTGCGACCAGCTCGACCACGGCGGCGTGCAGCTGGTTCTCATCGCGCATCGGCGCGGTGCAGCCTTCCAGATAGGACACGTACGCCTTGTCCTCGCAGATGATCAGGGTGCGCTCGAACTGGCCGGTGTGGCCGGCGTTGATGCGGAAATAGGTGCTCAGTTCCATCGGGCAACGCACGCCCCTGGGAATGAACACGAAGCTGCCATCGGAAAACACTGCCGAGTTCAGCGCCGCGAAGTAGTTGTCGCCCACCGGTACCACGCTGCCCAGGTACTGGCGCACCAGTTCCGGATGCTCCTTGATGGCCTCGGACATGGAACAGAAGATCACGCCCTTCTCGGCCAGTTCCTTGCGGAAGGTGGTACCGACGGAGACCGAATCGAACACCGCGTCCACCGCCACGCCGGCCAGCTTCGCGCGCTCGTGCAGCGGCACGCCCAGCTTGTCGTAGGTATCCAGCAGCTCCTTCGGCACGTCATCCAGCGAGGCGTATTTCGGCCCCTTCGGCGCGGAGTAGTAGCTCAGCGCCTGCAGGTCGATCGCCGCGATCTGCAGCTTGGCCCAGTCCGGCATCGGCATGGTCAGGAAATGGCGGTACGCCTGCAGGCGCCACTCGGTCATCCATTCCGGCTCGTCCTTCTTCGCCGACAGGGCGCGGACGGTGTCCTCGTCCAGGCCGGGCGGCAGCGAGTCGGATTCGATGTCCGTGATGAAGCCGGCCGAATACTTGCGGCCGAGCTGCTCGTGGATTTCGCGGTTGGGCGTGTCGCCGGGAGCGATGGTGTCGATGGTTTCGGTGGCCATGGGGGCTGCCTGGGATCAGGAGACGACAGCCGCCGCGATGGCGCGGCGCTGCTGTTCGTCGGCAAGGGGAAGGGGGGGCAGGATCTGCACGAGGGTGACATTGCGCAATGCTTCGGACACCACGTCGTTGATCAGCCGCCAGCTGCTGCGCGCGCCGCACTTGGGCGCCATGCCGCACTGGTGGTTGTCGTGGCTGCATTCGGTCAGCGCGAGCGGACCTTCCATGGCCTCCACGACCGCGTACAGCGAGATGTCACCGGGTGCGCGGGTCAGCCGGTAGCCGCCGCGCACGCCGCGCAGGCCTTCGACCAGCCCGGCCTGTGCCAGTGGCTTGAGGACCTTGCTGACGGTGGGCGGTTCCAGGCCGGTGAACTCGGCCAGCTCGGTCGCGCTCAGCACTTCGCCCGGATGGGCGGCGAGCACGGTCAGCACGACGGTGGCGTAATCGGTGAGCTTGGTGACGCGGAGCATGATGGCATCAGCGGGATTGCAAAGCGGACCAAAATTGTACGCTTTTATGCAGCGCCATCCAAGCCCGGCATTATGCCTCATCGATTCCGTAGGCGCCCGCAGGGCAGGGCCACGGCGCGATTTTGGCAATCACGAAGATTAAGGGAGAATCAACGCTCTCCATCCACCAGTATCCGCGTCCATGCCGAAGAAGATCAAAGCCCGCAAGTCCGCCATCCATGGCAACGGCGTGTTCGCCGTCGCCGCCCTCAGCAAGGGGGAGCGGATCATCCAGTACAAGGGGCTGCTGCGCACCCATGAAGACGTCGACGCTGGCGATACCGGCGATGTCGAGAGCGGCCACACGTTCCTGTTCACCCTCAACGACGACTACGTGCTGGACGCCAACTACGGTGGCAACGATGCGCGCTGGATGAACCACAGCTGCTCGCCGAACTGTGAAGCGGTCATCGAGGAGAGCGAGGACGGCGATCCGCGCAAGGACAAGGTGTTCATCGAGGCGATCCGCGCCATCAAGCCGGGCGAGGAGCTGGTCTACAACTACGGCATCACCCTGGCCGAACGGCATACGCCGCGCCTGAAGAAGATCTGGGAATGCCGATGCGGCTCGAAGAAATGCACCGGCACCATGCTGCAGCCCAAACGGTAGCAGTGCAGCGGGCTGGCGCAGTCAGGTGACGATCGTTGGTCGTCACCATCAGGCTGCGATCATTGGCCCGCCGGGCGCGCTGACCCGCTTTCGCGCACGACTCGACGCGCCGTCCACGCGCAGGTCACCGCACTGCAATGCGCGATGGCCGAAGCTGGCTGCTCCTTTACCCAGGAGCACGACATGACACAGAACCTTGCAGGCAAGCGCATTGCGATCCTGGCAACGCATGGCTTCGAGCAGTCCGAGCTGACCGGCCCGAAGGAAAGACTTGAGGGCTGGGGCGCGGAAGTGACGGTGGTGTCCCCCGCCAAGGAGAAGCGGATCAAGGGTTGGAAGGACAAGAACTGGGGCGACGAGGTCGATGTCGACCTGCCGCTGGCGAAGGCGTCGGCCGCTGATTTCGACGCACTGGTGCTGCCGGGTGGAGTCATCAACCCCGACACGCTGCGCACCGACGACGCCGTGCTGGCCTTCATACGCGATGTGTCGGCAGCAGACAAACCGGTTGCCGCCATCTGCCACGGCCCGTGGCTGCTGATCGATTCGGGCCTGGCCAAGGGACGCAAGGTCACCTCCTGGCCGTCCGTGCGTCAGGATCTGGGCAATGCCGGCGCCACATGGCAGGACGCGGAGGTAATCGTCGATGGGAATCTGATCACCAGCCGCAAGCCGGATGATATCCCGGCCTTCAGCGAAGCCGTCGCCAAGGCATTGGCCACCTGACCCGTAGTGCCGGGCTCTGCCCGGCAAATCTGTCGCAGGCTTTGCCCGACAGATTCCGCGCCAGCCGGGCAGGGCCCGGCTGCACAGGATCAGCGTTCCAGCAGCCCCGCCGGTACCAGCGCGCCCAGGTCCTGGTTGAAGGTCACCTGCAACCGACCATCCTTCACCTGTGCGGACTGCACCTGCAGAGTCCCGAGCAGCCCGGCCACCGCCGGGTCGATCCGATAGATCGGCTCGCGCTGGGCATAGTCGGTAAGCCATGCATTGAGCAGCGAGCGGGTGCGGGAATCGAGTTTCGCGCCCTGCTGCGCCGGTACGAAGTCGTCCATGCTGGGCTGCTGCAGATGGAATCCCTGGGTCTGCGCATCGTAGCGCAGGCCGCTGCTGAGCTTGACGGTGCCCAGCTTCGCCGGGGCGCCGCCAGCGGTGGCCAGTGCGAGGTCCATGCCCAGGTTCAGGCGTTCACCGGCCGGCAGGGTCAGCTGAGGATGACTCATGGTCAGCGCGATCAATCCGCCCAGAGCATCCTGGGTGCGCGGGAAGCTGCCTTCCAGGTACTGCTGCACGTCGCCGGCGCCGACAGACAGCTGCCGGCCTTCGATGGACGGTGCGGCCTGGGCGCCGACAGCGGCGGCCACGAGCAGGGTGGCTGCGGCCAGACGGTTGATGACGGTACGGAAGCGCATGGTCATGCCTGCTGCAGAAGGGGGATGCAGAGAAGATAGCCCGTTGCACTGAATGGCACGTGCATGAGCTCGCGCATCACTCCAGCACGGGCTGTACATGCGCGGACTGGATCAGCCAGGCGGTGCCGGCGGGATCGGGCACCAGGCGGTACCAGCCGGTGTAATGCAGCGTGCCCTGGCCGGTTACTGCGCGCACCCGCACCGGCACTTCGATCAGCCGGGACGGGTTCTGCTGGTCGCGCGCGACAGCCGTGCCGGTATTCACCCGCAGCGTGATGATGTCCTTGAGTTCACGCAGCGCCGCATCATCGGCGCGTCCGGCCGGGGGCGGTACCTGCCAGCTGGCATCCAGGACGGCGCGATCATGCATGGGCAGCTGGCTTGCATAGCTGCGGACCACCGATCCGGGATCGGGCGCGTTTCCCGCGACCGCTGAAAGCGCGTCAAGCGGCACGTCGGTGATGGCCGGTGCCGATGATGTGGTCGATGCCGACGCGACCTCTCCGGTGGGGGGGCGGTCATCGGTCACCGGATCGACGGCGGGTGCGCGTTGGCAGGAACACGCGACCATCAACAACGGCAACATCCAGCACATCCTGCGCATCGTTCTGTCTCCCCCGGGTGCAGCGCGCAGTGTAGCGGCTACGGTTTCAGGCCGGGCGATGCAGGGTATCCAGCGCGTCCAGCGCGGCGCCGAGGGACGCAGCGTGCGGGGCAAGCGGATGGCCGGCGTCTCCGGCATGGCGATGCAGGACATCGCGCAGTATCTGCCCGGCGATCAGTACTGCTGCGCGCTCATCGCCACTGAAGCCAGCCAGCCGCGGGCTGGCCTCCAGCAGCCGGATCCAGTCCTGCTGCGCGCGGTGCTCCAGTTCGATGGTGCAGCGGCCGCTGCAGGGCAGGCCGTCCTTCTCGACCGGCATTACGGTCAGGCGGTAACGCGTGGAGGGGCTGGCCATGGCGGGCATCCGGTGAGAGGGGATCTCCACCATAGGGCGGCACGACAGGCGCGGCGACGGCTGGTCGTGCACGCAGTGTTCCATCGCGTTGCAGCGTGGCCGGCGCGTTCCGGTGAAAGCCCCGCATGGAGGGCGTGCGGCCTGTCCGCGCGCGCATGGGTAGTGGAACGAACGCTGTGTTGCGCGGGGCGAGGGAGACGATCGGACGAGCACCGGAAACGCGAACGGGACGGCTTGGGCCGTCCCGTTCGCGTGTGGACAACAGGGCGATTTACAGCGCCGCGTCCTTGAGCTTCTTCAGCGGGCGAACCTTGAGCTTGGTGGTGGCCGGCTTGGCGGCGAACCACTGCTCTTCCTTGGTGAAGGGGTTGATGCCCTTGCGCTTCGGCTTGGCCGGAACGTTGACGGTGGTGATCTTCAGCAGGCCCGGCAGGGTGAAGCTGCCGGCGCCCTTCTTGTGCACCGAGGAGGACACAGCCGATTCCAGCGAGGCGAGCACCGCGCGTACGTCCTTGGCGATGACGCCGGAGGCTTCAGCGATGTGAGCGACCAGGCCGGACTTGGTCAGTGCTTCCTTGATCGGCTTCGGCGCGGCCGGCTTGGCGGCTGCCTTGGTAGCGACTTTCTTTACTGCCTTCTTCGGGGCAGCCTTCTTAGCGGTCTTTGCCATGGTTTCCTGTTCCGTGAACGGTGGTTGTGTGGTCATGCCGACCCCGTCGGCAAGCGCAATGTAGGGCAACTACGGGGCGCCGCCAATAGGTTATACGCCGAAAACATGGCTTTTTTGCGTTCTCTGTGACCTTTGTAGGGGTGCGGGGCGCCGCAGCACGGGGTATGAGGCGCTTCAAGAAGCGGAAATTTCCGCTCCAGACAGCCGTCGGCATGTGCGTGGGCGATGTCCCGCCGTCGGCTCCCAGCGGTCCGGACGGCGTTGCGTCATTGCGTCGCAGCAGAGCGACGCGGCGCTAACGCGAAGGCCGCTAAGTTGATATCCATTCCAACAGAAGGAGATGACCGATGGGTATTTCGCGCCACGCCACCGCGCACTGGGAAGGTGACCTCAAGACCGGCAAGGGGCAGTTGAGCACGCCGCAGAGCGGGCTGATGGACAATACCCGCTATGCCTTCAGCAGCCGCTTCGGCGATGAGAAGGGCACCAATCCGGAAGAGCTGATCGCTGCGGCACACGCAGGCTGCTTCACGATGGCGCTGTCGGCGAAGCTGTCGGAGGCTGGATTCACCGCCACATCGCTGGACACACGCGCCGAAGTGGATCTTTCGACGGACGGTGGCCCGCAGCTTTCCGCGATCCGGTTGAAGCTGAAAGCAGTGGTGCCCGGCATCGATGAAAAGCAGTTCCGCGCCATCGCCGATGACGCCAAGCAGAACTGTCCGGTCTCCAAGGCGCTGAGTGCGGTGCCGGTTGAACTGGACGCAACCCTGGCGGGCTGAGGCCGGTATGTGGGTCCGGCAGCGTGCGATCTGCCGGCCCGCAGGTGCTCTCGATTCGGGTGCACGGCCAGCCGGTGCATGAAGCAGCGCGTTGAGCGCATACAGCGCCGGTGGCCCTCGGCCCGCAGGCTTCACCAGTCCAGCGTGCCGCGTATGACCGTCTGCACCTGACCACCGGACCACACATCGCCTTCGGTATCGACGTGCAGGTGCAGGCGCGCGTCATGGCCGACCTCGCGTCCCTGGCTGGCGATGTAATCGCGGCGTCCACCGGGCAGCGCATCGCGCTCGTCCAGCCACGCGGCAAGCACCGCATTGGCCGCGCCGGAGGCCGCATCCTCGAAGCGCCGGCCGTTGCCAACGAATGCGCGCACCGCGATGTCCCAAGGCTCCCCGCTGCTGCGCGCGTAGGCGAACACGCCCATGCTGTTGGTGGATTCGGCCAGGGCAGCCACCGCATCCCAATCCGGCTGCAGGCTGCGCAGGGCGCTTTCATCAGCCAGCTCAACCACCCACCAGCTGCGACCGCCGAGCATGCGTGCCGGCGGCAGCGCCCCGGTCTGCCATCCGGCCAGTGCCTGGTGCAGGCGTGGATCGGCCGCCGTGGTCACTTCGGCCACGCTGGCGCGGGGCGTGCGGATCGAAATGCGGCGTGCCGTACCGCTGTCTTCCACCCGCAGCGGCAGCTGGCCGGCGATGCCCTCCTGCACCAGCACGCCCGCCGCCGGTGTCGCCAGTTGGTGTTCCAGCACGGCGTGGGCCGTGCCGATGCTGGGATGGCCGGCGAACGGCACTTCCTTCTGTGGGCTGAACATGCGCAGCCGATAGCTGCTTCCCGGCGTGGTGGGCGCAAACACGAAGGTGGTTTCCGGCAGCCGTGTCCAGCGCGCGATCGCCTGCATGCGCACGTCGTCCAGGCCTTCGGCATCGAGCACCACGGCCAGCGGATTGCCGGCGCCGGGGACGGGGGAGAACACGTCCAATTGCAGGAAACGGCGGGTGGTCATGGGCGAAGGCTCCGCGGTTGGCATGGAAGGCGCGCAGCTTACCAGTGCAGTTCACCCTCGATGATCCGTTGGACCTGGCCGCCGATCCACGCCACGCCGGCGGCATCGACCTGCAGGTGCACCCGGCCGTCGCGGCCGACTTCGCGACCCTGGCTGGCGACGTACCGCCCATCCCTGCCGGGCAGCTGTCCACGTTCTGCCAGCCTGCCGGCGATCAGCGCATTGGCGCTGCCGGTCACCGGATCCTCCGGCACGTTGACGGCATCGCCGGGGCAGAACGCGCGTACCACCAGCGCGTGGTCGTCGGCGGATTCTTCCGCATATACCGCCACGCCGGTCGCGCCGGTGGCGTTGCTCCAGTCGCGCAGCTGAGCCATGTCCGGCTGCAGGCCACGCACGCCGGCGGCATCGCGCGCAGCGATCAGCCACCAGCGCGGACCGTTGTCCCACAGTTCCACCTCCAACCCGGGAGCAGCCAGACCGTGCAGGGTAGGCGGCAGGGTTGCGGCAACCCCACAGCGGCGTGCCGGGGGGCTTGCCAGGTGGATGATCGGGGCGTGGTGGCTTCCCTCTACCCGCACCGGCAGCAGGCCGGCGGCGCATTGCTGCAGCAGGGCACCGTCGCGCGGGTGTGCCAGACCCCGGGTCACGGCCGCCCAGGCGGCTCCCACGCTGGGGTGACCGGCAAAGGGCAGCTCGCTGCCTGGAGTGAAGATGCGGATGTGGTAATCGGCGCCAGGCGCGGTCGGCGGCAGGAAGAACACGGTCTCGGACAGGTTCAGCCAGGCTGCCAGTGCCTGCATGTCGGTGCCGGACAGCGTGCCGGCATCGAAGACCACGCCCAGTGGATTGCCCGTGCCGGGGCGGGACGCGAAGACATCGAGCTGAAGGTAGCGATAGGCAGTCATGGATGGCGTGTTGGGCTTAGAATCGGTGATTCCGCCCTGTGTGGGCGGGTTCCCCTACCTTATCCAGAAAACTCCATGTCAGCTTCCTCCCTCGTCGATCGCTGGATCGTACTCAAGTTCGGCGGCACTTCGGTGTCGCGTCGCCATCGCTGGGACACGATCGGGAAACTGGCGAAAAAACGCGCGGAAGAAACCGGTTCGCGCGTGCTGGTGGTGGTGTCCGCGCTGTCGGGAGTGACCAACGAACTGACCGCCATTGCCGATGGCGCAGCCGACAGCCGTGACCGCGTGGCGGCGCTGGTGGAGCGTCATGAAGCCTTCCTGGCCGAACTGGAGCTGGACCGCGACGTGCTCGCCGCGCACCTGTCCACGCTGCAGGCGCTGCTGGACGATCCACGTGCGCAGGCCCGCCCGCTGGACTGGCAGGCCGAGGTGCTGGGCCATGGTGAGCTGCTGTCCTCTTCGGTGGGCGCGGCCTACCTGCGCCGCAATGGCCTGGACATGGGCTGGATGGACGCGCGCGAGTGGCTTGACGCGCTGCCGCCGCAACCGAGCCAGAGCGCATGGTCGCAGCGGCTTTCGGTGAACTGCCAATGGAAGTCCGATGAGGCATGGGCGCAGCGCTTCCGTGCGCAGCCGAGCCGCCTGCTGATCACCCAGGGCTTCATCGCCCGGCATGCCGATGGCGGTACCGCCATCCTCGGGCGCGGCGGTTCGGACACCTCGGCGGCCTATTTCGGCGCGCTGCTCGGCGCCAGCCGCGTGGAGATCTGGACCGACGTGCCGGGCATGTTCAGCGCCAATCCGCGCGACGTGCCGGACGCGCGCCTGCTGACCCGGCTGGACTATTACGAAGCCCAGGAAATCGCCACCACCGGCGCCAAGGTCTTGCATCCGCGCTCCATCAAGCCCTGCCGCGACGGCGGCGTGCCGATGGCCATCCTGGATACCGAGCGGCCGGAGCTGCCGGGCACCAGCATCGATGGCAGTGCCGCGCCGGTGCCGGGCGTCAAGGCCATCAGCCGCCGCAACGGCATCGTGCTGGTGTCGATGGAAGGCATCGGCATGTGGCAGCAGGTGGGCTTCCTGGCTGACGTGTTCGGGCTGTTCAAGAAGCACGGATTGTCGGTGGACCTGATCGGTTCGGCCGAAACCAACGTCACCGTGTCGCTGGATCCGTCCGAGAACCTGGTCAGCACCGATGTACTGGCGGCGCTGTCGGCCGACCTTTCGCAGATCTGCAAGGTCAAGGTCATCGTGCCCTGCGCGGCGATCACCCTGGTCGGTCGCGGCATGCGTTCGCTGCTGCACAAGCTGTCGGACGTGTGGGCCACCTTCGGCCGCGAACGCGTGCACATGATTTCGCAGTCGTCCAACGACCTCAACCTGACCTTCGTCATCGACGAAGAGGATGCCGACGGGCTGCTGCCGATCCTGCATGCCGAACTGATCGACAGCGGAGCGATGCCGGTGGAGGAAACCGCGGTGTTCGGACCGCGCTGGCGCGAGATCGCCGGCAGCGTGCGCCCGCGTGGCACACCGTGGTGGCGTGGCCACCGCGAACGCCTGCTGCAGCTGGCCGAAGCCGGTACGCCGCGTTATGTGTACCACCTGCCGACGGTGCGCGCCCGGGCGCGGGCGCTGGCTGCGGTCACGCAGATCGACCAGCGCTACTACGCCATCAAGGCGAACAGCCATCCGGACATCCTGCGCACCCTGGAAGCCGAAGGCTTCGGCCTGGAATGCGTCTCGCTGGGCGAACTGCAGCATGTATTCAAGGTGCTGCCTGCGTTGTCTCCGGAGCGTGTGCTGTTCACGCCGAGCTTCTGCCCGCACGAGGAATACGAAGCCGCCTTCGCGCTCGGCGTCACCGTCACCGTGGACAACGTGGAAGCGCTGCAGCGCTGGCCGGACCTGTTCCGCGACCGCGCGCTGTGGCTGCGGGTGGACCTGGGCCGCGGCGAAGGCCATCACGCGAAGGTGCGCACCGGCGGCAAGGAATCCAAGTTCGGCCTGCCGATGCCGCGCGTGGACGAGTTCGTGCGTGTGGCCGGCGAGCTCGGCAGCCGCGTGGTCGGCCTGCATGCGCACCTGGGCAGTGGCGTGGAAACCGCGCAGCACTGGCGCCTGATGTGCGACGAGCTGGCCGGCTTCGCACGCCGCATCGGAAGCGTGCAGACCATCGACATTGGTGGCGGCATGCCGATTCCCTACAGCGAGGAAGACGAGCCCTTCGATCTCGAGGCCTGGGCGGCGGGCCTGGCCGAGGTCAAGGCGGTGCATCCGGCATTCCGCCTGGCCATCGAGCCTGGCCGATACCTGGTGGCCGAATCGGGCGTGCTGCTGACACGCGCCACCCAGGTGGTGGAAAAGGACGGCGTGCGTCGTGTCGGTCTGGATGCAGGCATGAACACCCTGGTCCGCCCGGCGCTGTACGACGCCTGGCACGACATCGAGAACCTCAGCCGCCAGGGCGGATATGCCGAAGCGGCATTCGACGTGGTCGGGCCGATCTGTGAATCCAGCGATGTGTTCGGCAAGCGCCGCAAGCTGCCGGCATCCACCGCGCCGGATGATGTGATGCTGGTGGCCGACACCGGTGCCTACGGCTACGTGATGGCCAGTACCTACAACCAGCGCGCGCTTCCCGATGAGGAGGTGATCGAATGACACCGCAACCTCCCGCCGTGCGGCCGATGGGCACGGCAGTCCGTGCGCCTGCGTGCCACCGCATCCACCGCGCGCTGGCGCGGAAACCTGTTCTCCCGCGCTCCGGCGTGGACATGTGCCCGACGGATACACCATGACTGCTTTCGACAAACACCAGGTCTCCTGCTTCCGCTTCGTGCGCTGCGAATTCGCTGCGGACACCGGCGTGGCCCGCCTGGTCTATGCCTTCGACGACGGCCCGGAGATGGTGGAAACCGTCACCGTGCCGGGTGCGCCGTTCGTGCTGGACGCTGCGCGCACGGCCGCCGTGCAGCGCGCGCTGCAGCTGCTGCACCTGGTTGCCGGCGTGAGCTACTACAAGGCCGGCGTGCCGGCCACGGTGTCACTGGACAGCTACGCCATCGATGCGGAGACCGCGGCGCTGGTGGAAGACATTTACCTCAACGGGCTGGGTGAATTCGCGTACCGCAATGGCCTGGACCTGCGCGGGCGTTTCCGCCTGCCGGTACAGGGCGAACCGGTGCAGGCGCCCTCGCTTGGCCTGCGTGCGCATGCCCTGGTCGCCATCGGTGGCGGCAAGGATTCGCTGGTCAGCATCGAAGCGCTGCGCCGCGCCGGCGTGGATGAGACCATTACCTGGATCGGCGGTTCGCAGCTGATCCGTGCCTGTGCCGAACGCACCGCACTGCCCACGCTGAATCTCGGGCGGGCGCTGGCGCCGGAGCTGTTCGAGCTCAACCGGCAGGGTGCCTGGAACGGGCATATCCCGGTGACCGCAGTGAACTCGGCGATCATGGTGCTGGCCGCGCTGCTGCAGGACGTGGACCAGGTGGTGTTCTCCAACGAGCGTTCGGCCAGCTACGGCAGCCAGATTCCCGGCACAGGCGAAGTGAACCACCAGTGGTCCAAGGGCTGGGCGTTCGAGCAGGCGTTCGGCACGCATGTGCAGCGGTTCGTTGCTGCAGACCTTCACTATTACTCGCTGCTGCGGCCGATGTCCGAGCTGGCGGTGGCGCGGCAGTTCACCCGCACCGATTTCTACGACGCACACTTTTCCAGCTGCAACCGCAATTTCCACATCCTTGGCGAGCGTCCGGTGAACCGCTGGTGCGGCGTATGCCCGAAGTGCCATTTCGTGTTCCTGGCCCTGGCGCCGTTCATGCCCAAGACGCGGCTGGTGCGCATCTTCGGCCGCAATCTGCTGGATGATGCCGACCAGGCCGCCGGTTTCGATGCACTGCTGGAATTCCAGGACCACAAACCGTTCGAGTGCGTGGGCGAAGGCCGTGAATCGCGTGCGGCGATGGCGGCCCTGGCCACCCGCGCGGAATGGAAGGAGGACGCGCTTGTGAAGCGCTTCTGCAACGAGATCCTGCCCCAGCTGGATGCCGTCGAACTGGCCATCGAACGGCTGCTGGAGCTGCAGGGCGAGCACCGTATTCCGGACGCGGTGTGGGAGCGGGTGCGTGAAGATTTCGCAGCTTGATGGGAAGCGCGTGGCGCTGTGGGGCTGGGGACGCGAAGGCCGTGCGGCGTTCGCGCTGCTGCGCGCGCGCTTGCCGGCGCTGCCGCTGACCCTGTTCTGCCCGGCTGCGGAAGTCGATGCGGCGCGTGCCGAAACAGGGAGCGCGCTGGATGTGCGCGGCGAGCCCGACGCCGAGGCGCTGGCCGCCTTCGAGGTGATCATCAAGTCGCCCGGCATCAGCCCGTACCAGCCCATCGCCATGGCTGCCGCGTCGCGGGGCACCCGTTTCATCGGCGGCACCGCGCTGTGGTTCGCCGAACATGCAGATGGCGATGGCCTGGTGCGCAATACCTTCTGCGTGACCGGCACCAAGGGCAAGAGCACCACCACCGCGCTGCTGGCGCACCTGCTGCGCGCGGCGGGGCATCACACCGGCCTGGCCGGCAACATCGGCCTGCCGCTGCTGGAAGTCTTTGATCCGCAGCCGCCGCCGGATTACTGGGCGGTGGAACTGTCCAGTTACCAGACCGGCGAGGTCGCGCGCAGCGGCGCGCATCCCCATGTGGCGGTGGTACTGAATCTGTTCCCCGAACACCTGGACTGGCATGGCAGCGAACAACGCTACATCGAGGACAAACTGCAGCTGGTGACGGCGGCAGCACCCCGCGTGGCGGTGTTGAATGCCGCCGATCCGCACCTGGCTTCGTTGTCGCTGCCGGACAGCGAGGTGGTGTGGTTCAACCAGCCCGAAGGTTGGCACATGCGCGGCGACATCGTGCACCGTGGCGGGCGCGCGATCTTCGATACCCGGGATACGCCGCTGCCAGGCCGCCACAACCGCGGCAACCTGTGCGCGGTGCTGGCGGCGCTGGAAGCGCTGGGCCTGGATGCGGAAGCGATGGCGCCTGCCGCGCAGTCATTCCGGCCGCTGCCCAACCGCCTGCAGGTGCTTGGTACGCGCGACGGCATCCGCTATGTCAATGATTCGATCAGCACCACGCCGCACGCCAGCTTGGCGGCGTTGGAGTGTTTCGCCGGGCAGCGGATCGCGCTGCTGGTCGGCGGCCATGATCGCGGCCTGGACTGGAGCGGTTTCGTCCAGCGGATGGCAGAAGGCGAGGCGCCGGTGGAGATCGTGACGATGGGCGCCAACGGCCCGCGCATCCATGCACTGCTGCAACCGCTGGCCGATGCCGGCCGCTTCGGCCTGCATGCCGCGCATGATCTGCCGGAGGCGATGGCGCTGGCACGCCAGGCGCTGGAGGGCAGTGGCGGCGTGATCCTGCTGTCGCCCGGCGCTCCGAGCTTTGGCGCCTATCGTGATTATGTCGCCCGTGGCCGTCACTTCGCCGTCCTGGCCGGCTTCGACCCCGAGGCCATCACCACCATCCCCGGCCTCGGCCTCCCGATGTAAAAAAGGGGGTCAGTGGCTGCGCTGGACGGCGTAGCGGGCCAGGCCGCGCAGGGCGGCGATGGCGTCGTTGTCCGGCAGGGAATCGAGGGCGCGCTCGGCGGCGTCGGCATATTCCTCGGCGCGGCGTCGGCTGTAGTCCAGTCCGCCGGTGGCGCGGATCGCTGCCAGTACTTCAGGCATTGCCGAGGCATCGCCATCCTGCACGATTCCGCGCAGGCGCTGGCGGGTTGCTTCATCGGAATGCGCCATGGCGTGGATCAGCGGCAGGGTCGCCTTGCCTTCGGCCAGGTCGTCCCCCAGGTTCTTGCCCAGTTCGTCGGCGTTGGCCGAATAATCCAGCACGTCGTCGGCAATCTGGAAGGCATAGCCCAGGTTCATGCCGTAGTCGTACAGCGCCTGCTGGATGCTTTCGTCCACGCCGCTGGCCAGTGCGCCCAGGCGCGTTCCCGCAGCGAACAGGACTGCGGTCTTGCGTTCGATCACGCGCAGGTAGGCCGCTTCGTCGGTGTCCGGGTTATGCACATGCAGCAGCTGCAGCACTTCGCCTTCGGCGATGCGGTTGGTGGTGTCGGCCAGGATCCGCATCACCGGCATGCGGTCCAGTTCCACCATCAGCTGGAAACTGCGCGAATAAAGGAAATCGCCGACCAGCACGCTCGGCGCATTGCCCCACAGCGCGTTGGCCGTGCTGCGGCCGCGGCGCAGGCTGGATTCGTCCACCACGTCGTCGTGCAGCAGCGTGGAGGTGTGGATGAACTCGATGATCGCCGCCAGTTGGTGATGCTCGGCTCCCGCGCCCTTGCCCCCGGCGGCGTGGCCAGCCAGCATCACCAGCATCGGCCGCAGGCGCTTGCCGCCGGCGGAAATGATGTGGTCCGCGATCTGGTTGATCAGCACCACATCCGAGGACAGCCGGTGCCGGATCAGGGCATCGACGGCCGCCATGTCAGCGGCGGCGAGCGACTGGATCTGGGGCAGGCCCAGGGCGGGGCGGGTGTCTTCGAGGATGGTCATGCGGTCTGGCTTGAAGGCTTCACTGTAATTATAGGCGCTGGCTGTGAAAGACGGGCGTGCATCGGCACGTGCCAGCGCGTGCCACCGCACGGCAGCGGAATAGGCCGTGCACGGCCGCGCCAGCGCCCGGGTGCGGGTGCCCGCAGGTGACAGGGATCGGCGTCATTCCGCCGACGGCGCGAATGCCCATGCGCCTCCATGCCGGCGCGGCAAATCCTGCTGCCCACGGACAGCGTGGCACGGCACCTTGGGCGCTCCCCACTCATCCCTGAAAGGAAATTGAAGATGCGCATCGCCTGTTCGACTCTTACCGCCATGGGGCTGCTCGCCTTGGCAGCAACCGCCTCAGCGCAGGTGGATCCCGACTACTGCCGCAGTCAGTTCGCCCTCTCCAGCGCGTCCCGAACCTGCAACGTCACCAGCGCGAGCGTCTCCGGTGGCCTTTGCCAGATGCGCATTCCCTGCCGGGATGGCAGCGGCGGCTACCGGGAGAACCATGGTGCTTTCCAGGCACGTCTGCTGCCGCACTACTGCAATGTCGATGGTGAACTCAAACTGCAGGCCCAGTCCTGCCGGCTCTGATCCTGGTCACCCCGGTGGCCGGCAGCCGGTGCTGATCACCTGATGGCCGGACCACCGTGGAGGAGTCGTCGCACCTGCGGTTGGACAGAGGTGCGGCGGCTTCCGCGCGTCGTGAATACGTATGCAGCCTGCCCTGTGGGACACACCTCGCCGCTAAGCTTTGGCAGATAGATTTCCGGCCCGCGTCCGCAGGGGCCATCAGCGGCCGGAGGGGCCCGATGTCCAATACACCTTGGTGGCGCGGTGCCGTCATCTACCAGATCTACCCGCGCAGCTTTCTCGATGCCAGTGGCGATGGCGTAGGCGACCTGCCAGGCATCATCGAACGCCTGGATTACGTTGCTGCTCTGGGCGTGGACGCGATCTGGATATCGCCATTCTTCAGATCGCCGATGGCCGACTTCGGTTACGACATCGCCGACTATCGCGATATCGACCCGCTGTTCGGCACGCTGGCTGATTTTGATCGGCTGTTGGCCAAGGCGCACTCGCTGGGCCTGAAGGTGGTGATCGACCAGGTGCTCAGCCATACCTCGATCGACCATGCGTGGTTCCAGGAAAGCCGCCAGGACCGTACGAATCCGAAAGCGGACTGGTACGTGTGGGCCGATCCGCGCGAAGACGGCACGCCACCCAACAACTGGCTGTCGCTGTTCGGCGGCTGCGCCTGGCAATGGGAGCCACGCCGCGAACAGTACTTCCTGCACAACTTCCTGGCGGAGCAGCCGGACCTCAATTTCCACGCGCCGGACGTGCAGCGCGCGACGCTGGAAAATGTCCGGTTCTGGTTGGATCGTGGCGTCGACGGATTCCGCTTGGACGCGATCAACTTCTGTTTCCACGACCCGCAGCTGCGTGACAATCCGGCCAAGCCGGCAGAGAAGCGGGTGGGGCGCGGCTTCAGCGCCGATAATCCCTATGCGTACCAGTACCATTATTTCAACAATACGCAGCCGGAGAACCTTCCTTTCCTGGAACAGCTGCGTGCGTTGCTGGACGAATATCCCGGTGCCGTCAGCCTGGGCGAAATCTCGTCGGAGGATTCGCTGGCCACCACGGCCGAATACACCCGTGATGGCCGCCTGCACATGGGATACAGCTTCGAACTGCTGGTGGATGATTACAGCGTCGACTATATCCGCAGCACCGTGTCGCGGCTGGAAGCGGCGATGACCGAAGGCTGGCCGTGCTGGGCGATCTCCAACCACGACGTGGAGCGTGCGGTCACCCGTTGGGGAGGCCATCCGGCCAATCCGCGCCTGGCGCGCATGCTGGTGGCGCTGTTGTGTTCGCTGCGCGGATCCATCTGTCTTTACCAGGGCGAAGAGTTGGGCCTGGGTGAAGCGGACGTGCCGTTCGAAGCGCTGCAGGATCCTTATGGCATCACCTTCTGGCCCAATTTCAAGGGACGTGACGGCTGCCGTACGCCGATGCCGTGGACGTCCGCGCCGTTGGCCGGATTCACCACCGGAAAGCCGTGGTTGCCGATTCCTGCAGACCATCTGCAGCGTGCGGTGGCCGTGCAGGAAGGTGATCCGGCGTCGGTGTTGACGGCCTTCCGGACGTTCCTGGCGTGGCGGCACAGCCAGCCCGCTTTGCTGGTGGGCGATATCCACTTCCTTGACAGTGCCGAACCGGTGTTGATGTTCCAGCGCTCGCACGAAGGAGAGACGTTGCTGCTGGCATTCAACCTGTCCGGCGAGGACGTGCGCCACCCGTTGCCCGTGGGCGAATGGCAGCCGATGGACGTGCCGGGGCCGGACGCCGGCACCGTGGAAGAGGGCGAGATTGTGTTGCCAGCGCACGCGGTGTTCTGCGCGCGCGTCGTCTGATCGGGAATCTCCCGCAGCATCCAGCCGACCATGGGTCGGCTCTACCGGTGCGCCCGTCAGGAAGGGGTAGAGCCGATCCATGATCGGCTGCCTTTGCATCGGGAATTTCCCGCAGCGTCCAGCCGACCATGGGTCGGTATTTACCGATGCGCTCGTCAGAAAGGGTAGAGCCGATCCATGATCGGCTGCCTTTGGCTCGCGAATTACCTGCAGCGTCCGGCCGACCATGGGTCGGCTCTACCGATGCATTGCTTCGCCGAAGACGGAAACAAAAAACCCGCTGCGGTAAGGCAGCGGGTCGTGGCTTGCATCGGTAATGCCCGTCTCAGAACTTGTAGTTCACGCCGAGCATGTAGCTGCGGCCCCATTCGACATATTCCAGCGGCCTATCGCGGGTGCCGGCATACGTGCGGTAGGGTTCGTTGGTCAGGTTGGTTCCCTGCAGCAGCAGGGTCAGCCCGGCCAGCGAACTGCTGTCGCTGAAGGTGTAGCTCACCTGGGCATCAGTGACATTCTCGCCAACCACGTAACGCAGCGTGCGGTTGCCGTTGAAGTTGCCGATCTCACCGATGAAATCCGAACGGCGGCGCTGGCTCACGCGCGCCTCGAAGCCATTGCGTTCGAAGTAGGCGGTGAAGTTGTACACGCGGTCGGACAGGCCGGGCAGGGCGATGGGCTCGCTGCCCACGCTGGACGCACTTTCCGGATCCAGGATCTCGATATCGCTGTCGTTGAACGTGGCACTGGCCTGCACGCCGAAGCCACGCAGCGCATCGGTGAACATGTCCAGCGGCAGCGATGCAGTCAGTTCCAGGCCACGCAGGGTGCCGCCCTTGCCGTTCTGCGGCGAGGAGAACGTGCCGGTCGGCAGCACCGGCACCACCATGCCTGGCGGCACGACATAACTGGCCAGCAGGTCGCTGAAGTCATAGTCGTCCACCGACTGCGTATACACGTAGCTCTTCAGGTCCTTGTAGAAGACCGCAGCTGCCACGTAGGCGCGTTCGCCGAAGTACTTTTCATAGGACAGGTCCAGCGCGGTGGCGCGCCAGGGGTCCAGCAGCGGGTTGCCACCACTGCCGCCGGGACGACCGGTGGAGGTGTCCACGCCGAACTCCAGGCCGGCGCGCATCTGGTCCACGCGCGGACGTGCAACCTGCTTGGCCGCAGCGAAACGCAACGTCTGCTCATGCGGGAACATGAAAGCCAGGTTCAAGCTCGGCAGCCAGTCGTTGTAGGTCTTGCCGTCATCGATCGGCAGTACGTTCTGGCCGGCCGGACGCGAGCTGTCGAAATAGCTGGACTGCGAACTCTGGTCGGTGTGCTGCATCTGCACGCCGATATTGCCGCGCACGCCGACCACGCCGATATCGGTATTGATGTTCGCACGCAGCCACGCGGTGGTGATCTTTTCCTGCACCGTCCACGATTTCGGAATCAGATAATCCAGGTCGGTGACCGGATCGAAGGTCATGTAACGGCCAACGGCCGCCGGGACATTCCAGGCCGGGATATAGCCGATGCCTGCGAAACCCAGGTTGACCGGCGAATACTGCAGGTCAGAAGCGATGTTGGCATCGCCCTGTTCACCCAGCAGGATGTTGCCTTCGGCCTGGGTCTTCTGCTTGCGGCGGTCGGCGTAATTGACGCCCACATCCAGGTCCGTGAACCACGAAGACAGTGCTTCGGGCATCGGCAGGGTGGCCGCCAGCTTCGCGCCCTTCAGGCGGTCTTCCACCTGCGGAACCTTGCCGTAACCGGAGCCGTAGATGGTTTCGGTCAGGAACAGCGCGTCCGGGTTGGAATAATCCAGGCCCGGGGTGATCTGCGAGAATCCGTTCGGGTTGACCACCACGCCCACCGTGTCCAGCTGTGGCATCGGCGTGAGCTGCAGGTTGTTTTCAAGGTTCAGCTCGTCGCGGGTGGCCTTGGAATAGTTCAGGTCGGCGACCAGCTTGACGCCGCCGACGTTGATCTCATTGTTCCAGCCGAAGGCGTCGATCTTGTCCTTGCGCGTGTTGTACATGCCGCGCACCAGCGGATACACACCGGTCGCGGTGCCGCCGGTGAAGGTGCCGTCGGCGTTCACCTGCGGATTGCCGATCAGCAGGCCGGGATCGTAGCCGCCGTTGTAGTTGCTGAGGTTGAGCTCGAACTGGTTGGCGGTATCGGTCTGCTCGGCTTCGGTATGGAACGCGTCCAGCGTGCTGGTCCACGCGTTGGACGGGCGGAACTGCACGGTGGCCATCACGCCGTCGCGCTTGTTGTTGCCGGTGCGACGCAGTGCCTTGATGCCATCGCTGAACACCACGCCGGGTGCCAGGCCCGGACGGTCGCCGTTGTCGGTGTGCTCGGTAGTCCACGGCTCGTACAGGCCGACCTGGTTTTCCTGGATCGGGTTGTCGCTGTGCGCATAGCCGATGGACAGGCCCAGCGTGTTGTCGAGGAACTGGTCGATGTAGCTGGCACTGAAACGGCTGCCGAACTCATCGACGTTGGCCGCTTCGCCCAGCGAGCTCTTCTGGTAACGACCGCTGACAGCGATGACGCGGTCCGGGAAGCTCAGGGGGCGCGCGGTCTGCATGTCGATGGTGCCGGACAGGCCCTGGCCGACGAGTGCGGCGTCCGGCGTCTTGTAGACGGTCACGCCGTTCACCAGTTCGGACGGATACTGGTCGAACTCCACGCTGCGGTTGTCACCCGTGCTGACCACTTCACGACCATTGAGCAGGGTGGTGGCGAAGTCCGGCGACAGGCCGCGTACGCTGATCACCTGCGCACGGCCCGCCACGCGCTGGGCGGCCAGGCCGGGCAGGCGGCCGAGCGACTCGGCGATGCTCACGTCGGGCAGCTTGCCGATGTCCTCGGCGGAGATCACTTCGACCACCGAAGTGGCGTCCTGCTTGATGGCGATGGCATTTTCGATGCCGCGGCGGATGCCGGTCACCTGCACGGTATCCAGCTCCGTTGCGGCGGTGCCGGGCTGGCCGGTAGTGCGGGTGTCCGTGGTGGACTGCGCTGCGGCGAGCAGCGGCGACAAAGCAATGGCCAGCCCCAACGACAACGCATGGCGCTTGTGGTTCGACATTTCCCCTCCCAGGCTTGGTGCCGAATCGAAATATGGTCCGCATCGAAAGTGCCGATACGGGGCGCGGCGTGATAGCCGCTGACTGCGTGGCTATGGTATGCAGCGCGTCGCCCGCGCGAATCGCCCTGCATACGTATTCAATGCAACTTCGGTCGCTGTAAGCGCTTCCAGAAAAAGGGGACGGAGGTGGTTAATTGCAAATAACCTCCTCCGTCCCCCTTTTTCAGAGGGGGGTGAAGCGGATGGCCTGGCCACCGCCGGGGGCGAGCACCAGGGTGAGGGCGTCGGTGCTGGTCACTTCGCGGGCTTCGCGTGTGAAGGCGAACGGGTTGTCGCGGAAGTCCGCTCCTTCGCCGTCGCGGTAGATCTCGGCGCGATAGCGCACGCCCGGTTCCAGGAAACCCAGCGACACCGGCAGCACGCGGCCGTGTTCGTCGGTGATGCTGCCCAGGAACCAGTCGCGGCTGTTGCGGTCGCGGCGCACGATGGTCACGTAGTCGCCGATTTCCCCGTCCAGCACGCGTGTCTGTTCCCAGTCCACCGCCACGTCCTTGATGAACTGGAATGCATCGCGGTGCTGCAGATAATGTTCGGGCAGGTCGGCGGCCATCTGGATAGGGCTGTACAGCACCACGTAAAGGGCCAGCTGGCGCGCCAGCGTGCTGGGAATGGCCTGCCCGTTGCGTCCTTTCAACGACACGATGCCCGGCGTGTAATCCATCGGCCCGGACAGCATGCGCGTGAATACCAGGTTGACCTCGTGCTCCGGCGGATTCGGCGGCTGGCCCCAGGCGTTGTATTCCATGCCACGTGCGCCTTCACGCGAAATCCAGTTCGGGTAGGTGCGGCGCAGGCCGGTGTCCTTGATCGGTTCGTGCGGATTCACCGCCAGTTTCCGCGCCGCGGCTTCCTGCACCACCTTCAGGTGATGGCGCGCCATGAACTGGCCATCATGCCACTCGCGCAGCAGCGGCCCGCCAGCAGGATCGCGCCGATCCACCTGGCCATCGTCACAGACATAGCCGGTCTTGAAGCTGTCCACGCCCAGCCGCGCATACAGGTCCAGCGCCGCGCCCAGCTGGTCTTCATAATGTTCGATGGCGCAGCCGGTTTCATGGTGTCCGACCAGGTGTACGCCTTTCCGTGCGCCGTAGGCGGCCAGTGCCTTGATGTCGAAATCGGCGGTGGGACGGGTGAAGTCGAAGTCGTATCCATTCCCCACCCAGTTGCCATCCCAGCCGGGATTCCAGCCCTCCACCAGCACGCCGCGGAATCCGTTCGCGGCGGCGAAATCGATGACCTTCCTTGTCTTCGCGGTGGTGGCGGCATGGCGCGCGCCGGTGGCCCAGCTCTCCTGGTCCAGGTGCATGGACCACCACACGCCGAGATATTTCGACGGCTTCACCCAGCTGACATCGCCCAGCACGTTCGGCTCGTTGAGGTTGAGCACCAGGTCCGATTCCACCAGCCCACCGGCGCGGTCGGCGATCTGCAGCGTACGCCACGGGGTGCTGAAGGGCAGGCTGCGGCGGACCTTCCAGCCGTCGGCCGAAGGCGAAAGCTGTGCCCGCAGGCGCTGACCTTCGGTGCGGCGCAGCCACATGCCTGCATAGTCCACCAGGGCCGCTTCGTGAATGGCCACGTGCAGGCCGGAATCGCTGCGCAGGGTAATGGGGGTATGTGCCAGCGGCACTTCCTGCAGCGGCGTGCGCGCGTACAGGTATTCATAGTGGATCGGCTCACCGGCCGGAATCCACCACGCGGTGGAAGGCTGTGCGATATCGAATTCAGTCAGTTCCTCGTCGATGATCGCCTCGGCCAGCCCCGGCTGCTGCGGGAACACGTAGCGGAAGCCCACGCCGTCATCGAATATCCGGAACACCACGTCCAGCCGGCGTTTGGCACCGGTGGTCTGGCGCAGCGATACGGTCAGTTCGTTGTAGTGGTTGCGGGTCAGCCGGCGTTCGCCCCAAGGCTGTTCCCAGGTTTCATCGAACGTGCGGGTGCTGCTGCCGATGATCTCGAAATCACGATCCAGCCGGCCATCACGCAGTTCAAAGCCCAGCTTCGATGCGGCAATCACCGCGTCGCCCAGGCGCTGCACCTGGTAGCGGGCCGTGCCGCCGTCAACCTGCAGCGTCACTTTCAGGATCTTCGCCGGAGATTCCAGGCTGGCCGAAGGAGTGGTGGCGGCCAGCAGCGCGGGGCTGGCGAGCAGCAGGGCCAGGCCCAGCCAGGGCGCGGGGCGACCGCGCAGCAACAACGAGAACAACGACATTTCCCCTCCCAGGGTGGTGCGGCAACTGCGCCGACCTTAGCCCACGCTTCCGCGGTGTCTGCCCCTGCATGCCATGAATACGTATGCAGGCAGGCCACCCCCGGCACCTGCCGTCTACCATGTCCGTACGCTGCCTTGAGGGAGGCGTTGCACCCGGTCGGCCGTCTGGCGGGCAGGGACCTACAACATGCAAAGAGGGAGGGAGGGGGACAGGCGCAAGCCGGTCGTCCGCTTCGATGCTGAAGATGATCTGCCTGACCGTCGCCATCGCGACGACGCTGGGTCCGGTCGCGCATGCGGCCAACCTGGAATTCGACGGCCGCCAGGCGCGCGCCGAATCCGTGGCCGGCGGCGGCTTCGTGCTGCACACGCCCGACCGCCAGGTGCGCATCGCCGCGCAGCCGATGCGCAGCGACACCGCCAGCCCGATGTTCGATGCGCTGTTCGCGCTGGCGCAGCAGGAGATGGACCAGGACCGTGTGGATGCCATCCGCGATCCGTCCTTCGACGAAGGCCGTCCGGTGCCCTGCGAATGCTTCAAGACCGGTGCCAACTGGCCCTACGTATGGACACGCGATGTCAGCTTCGCCGCCGACCTGGCGCTGGCACGGCTGGATCCGCAGCGCACCCGGCAGTCCCTGCAGTTCAAATTGTCCGAAGCCCGCGATGGCCGGACGAAAGGCCTGTTCGTGGCGCAGGACACCGGCTCCGGCGGCAGCTGGCCGATCAGCAGCGACCGTGTCGTATGGTTCCTGGCTGCACGCCATCTGCTGGACGACACGGCGTTCGCCGGGCAGGTCTGGCAGGCGCTGCAGGGCACACTCGCGCAGGATCGCGTCATGGTGTTCGACGAGCGCGTGGGCCTGTACCGCGGCGAGACTTCGTTCCTGGACTGGCGCGAGCAGACCTATGCGGACTGGACGCGCGAGGACGTGCGTTTCATCGGCGATTCCTTCGCGCTGTCCACCAACGTGCTGCATTACCAGGCGCTGCGGCTGGGCGAGCAGCTGGCGGGGCAGCATGGCGATGTCGAACGCGCTTCGCAGTACAAGGCGTGGGCCGATGCGCTGGCGCCGCGGATCGACGCGCGTTTCTGGCGCGAAGATGCCGGCCAGTACATGAGCTACATCGGCGAAGCCGCACATCCGGTGCCCTATGCCAAGTACGACCTGCTGGCGACCTCGCTGGGCGTGCTGGCCGGGGTGCTGCCGGCCGAACGTGCACGACGCGCGCTGGACGCCTATCCGTCCAGTGCCGCCGGCAGCCCGGTGGTGTGGCCGCAGGAAGGCCAGCAGCCGGTGTACCACAACCGCGCGATCTGGCCGTTCGTCAGCGCGTACTCGCTGCGCGCCGCGCGGCGGCTGGATGATGCGCCACGCATCACCCGCGAAGTGCAGTCGCTGATGCGCGGTGCCGCACTGGCGGGTTCCAACATGGAAAACTACGAGCTGCTGACGCAGAAGATCCATGTCGACGAAGGCACCCTCAGCGGCCCGGTGGTGAACTCCGAACGCCAGCTGTGGTCGGTGGCCGGCTATCTGGACATGGTGCTGGAAGGCATCTTCGGTGTTGAAGCCGATGGCCAGGTGACACCGAAACTGCCGGTGGCGCTGGTGCCGCAGCTGTTCGGGACGCGAGACAATATTTCACTGCAGGTGGATGGCAGGCGCTACGTGCTGCTCAAGCCGAAGACCCTGCACGGCGAGCTGCTGGTAGCAGGCAACGTGCAGCGCAACGGCACCACCACCACCGTGCAGCTGGTGCCGGATCGTGATGCTCCGGTAGCGCCGTCGCGTGATCGGCTGCCTTCCGTTGATGCCGCCGCGTACGCCCCCACCACGCCTGCCGCACCCGCCGCGAAGAAGACCGCCAACGGCTGGACCATCCCTGTCCCGACCCGGCACGTGCTGTGGCGCGACGGCATTGCGGTCAATGCGCAGAACGGTCCGGTGCAGGTCAGTGACGACGGACTGCAGCACTGCTTCAGCCTGACCCACCGCGACGCTGCACTGGAATCGCTGCACAGCCCGACACTCTGCCTGGGGCCGCAGCAGCGCCTGCCGGGTACACGCCAGTGGTCATGGACACAGCCGGCTGCCGGCCGCGTCCGTGCGCGTCTGCAGTTCAACAACCCCAATGGCCCGATCAACACCGGTATCACCGCCGCGGTGAAGACGCTGGCGGTCAACTGCGGCGGTACGGCTGGGGCAACGCATACGATCGTCATGCCGCACAGCGTGGCGGTGCAGGAATCCACCGCCGCCGAGTTCGACGTACCCGCAGGCACATGCGAACTGACGCTGCAGGAAGGCTTCAACATGAGCGCGCTGGAGCATTTTTCGCACTACACCGGCGGCAAGGGCGGACGCACAGGCGTGCTCAACCAGGCCGACGTCAAGGCGCTGCTGCTGGCGCCCGTCGCTGCCACTGCACGGGAGGCACCATGAGCCGCACCGCCGTGGTCCGTCCGGACAAGCCGCAACTGTCGTTCTGGCAGATCTGGAACATGTGCTTTGGATTCCTCGGCATCCAGTTCGGTTTTGCCCTGCAGAACGCCAACGCAAGCCGGATATTTGAAACCCTCGGCGCCTCGATGGAAGCGGTGCCGGGACTATGGATCGCTGCACCGCTGACGGGACTGCTGGTGCAGCCGGTGGTCGGCTATCTGTCCGACCGCACCTGGACGCGCTGGGGACGCCGGCGGCCGTTCTTCATGATCGGTGCGGTGCTGACCACCCTGGCGCTGCTGGTGATGCCAAACTCGCCGACGTTGTGGATCGCCGCAGGCACCCTGTGGGTTCTGGATGCCTCCATCAACGTGTCGATGGAGCCGTTCCGCGCGTTCGTGGGCGACCAGCTGGCGCCACGGCAGCGGCCCACCGGCTTTGCGATGCAGAGCTTCTTCATCGGCGTGGGTGCCATCGTCGCCAGCTTCCTGCCCTTCATCCTTGCGCACTTCGGGGTCGCCAACACGGCCGCACCGGGACAGGTGCCGGATACCGTGCGCTATGCGTTCTACTTCGGCGCGCTGGTGTTGCTGGCTGCGATCACCTGGACAGTGGTCAGCACGCGCGAATATTCGCCGACGGAGCTGGCGGGCTTTGCCGATGCCGAGCCACCGCAGGCACACGTCCTTGCCGCACGGGGTGTGCCGCCGTGGGCGCAGATCGTACTGTGGCTGCTGGTGGGCGTCGTGCTCGCCGCATTGATCGCCTGGCAGGGCGGCGACAGGATGCTGTACGTGCTGGCCGGCCTGTGCGCGGCCTACGGCGTGCTGCTGGCGGTGGCACGGGTACTGCCCGGTACGCACATGATCGCCACCATCGTGGACGACCTGCGCAACATGCCGGCCACCATGCGGCGGCTTGCGTGGGTGCAGTTCTTCTCGTGGTTCGCCTTGTTCGCCATGTGGATATACACCACGGCGGCAGTGGCCGGAACCCATTTCGGCTCCACCGATCCGCAGTCTGCCGCCTACAACGAAGGCGCCAACTGGGTGGGTGTGTTGTTTGGTGCCTACAACGGCTTCGCGGCCCTGGCGGCGCTGCTGATTCCGCTGATGGTGCGTGCCATCGGGCTGCGCTGGAGCCACCTGGTCAACCTGTGGCTGGGCGGAGCGGGGCTGGTGTCGCTGATGTTCATCGACGATCCGCACTGGCTGCTGCTGTCGATGGTCGGCGTCGGTTTTGCGTGGGCGTCGATCCTGTCCTTGCCCTATGCCCTGCTGTCGGACAGTGTGCCGGCCGCGAAGATGGGTGTGTACATGGGCATCTTCAACTTTTTCATCGTGATCCCGCAGCTGGTCGCGGCCAGCGCACTCGGCTTCGCCCTGCGTGCATGGCTGGGTGGCCAGCCGATGCATGTGCTGGTACTGGGCGGCTGCAGCCTGCTGGTTGCAGGCCTGTGCGTACTGCGGGTTCCTTCCCGTTCCGAGGTGGTGTGATGCGTGTGGCTCTTTCCATTGCAGTAGGTTTCGCCCTGTTCGCCGGCCAGGCGCTCGCCGTCCAGCGTCCGGACTACGTGGGTACCACCGAGCCCTTCGCCAGCGATGCGGTGTACTTCGTGGTGACCGACCGCTTCGTCAACGGCGATCCGTCCAACGACCACCGCGACCAGGGCGGGGCGAACCGTACCTTCGATATTCCGGTGCCATGCCCGGACAAGGTGGACGGCAACATCGGCTACCTGGGCGGCGATTTCAAGGGCGTACTGGACAACGCCGGCTACATCCGCGATCTCGGCTTTGGGGCCGTATGGATCACCCCCATCGTCGATAATCCCGATGAGGCGTTCACCGGCAGCAAGGAAATCAGCTGCACCAGCACGCTGACCGACCGTGGCAAGACCGGCTATCACGGTTACTGGGGCATCAATTTCTACAAGGTGGACGAACACCTGCCGAGCGCTGGGCTGGATTTCGCCGCCTTCACCAAGGGCCTGCACGATGCCCGCCTGAAGGTGGTGCTGGATATCGTCGGCAACCACGGCTCGCCGGCATGGACCATGCCGAAACGGCAGCCGCAGTTCGGGCAGATCTTCGACAAGGACGGAAAACTGGTCGCCGACCACCAGAACCTGCCGCCGCAGGAACTCGATCCCGCGCACAACCCGCTGCACGCGTTCTACAACAACATCGGTCCGGTGGATGCGGAAAAGGGTTCCATCTTCGATGGCAACCTGGCCGAGCTGGGCGACTTCAACGAGCACAATCCGGCGGTGATGGATTATCTGGTGGGCGCCTACCTGCAGTGGACCGCGCAGGGCGTGGACGCGCTTCGTATCGATACCATCGGCTGGCTGCCGCATGCGTGGTGGCATGAGTTCGTCACGCGGATCCGCGCCGAGCACCCCGGCATGTTCATGTTCGGTGAGGCGTTCGACTACGACGCGGCGAAGATCGCCGAGCATACCTGGAAGGCGAACGCGAACGTCAGCGTGCTGGATTTCCCGCTGCGTGGTGCGCTGGAGAGCGTGTTTGGAACCGCTGGCAAGGGCTTCGAGACGCTGGCCGAACCGCTGCACCTTGTCGGCGGTCCGTACGCCAACCCGTACGAGCTGATGAGCTTCTATGACAACCATGACATGCCACGCATGGATGCCAGCGACAGCGGCTTCATCGATGCCAACAACTGGTTGTTTACCGCACGCGGCATCCCGGTGCTGTACTACGGGTCGGAAACCGGCTTCATGCGCGGCCGTGCGGAACATGCAGGCAACCGGGCCTACTTCGGCCAGCAGCGCGTGGATGCTGCGCCGCAGAGTCCGATCTTCGCGCCGCTGCAACGCGTGGCGAAGCTGCGCCAGGTCACGCCGGCCCTGCAGCGCGGGCTGCAGGTGAACGAACGCCTGCAGGGCGATGAAGCGGTGTTCTTCCGCGTGCTGCAGCACGGCGATGTCAGCCAGACCGCACTGGTGCTGTTGAACAAGGGTGACGCGGCGGTCAGCATGGACGTGAAGCGCTTCGTGCAGGCGGGCACCTGGCGCGACGCCCTGGACGGCGGCACGTTGAAAGTCAGCGGCGCGCTCAAGGCCAACGTTCCGGCGCACGGCATCAAGGTGTTCGTGCTGGACGCCCCGGTGCGGCAGAAGGCCCTGCAGGCCGAACTGGACCGCGCCATGGCCGACCAGCAGGCCCGCACCGCGCGTTGACCTGCTCTGCGCCGCCACGCGCTGACGGCCCGTAGAGCGGGGCTCTGCCCCGCTGCTTTTGCGGTGGGTTCACAGCCGGGCAGAGCCCGGCTCTACGCGTGGGCCGCCGCGGTGGGTCCCAGCCGGGCAGAGCCCGGCTCTACAATGCCGACTCCCCACCGATGCTGTCCGCCATGAACGATTCCGTCCTGCATACCCCGATCGAGACGCTGCTCAAGGCTGCGATGGATGGCGCGGTGCCGATCCGCACCTTCATGGAAGCCTTCGTCGCGTCCGAGGTCGTACTGCTCACCGGCAGCCTGGTCACGCCCGATGGCAGCGGCTTCGATCCATTGCTGTTTGACAAGCAGGGCACGCTGCACGTGGCGGTGTTCACCGATCCGGCACGGGTCGACAACCATGCCCAGCAGGCCCCTCACCAGATCCGCTGGCTGATGCTGGACGTGTTGCGCCGCGTGCCGGGCGGTTACGGCGTGGTGATCAATCCCGGCACGTCGCTGGGCTTCGAGATTTCTCCCGGCGGCGTGGGCGAGATCCTGAAAGACTTCGCCTGATGCAGCATTGAACCTGCACCGGCACGCCGTCCAGCGGGCGGTACCGGCCAGCGGCCGGCACCTGCAGGGTCATTGCACCGTCACCGTGCGCCGGTTGTCCTCACTCACGCGGTCGATCAGCTTGTTGTAGGGATCGAACCCGGCTTCATCCGGCCGCGCATCCACGGTCACCGTCAGCTCCGGGGTGGCCTGGGTGATGTGATGGCGCTGCAGGTACAGCACCTTCTGGTCGCGTTCCTTGCCTGACGGCGCGTTGGCGAATATGCCGATCTCCACCCAGTCGTCCAGTTTCGCGGGCGTCTCCTTGCCCTTGCCGTCGACATGGACCTTGTCCGCGTGCAGCTTCAGCGTCACGTCGTAGCGGCCATCGTCGCGCCTGCGCGCGCTGGCGGCGATCAACCGGTTGTCGTGGAAGGTGATCTTCTCGAACAGGTCGGTGACCAGCTGCTGGCGGTCGGCCGGTGTCTCGGCGCGGATGTACGCCAGCAGTTCGCGCGAGGTGGTGTACGGCGGCTGCTGGAAGCCCTTGTCTTCAAGGAAGCGCTTCAGCGCGCGGTTCAGCGCCGCCTCACCGATCTCCTCGCGGAGCCGGTAGAACGCCAGCGAACCCTTCTCGTAGTGGATGTACTGCTGGTTCTCCACACGCTCCAAGGGCAGCTCCTCGATACGCTCGCCACCGCGTCCGGCCAGGTACTGGTCCAGTTCGCTCTTCAGGAACTGGCGCATGTGCTGCCGGCCATATTCCTTCTCCATCACCATCAGCGCCGAGTACTGCGACAGCGATTCGGACAGCAGCGTGGCGCCCTGTACGTTCGCGCCGATCACCTGGTGTGCCCACCACTGGTGGGCCACTTCGTGGGCGGTGACATAGAACACGTAGTCGACCTTGTCCGGATTGCGGAGGTCGGCGATGAAGCCGATGGATTCGGAGTAGGGGATGGTGTTGGCGAACGACTGCGCGAAGCGCGAATAGCCGGGGAACTCGATGATGCGCACCTGGCGATGCTGGTACGGCGTGAAATTGGCTTCGTAATACGCCAGCGATTTCTGCACCGCTTCGATCATGCGGTCCACGTTCCACGCATGCTGCGGCGCGTAATACACCTCGATGGGAATGTCCTTGTACATCGCCCGCCGTACTTCCCAGCGCGCCGACAGGTAGGCGTAGAAGTCCAGCATCGGCCGGTCCATCGCGTAGCTGAAGCAGCGCCTCCCCTGCACCAGTTCTTCCTTCTGCAGGTAGCCAGGCGCCAGCGCGATCTGGTCGGGAGCGGTGCAGATGGTGCTGCGGAAGTCCAGCCAGTCGGCATCGTTTCCGATATAGGTATTCGCGCGCGCCGCCTCGTCTTCCAGCTTGGGCATGCGCGTCGGCTCGCCCAGGCCGCGCTTGCGGCGCTCGTTGCGGTCGGTGATCTGCATGCCTTCGTCATAGCCAAAGCCGGGCAGGATGCGGCTGTTGAAGAAGCTGCCGTTGTCCACGATGTTGGTGGGCGCCAGTTCGGCGGTGATGCCGTTCGGGTGCTGGTCCACGCGGAAGTGGAATATCCGCTCCTCACCGGGCTGCAATGGACGGGCCAGCCGGTAGATGCGGTAGCCCAGCTCGGCATCGTGCAGCGTAAGCGTCTGCCCACCCAGGTCCACTGATGCCAGCTGGCGGTCGTCGGCCATCTGCAGGTGGACATCGGCGATGGCGGTGTCATGCGTGTTGCGCACCGTCCATGTGGCATCCACCACCACCGATTGCTGCTCAGGGCGAAGGTCCACGTGGTTGTCCACCGCGACGACGCGCGGCTGCGGCAGGCCGCGGTAGCGCGACAGCTCGCGTTCGTAGCGGGCCTGCAGGTCGTACTGCTGGTCCGGTGAAAGGAACTCGTTGCGGATGTTGGTGCTCCAGTACAGCCATCCGCCCAGCCCCACGAAGGCCACGATGGCCACCGCCGCACCGACACCGGCGGGGCCACGCAGGCGCCGGCCGGCGAGGATGAAGCGCTGGCGTGCGCCGTTGCCTACGCCGCGCACCCAGAAGGCGGAAGCGATGAACAGCAAGGCCAGCAGGAACAGCGCCCAGTAGCCCTGGAATGCCAGCTGCGCACCCAGGAAATGGCCGTAGCCGTTCATGTTGGACCACGGTGCGATCGGCCAGCTGCCGAAGTTGTACAGGTTCTGGGTGTAATCCAGCATTCCCAGCACCGCCTGGCCGATCATCACCAGGATCAGCAGCGCATAGCCCAGGAACTTGTTGTTGGTGAGCACCTGCAGCACCAGTGCAAGCCCGCCCATCAGCACGTACACCACCGAATCGGCCGACAGGATCTTCAGGTACACCAGCGGTTCCAGCTGCGTGTAGCCCTTCGCCAGCTGTATGCCCATCGCCGCCAGCGCACCTACCGCCTGGAAGCAGGCGATCACCGCCACCAGCGCGGTGAACTTGGCGGCCAGGGGCACCCAGTTCGGAACCGGCATCGCATCGCTGACTTCGTTGATACGTGCGCTGCGTTCCTTGCCGACCAGCTCGCCGGCGAAGAACAGCACGATGATGATCAGCAGCCAACTGTACGCGCCCTGCAGGCCGCCGAGCATTTCCGAGGTGACCGGCCAGATCGGCGTGCCGTACAGGGTCTGCTTGTACAGCGCGCTGGGCACGAAGTTGGCCAGGCCCAGCACCAGCAGGACCACGAACGGCACGCTGCGCAGCACGCCGGCGGTATCGAAGCGCACCTGCTGCAGGTACTGGCGCCAGCCGGTGGCGGCCGTGACTGCGGGCACCACGCGGCGCACTTCCACCATCGCCGGGCGTGGCGCACCGGCCGTGGCGACGGACGTCCTTGCCGCCCTGCGGCTCCAGCGGCGGCGACCGGTGCCGCTGCGCTGGGTACGGAACACCGCGAAGGTCGCGGCGAACAAGGCCAGCGCCACGCCCAGCCACAGCGCGCGGTTGGCCAGCAGGTAACCGGCAAGTTCGGGCACCTGCGTGTTGCGTTCCAGCGTGGACCAGTAACGGATGGTGCGCGACAGTGCGCGCAGCCCCAGCGGTTCGCTCAGCACCGCCACCCAGGTGTTGTCCACATCGCGCAGCAGTGCCGCACTGATGCCGTACAGCACGAAGTAGGCCACCACGCCGATGTATACCCACAGGATGGAGCGCGTGGTGGCCGCCAGCAGCGCAAGCAGTGCCGTGGTGAATACCAGGTTGGGTATCACGATGACCGCGAAGGTCCACAGATAGCCACGCACGGATGCCGGCCCCATGCGCTCGGGGTCCACCCAAGGCATGAACGGTGCCAGCGCGATGCCCAGTGCGATGATCACGTACACCAGCAGCCCGGCGACCAGGGCTGCACCGATGCGGCCGGCCAGGTACTGGTGGCGTTTGACCGGGCTGGCGAAGATCAGTTCGGCGGTGCCGAGCTCGAAATCGCGCAGCAGCGCATTGCTGACGAACAGCGTGGTGACCAGCATGCCGAGCAGGGTGAATATGCCGAGCATGGACGCGATGACGGTGGGCGCGTTGCTGTGCACGTTGCCGGAGCTGCCACCGATCTGCACGGCGTCGCTGGAAGATGCTCCGAAGGCGAGCAGGCCAAGCAGGCCGGCCAGCAGCCACAGCAGCGGCGAACGGAGCTGCTCGCGCAGCTCGAAGCGGAAGAATGCGGATGTCATGGCAGTCTCCCGGTCAGGCAGCACGCGCCTGCAGGCGCAGGCGCTGGAAATAGACGTCCTCAAGGTCCGGGGCCACCGGCGCGAAGCCATCGCCCGGATCGGTAGCGCTGTGTACATGGATCACCGGCCGCCCACCCACCAGCCGCGTGGACAGCACCAGGTGGTTGGCCTCGTAATCGCCCAGCTGCGAAGGCTCCACCTGCTTGCGCCACACCTGCGCGTGCAGCGCTTCGATGGCATCGTTGGGCTTGCCGGTCAGCAGCACCTGGCCCTTGTTCATGATGGCCATGGTGGGGCACAGGTCGGTAACGTCCTCCACGATGTGGGTGGACAGGATCACCGCCACGTTCTCGCCGATGGCCGCCAGCAGGTTGAGGAAGCGATTGCGTTCTTCCGGGTCCAGGCCGGCGGTGGGCTCGTCCACGATCACCAGGCGCGGATCGCCCAGCAGCGCCTGGGCGATGCCGAAGCGCTGGCGCATGCCGCCGGAATAGGTGCACAGCCTGCGCTTGCGCGCATCCCACAGATTCACCTGCTGCAGCAGGCCGTCCACCACCTCGCGACGCTCCGCGCGGCGGGTGAGACCCTTGAGCACCGCGAAATGGTCCAGCAGGTCCAGCGCGCTCACCTTCGGGTAGACGCCGAAATCCTGCGGCAGGTAGCCCAGCCGGCGGCGCACGGCGTCCTTGTCGCGCAGCACATCGATGGGCGGCTCGCCGGGAATGGACAGCGTGGCGCTGCCGCTGTCGGCTTCCTGCAGGGTGGCCAGCGTGCGCATCAGCGAGGATTTACCCGCTCCGTTCGGGCCCAGCAGACCGAACATTCCGCGCGGGATATCCAGGGTGACATCGGCCAACGCCTGCACGCCATTGGCGTAGGTCTTGGAAAGCGAGCGGATCTGCAGCATGCGGGTGACCACCTTTCCGTGTGAGATGCCCTGTTATCCGCCGGGTGAAGGCCTGCCACATCGGCCGTTGGTCATGGCATGCCATTGGTCAGGGGGCCGCACCGCCGCCTGCACTGCATGCCCGGCACGGGCTCTATGTGCGCAGCGAGGATTCCCGCACCACCAGCTTCACCGGAATGCTCATCCCTTCCACCGGCTCGCCGGCAATCTGTGCCAGCAGCTTCTCCACCAGCAGTTGTCCGGCCTGCTTGGTGTCCTGCTGCACGGTGGTGAGCGCGGGCGATACCGAAGCGGCCAGCGGAATATCGTCGAAGCCGGTGACCGCCACGTCCTGCGGCACACGCAGGCCGCGTTCGCGCAACGCGCGCAGGGCACCGATGGCAATAAGGTCGCTGGCCGCGCAGATGGCATCGAAGGGCGCGCCGCGTGCCAGCAGTTCCTCGCAGGCGGCATGGCCGGAATCTTCGGTGGTGATGGCATCCACCTGCAGCTGTGCGGCGGGCGCCAGGCCACGCGCCTGCAGGGCCGCCGCATGACCGCGGAAGCGTTCCTGGAACTCTGGATAATGGCTGGATGCGTGGCCCAGGAAGGCGATCTGCCGGCAGCCCTGGTCCAGCAGGTGAGTGGTGATGTCGAAACCACCCTGGAAGTTGTCGCTGCCGATGGACACGCCGGGCTGGTCGGGCAGGGCAGCGCCCCAACGGACGAAATGGGTGCCTTGTTCCACCAGCCGCTGCAGGCGCTCGCGCGATTCGTGGTAATCGCCGTAGCCCAGCAGGATGATGCCGTTGGCCTTGTAGCTGTCTTCATAATCGGCCTGCCAGTCGGTGGACAGCTGCTGGAACGACACCAGCAGGTCATGCCCATGCAGCGCGCAGGCGCGCGTGATCGAGCCCAGCATCGAATGGAAGAACGGATTGATCAGCGAATCGTCCGGCGTGGGATCTTCGAAGAACAGCAGGGCCAGCGTGCCGGCGTTGCGCAGCCGCAGGTTGGAGGCGTTCTTGTCCACCTTGTAATTCAGCTCGCGGGCGATACGCAGGATGCGCTCGCGGGTTTCCGCATTGACCATTGGGCTGCCACGCAGGGCACGCGACACCGTTGGCTGGGAAACTCCGGCCAGGTGGGCGATATCCAGGGAGGTGGCTTTGCCTTTGATGGTCATGGGCAGCAGGCGGTGGTGACGGCCTGCATGATGCCATGTGCGACATGCCGCGAGACCACCTGCGCCGGAGCGCGAGGTGGCGGACGGTGCGGGTCGCAGTACCGGCTGAGTAACCCCCAGTGGCCCGGCGGATCGAAGATCCCCGCGCACCGCCCGCCATGGAACCGGCGGGACGATGCATGCTCTACCCAGACTGCAAGCAGGGCCAGAGTGCGAGGAGGTACAACAGATCAGGACTGCGATCCCGGCTGAACCTGCTGGTCCAGCCCCGTCATCCTGCGCGAGAGGGGCGCGAGCGGCTATGAGAAAAGTTGCAACTCGCCCGCCCCGGCAGTCATGCGTTCGCCGGACACCCCGTCGCCCATAACCTGGTAGCGCCGAGCCATGCTCGGCGGGGGCTTCACAGGGACGAATTCCGACCCCTGATGTCCCCTTGGCCGGGGCGGGGAGCCGCCCTCCGGTGGTACCATGAGCCGTTCGAACCCCTAGACACCCTCGGGGCAGATCCTGCAGAAAGCGCCCAGACCCGGGCAGCCGAGCAGGAAGCTGCTACCGGACAACGGAAGAACACTCCTATGGCGCGTGGCATCAACAAAGTCATCCTGGTCGGCAATCTCGGCAACGATCCGGACGTGAAGTACACCCAGGGCGGCATGGCGATCACCCGCATCAGCCTGGCCACCACCAGTGTCCGCAAGGACAAGGACGGCAACCAGCAGGAGCGCACCGAATGGCACCGCGTGGTGTTCTTCGGCAAGCTCGGCGAAATCGCCGGCGAGTACCTGCGCAAGGGCAGCTCGGTCTATGTGGAAGGCAGCCTGCGCTACGACAAGTACACCGGCCAAGACGGTGTGGAAAAGTATTCCACCGACATCATCGCCGATGAAATGCAGATGCTCGGCGGCCGTGGTGAAGGCGGCGGTGGCGGTGGTGGTGGCGGGAATTATGGCGGCGATCGTCCGCAGCGCCAGCAGGCTCCGCGCCAGAATCAGAACCAGGGCGGCCAAGGCGGCGGTTACGGCCAGCAGCGTCCTCAGCAGCAGCCGCAGCAGGCGCCGCCGATGGATGACTTTGCTGATGATGATATTCCGTTCTGACGTAGCAGTTGGCGGTCAATACTGATGCAGTTTCAAGGAGAGCCCCGTATTGCGGGGCTTTTCTTTGTCTGACCGTCCTGAATTGGGTTGACACCTTTTGTCACAGGAAAAGGAATATTCGATGAAATCAGCAATGACCGGCTAACTCGCAATGCGAACATTGGCTGATGCATGTCTTGGTTGAGCGCTCGAGTCGATGTCTGCTTTGGGCCGGAGGGCATTATGCGATCTAAGGCAGACATCCGCCTGAGCGCACGCTCTGCACCGTGCTGGGTCCGGTTATACATCGGCTTGTTAGCCGGACCAAGCCGCCCTAAGATCGAGTCGCATCAAGGGAATAGCCCACCATACGGTGCGCTGTGGATAAGTCGTCTAACCGGACCCAAGGATCCGGCTATTAGGTAGTTAGCCGTCATATGAAGAATCGTGGCAAGCGGAAAGCTTTAGCTGGGTACGTTAAACGGGGGAAGAAGCTCGTTTCTCCCATGAACGCGCTTCAGAACATGAAGTCGTACAGCTACGTCAACGATCTTCTTCCAGAACTGTTATGGCTAGGACTTATAAATGACTATAGCGGCTACCTGCGGGGACGCGATGTATTGGAGCATGTCGTAACCGTTGGAAAAGATTGGGACTTGCCAATAAAAAATTTTGCACTCCAGTCAGCGTATATCTCACTTTCCGAAGAACAGAAGCTTCAGATTCTGAATTCGTGGGAGTCAGCGGGGCTTCTGGACTCCATACGCAGCGCCTTGTCTCCTCTCATCTTGCTCTTCGACAGGTGCGCGCTAAGATTTATCGGGCCGCCGGCACAAGCGATTCCCGTAGACAGACTTGTCGAGCGCCTAGAGCGAGTCGTTGGTAGCGTGGCGGACAAGTATCAGACACCCGGGATCATGCTTCATGGTGCGCTACTAATGAACAACTTAATTGCGGGCCGAGTGCATTTTGCATCTCATATCGAACTGCCGGACTTTAACGCGGTAGTAGACCGCCCAGACTCAGAAGACGCCCGCAGAGCGGGGAGTTTTATACGTGCGTCGGCGATGGCGCAGATTGGATTTGTGGACCCGCCCAAGGAATGGGCGCAATACTTCTGGGATACCAGTTACGATCTTGTTGCTTGCGACTACCCTCATGATGAATAAGTCACGCGCTGATTTTGAAGGCTTCTTGGACCGTTACATTGATAACATTTCCCAAGGCATGCGCGAACGCTGGGCCCTATACCGACCAGATACATACAATCATGAAGGCTCAGACGCAATAGCTGGGCTAGTGGCGAGACAAGCCACGCTAGCCATTGAGTTCGCTCAGAATCCTGGAATGTGGAACGGCAATCTTGCGCCGCTTGTTCTAAGAGCAATGACGGACACACACATTACTCTCGCCTGGATTCTCAAGAGTCCTATTGATCGTGGCCGCGAGTACATTAAGTACGGTCTTGGACAGGAGAAGCTGCAAATTGAGCTTCTTGAAAATGAAGAAGAGAACGTGCCAGATGAGGAAAAGCATCCTGCGCTGTCGGAGCTGATAGATCACCGAAGGCAGTGGCTCAACTCGCAACTCCAAGAGTGGGCAATTGATGTAAATGTTGGGAGTTGGTCTGGAAAATCCACACGAGATATGGCGATGGAAGCAGGGTGCGAGTCACTCTATAAGTTCGCCTACATGCCATTCAGTGGGGCGGCGCATAGCATGTGGCAGCACGTGGGCATGTACAACGTCGAGCGTTGCAAGAGAGCGCTGCACAAAGGACATCGAATCCCTCAAATTTTGAGCTTTAGTCCAGACATTGACTATCTCTACAGATCATCCAAGTACGTTTCACGTACGTACTCCGCACTATCATCTGAGCTGGGGTTGCAGGTCGAAACAATCCTTCCAGTGGAGTTTTTCTTGCAAGAGCGCGATCGGTTCAATGGCGCGGACAATGACGGCTAACAATTCGTTCAAGCCGATACCGCTTCGCGGCACGACTCAACTCTGGCGTTAGAGCTCACTTGAGGCCTATGTGAACAGCTGGATTACTTAGCCAACTTGGCAAAACTTCAGCTCAATGGTGCGCGAAGCTAATGAAGCGGATAGCTCGCGGACCAGTATCGAGAAGCCCCATCACCTAACCGCTACCCTCTACTTCTCAATCGCAGCACTTGAGGCATTCCTCAATGAAAAGATGCGCAAAAAACTCAAGAATAAAGGGGCCGACGAGGAGGCAATCCTCAAGTGCCTCCGCAATGGGCGCATCAAGGAAAAACTAGAAAAATGGCCCATAGATCTCACTGACTCAGCTATCCCGGCTATTGAGGAAAACCGGGAGCTCTTGCCTGACCACCGTAACGATACCTAACAGTTGATTGAAGACGACGCCGCTTCGTGGCGCGGATTGGTTAAGTCGTTGACCAACGCCCGCTTCTGGCCGCAAACGGACATTGGGACCGCCTGGCGTCTGGCTTGATGGTAAGGCCCGCACTCGCCCCAAAACGGACATTGTTGCTGCTGCCGGGCCAAGCGCTGGGTTCGGCTATATGCTGGCTCGTGCGCCGGACCCGGCCGCCCTAAGATCGAGTCGTATCAAGGGTGAGCCTAGCTGATGAGCCCAGCGTTGGGATTATTAACCGGCAGATTCTTAAACTATCCCTCGCCCGCCTGCGAGAGTGCCGAGACGACTTCTTTCCTGAAGGCATCGAGATCCGCGGCGAGCTTGTCCCGTGGTAGGAAGGCGACCATCAGCGAAGCGAATGCTACCACCAGTGCGAGAACCGTCAGCCATTCCATACGGCGTTGGGCTTTGATGCTCTCGCGAACGCTGAGGACTGCAGATACTTGCTCAAAATGCTCACGTATTGAAACCTCCTCCTCGGTTAGCCGATTCGCTAGGTAATTGACTCCGCCTCGAATTTCCTCAGCCAATTCTCGCGGTTTGTCCCCGTCCCTCCAGCCGGGTGTGATGAATGATGGACAATCGTGATTGTACCAACCCGCATCTTTCGAGCTCCGAGCAAGCTCTCTTGCGATTGCAGGTGATCCCAGTGTTCGATCGAAGAATTGGCTGATCTCGTGCAGCGAGCGCTTGACGCTATGTCGACCTGATCGTGCCCTCTTCAGCTTCTCGCGCGTGACGTTGATGTCGCGCAACTGCTCCTTCAGATACTCAAGCGTCGATGCATGGATGAGAAACCCCTGAAGTTCCTCGTGGCACACATGGATAACAGCATTCATGGTCTTGCCGCCATAGAATTTTACCTCCTCTTCCGGAAAGGCCGCGACATCCAAGGCAATCATGATATGCAATCCTTCCTCTTCCGCGCTGGATCGGCCCATCGATAACTGAATCCCGGGCAAGTCCTTGTAGGACCATGTTTCATGCCGAGAAACATTGGCCAATGCCCAGCGCCAGCCAAGAAATCCGCTATTTGGCGAACGTTCTGGTTCATGAAGAATTGGGCCGCTCTGAGACGTAAGTAATTCCATTGTTGGAAACCTCTCGCGGCGACTAAGCCCGCTGAAGAAGCCTGGAATGTTCTGGCCGAACCAGTTCCCGACCATGCGGCGGAGGTCTCTCCGGACTTCCTCGATGGCTTCGCGCTTCTGGTTCATTGGACCTATGGATTCGATTGATCGGCGGGACCGAAAGCTGCGCCGGCGGTAGGTCGTGCGGTCCCGGTTGAGTTCAGTCGCATAGCGCTGAGCCAAGAACTCATCCAACTTGAATCCCACGAGCATCGCAGTGAGGGACGAGGTGATCTGATGGACACGAACCGTCAACGATTCAACACCCGGCGGCAGCGTTGCGAAGTTGTGGATCAATGCGGCGTTACCGCGCCGCTCTTTTCCTAGGACCGACCCCACGTTCAACCAAGCCTCTGCACCAAAGGACCGCTTCTCGCGGACCCACCTCAGCACGCTGTCCTTCTCGTTCCAGGCGCCCACGCCTTTCCAGCCAAGCTTTTCCAGTCCGCTATACAGGCCCTCTACCTCCGCCGATCCATAGAGTTCGACGCCCCAGATCATGTTTACCCGGAGTTCCAGCTCGGGTGGCACCTGGATGCGTTCGTTTTCCTTCCGGTCGCGCTCGCGTTCATAGTCACGATCCGACCGATATGGATCCGGGATCAGATTGGGCAGGAGCCAGTAGGCCTGCCAGCGCAGTTTTCGCAACCACTTCCGCTGGGGTGAATCCTTGGATGGGGGTAGCCTCGGCGGATTACTCACAGGATCGTTCTTGGATAGGAGACTAGGTTGTTCGGATTCTGTCGGGGTGGCCATATTCGACTGGCTAGCTCGGGCGAAAGGGGGGAACTACCGTGACACGACGCCTTATCAGTATCCGAGACACCCTTGGAGCAGGCAAGCTGGGGCTATTCGGTTATGTCCCGCGAACTGCACCGTAGCCAGCGTTTCCCGGAACCGTGCATCAATGGCAGGAATTAGAGATTGGACCTGGCGGCGTCTGCAAAAAATCTGAGAAGATCTAAAGGGGGGCCGTACTGCGGCGTTCCGCAGATTTTCGGAGTTCAGTGCTAAGCCCGCTGAGCAGTTACGTCGAGAAGGACCGATTTTGGCCGAAAGCGGACATTTGCGGGGCAGCGGATTAGGAGTGTTTATCGCTGCTAGGAGAAGGTAGCTTCCAAGCCGGAGCGTTCGTTCGCGGGTTGCCCCTACGGCCACTCCTCTCAGGCCAGTTATACGCCCCCACTTGCCGGCCTGACGCGCCAGCCATAGGATCGAGTCGTATCAAGGGGGTAGCCCGCGATATGGCGGGCTGTGGATAAGTCGTATAGCCGGGGCTGTGGACCCGGCTATCAGGTAATTCGGGAGCAGGGGGAGACATGGGCGAGCTTGATAACCGGCTCAAAGAGCTACTTCGACGAACGAAGATCACAACAAAGTCCAGGTACCGGGCAAGTGAACGACTGGAACGGCACCACAAGCTGTCTCAGTGGACAGTATCAGTCATATCAGCGGCACTTGTTTTTGTCCCATTAGCACAAGCGTTCAAGATTACCGTCGGCGTGGAATCACTTTACCTCAACGCAACACAAGCAATTCTCGCCGTTTTTGTGCTTGTCTACTCGCTGCTGCTTGGTCAAGAGAACTTTTTTCCAGAGCCCAAGCAATGCACCGCAACGGCATAGAACTAGGGCGATTTGCTCGGAAGCTAGCCGGAAATGGCTCAGGTGTGCCGGATGATGAGTACTTTGCGCTTTCAGAGGAGTATTACAACATTTTGGAAAAGTACGAGAACCACAAGCCAGTTGATTACTTGTATACGCGACTTGCCAAAACCCCAGTCACCGGGCACGAGTGGGCTGTATTCGTCGGCTTATGGATCAAGGCCAGATTCGTTAGTGTGCTAATCTTTTCCCACTACATCCTTGCAATAGCATTCGTTGTGTTCATTTTCTACAAGCTTTTCTCTGGAATCTCGTCGCATGCAAGCTAGCATTCTCGGTCTGTCTTAGCATTTCATTCAAGCCGAGCTGGCTCGCCAGTCGGGTTAACTCAGTCATTAGGCATCAGGTTGGAACCGCATGCGACTTTCTCGCTCTCTCTGCGCCGTAGTCGGCGAATCTATTCGGGGATCTCACGATACGCTCAATGCGCTGTTTATTGCGGCAGGTGCCCCCGGGGAGCCCCCAGCTCTTTCTCACGGCTCAAAGTGGAAGGAGTGGCTGTTCCGTGCTGGGCAAGACCCAGCGGTTGATAGCTTGGCTGTATTGGGAAACGTGCTCGAAGAGTTCATGGATTTGGCGCCACTTCCAAGCGCGGAAGACTATGACGACTGGAAGCAGCGGCGGGCTCGCGTCGAAAATGCACTGGAAGAGAACGGGCTTCGCTACTATCGATTCGGCCGAGTCTTGCCACAAGGAGCCGACTTTGGCGCATCTGAGGCGAGCAGGATTTCTGCTCAGCCCTCGCCTTCTAAGCCAGCACGGGTCGAAGAACTCCTGGAGATCATTGTTCGCGGCCTACGCCGGGCAATGCATCCGCTGACACATAGGCGGAAAGGGACACAACCACTATCGTTTGGCAGCGAATACGATGTTCAAGACTTGCTGCATGCCCTCCTTCGTCCGTGGGTCACCGACATTCGGCCAGAAGAGTTCACCCCTAGCTATGCCGGCTCCAGTACGCGAATGGACTTTTTACTTCCTGCGCACAAGCTTGTTATCGAAACAAAGATTGTTCGTGATCGAGCTCATGCAAAGCGCGTCGGTGACGAATTGATCGTGGATATCGATCACTATCGCCGGCACCCTTCCTGCCAGTCGCTTTGGTGTGTAATCTACGACCCAGACCAGCTGATCACGAACGCCGACGGACTGAAAACAGATCTTCAGGGCCCGCGCTCGTCAAATGACGGAACAGTCCATGTTCGAGTTTTCGTCCTGTAGTCGTGTCGAGCTGCCGCCTAACTCCTTGTATCGAGAGGCCTGCCCCGGCAGGCCGGGTCGGGCCTCTCATGTCAAACGCTGCTGACTGACCGCTATTGGCCGGAAGCGGACGTAGGCTGCGGAAGGCACCTTGCTGCGGCTCTGCTGTCCGCTGGAGACTCAAAGCGGACGTCTGCATGCTGTCTATCGGCGCGAGCTTGGAGCGATCGCCGAGCTTACCGCTGGGGCCAGTTACACGCTGGCTTGCTAGCCGGACCCAGCCACCCTAAGATCGAGCTGTACCAAGGGGAAAGATCAAGACACGGTGTTTTGTGGATATGTCGTGTAACCGGACCCACGGGTTCGTCTATTAGGTAGTTAGGAGGTGTCGGCAATGGAAATGATCCGAGTCTCGTCTTCGGCAATTCGTGCGATTGGCTACGACGCCACATCACACCGCATGAAAATAACTTTCACAGAAGGACACACTTACGATTTTTGCGGTGTGCCCGAGAGTGTGTTCAACGACTTGCTTCACGCTGGCTCTAAGGGGCGTTACTACAACGACCATATCCGGGACCGGTATCAATGCTAGCCGCCGAATGTGGTTCGGCGGCGTCTCCTAACCACTCGTTCAAGACGGACGGCTTCGCCGCCGCTTAACTCTAGCGCTAGCCCTCAGGGGGGGGGGG
>JAEZCF010000018.1 GCA_023430045.1 Pseudomonadota bacterium | reverse complement strand
CAGCGCGGCCCCCCACCCACCTGTGAAACGCATGACCACCGTGCTTCTGAGCCTGGGCAGCAACGTGCAGCCCCGCCACCATCTCCATGCCGCCGTTGCCGCCTTGGCGCAGCGCTTCGGCGCCATCGACGTTTCCCCGGCCTACCGCACCGCCGCAGTGGGATTTGACGGGCCTGCCTTCCTCAACAGCGGGGTTGCGATCGAGACCGATCTGCCGCTGGAGTCACTGGATGCCTGGTTGCATGCGCTGGAAGACGCGCACGGACGCGACCGCAGCGGGCCTCGTTTCTCCGACCGGACCCTGGACATCGACGTTGTGTTCTACGGCGATGCCATCATCGAAGGTCCGGGTCACCTGCGCATTCCGCGCCCGGAGCTGAAGCATGCGTTCGTCATCAAGCCGCTGGCGGATATCGCACCCGCGTTCGTGGATCCGGTGAGCGGCCTCACGCTGGAAGCGCTGTGGCGCACGCATCCACAGCACGACGATGCTTTCGAGGTGGTGGATCTGGAAGACGCGTAGAGCGGGGCTCTACGCCAGGATCCCACAATCGGTAGTGCCGAGCCACGCTCGGCAGCACGCTCGTGACAGGCCGGCCGCCTCTCAGCTCAACAGCCGCCCGCCATCCACGCGCAGGGTATGGCCGGTGATGAAGCCGGCATCGGCGATCAGCCAGCGCACCGCTTCGGCGATCTCTTCCACCGTGCCGGTGCGGCCCAGCGGGGTGCGCGCCAGCAGCGCGTCTCGCGTGAAATCATTCTTGCCCTCTTCCGGCCACAGGATGGCGCCGGGCGCCACCGCGTTCACCCGGACCTTCGGCGCCAGCTCCAGGGCCAGCGAGCGGGTCGCCATTTCCAGAGCCGCCTTGGCCATGGTATAGGCGGGGTGGTCACGCATGGGCGTGCTGCCGTGCAGATCGGTGAGGTTGACGATACAGCCCTGCTGGCGACGCAGGTGCGGGGCTGCGGCCTGCGCCAGCAACAGGGGCGCACGCGCGTTCACCGCATACAGCTCGTCGACGGCCTCGGCGGTGATCTGTCCCAGGGGCGTTGGGAAGAAGTTCGATGCGTTGTTGACCAGCGCATCCAGCTGGCCGAAATGGGCGACGGCCTGGTCGATGAGATCGGGCAGCACCTCGGCATCGCGCAGGTCAGCCTGCAGCGCCAGCACGCTGCCCGGCCGTGCCCGTTCGAAGGCGAAGGCCTGTTCCTGCAGTTCCTCGCTGGAGCGATGGGCATGCAGCACGATGCGGTAGCCGGCCTGGTGCAGATGGGCGGCGATGGCGGCACCGATTCGGCGTGCGCTGCCGGTGATCAGTGCGACGGGGGCGGTATCGGTCATGGGGCGTGATCCAGGGCTCGGCTATCCTGTGCTCCATTGTCACCGCATTTGAAGACGCCATGCAGTCCACCTTTCCCCGTCCCGACCCCGACGCCCTGGCCCACAGCGACCAGCTGGCTGCCGCCCTGCGCGGGGAAATCCGCGCACAGGGCGGCGTTATGCCGTTCTCGCGCTTCATGGAACTGTGTCTGTATGCCCCGGGCTGGGGTTACTACAGTGCCGGTGCCAGCAAATTCGGCGCCAGCGGCGATTTCACCACCGCGCCGGAGCTGGGCGGCCTGTTCGCGGCAAGCGTGGCCAATGCGCTGGCGCCGGTATTCCTCCAGCTTGGCGCGCAGGCGCGCATGCTGGAACTCGGCGGCGGCAGCGGTGCGTTCGCCGAAGCGGTGCTGCTGCGGCTTGCGGAACTGCAGGCGCTGCCGGCACGTTACGCCATCCTTGAACCCAGCGCGGACCTGCGCGAGCGCCAGCGCGAACGGCTGCAGCAGAATCTGCCGGCCGATATCGGCGGCCGCGTGGAATGGCTGGATCGCCCGTTCGACGACGACTGGGAAGGCATCGTGTTCGCCAACGAGGTGATCGATGCGCTGCCCACGCCACGTTTCCTGATCAAGGATGGCGAGGTATACGAAGAAACCGTGGAACTGGATGCGCAGGGCGGCTTCGTGCGCGGCGCGCAGCCGGCCGACATGCTGCTCAACGGCGCGGTGCGGCATCTTGAACGGTATCTTGAAAGGCCGTTCGCCGATGGCTACCGCTCCGAGCTGTTGCCGCAGCTGCCGTACTGGCTGCAGGCGGTCGCCGGTGGGCTGCAGCGCGGTGCGATGCTGTTCGTCGATTATGGCTACAGCCGTGGCGAGTATTACCAGCCCGAGCGCGATGACGGTACGTTGCGGGCGTTCTACCGCCACCACGTGCACAACGATGTCTTCCTGTGGCCAGGATTGCAGGACATCACCGCATCGGTGGATTTCACGGCGATGGCCGAGGCAGGCCTGCACGCGGGGTTCGATCTTTCCGGTTACTGCAGCCAGGCAAGTTTCCTGCTGGGCAACGGACTGGACCAGGTGCTGGCGCTGGCCGACGAGCGCACCGATGAGGTGGGCCGGGTGCAGCTGCGCGAGGAGGTGAAGAAGCTGACCCTGCCCAGTGGAATGGGCGAACGCTTCCAGGTGATCGGGCTGCAGCGCGAGGTGGATTTCGAGCCGGCCTTTGAACTCGGCGACCTGAGTTGGCGACTGTGAGCGCTGGTGCGTTCAAGCCGCTGCGCCATCCACGGGTGTGGGCGGGGTTGTGGTGGCTGGCGGTGCTGGCCGTGGTGGTTGTCTGCCTGATGCCGCCACCACCATTGGCGCTGCCGCAGAACAGCGACAAGGTGGAGCATTTCCTTGCCTACTTCGTGCTCGCTGCCAGCGCGGTGCAGCTGTACCGTGCTGGCCGGCCGTTGCTGTGGGCGGGGTGGGGACTGGTGCTGCTGGGCATCGCTATCGAATTCGCGCAGGGCGCACTGACGGCCACCCGCACGGCCGATGCCATAGACGCGCTGGCCGACACCATCGGCGTGCTGGCGGGCCTTGCCACGGCGCTGACGCCTTGGCGCGATCTTCTGCTGCGCTGGCGCGGGTAGCCGCCGGCGCGGTAGAGCCGGTCCATGACCGGCTGTGGTGTGCGTGACAGCGGGGCAGGGCCCCGCTCTGCGCATTACGGTTGCAGGGTCACCTGGTCGATCACCCACATCGCCGGACGTGTGTCGCCGGTGAAATTGATGCACAGGTCGGTGGTGCTCCTGGCGCTTTCCGGCAACGCCGCCTGCAGGGTGATGAACCCATCGGCGTCGGGTTCCGCGGGCAGTGCGACCTCGGCGAGGGTGGGGCCGGTGCAGTCTCCGCGACGGATCTTCATCTCCCCGTGTGCACGCGTGGCTGCTTCGAAGCGACGGTTCGGCTCATCGTGGGCCAGCTGGAAGTAATACGGGATACGCCCGGCACGCACCGATACCCGGGTGATGTCGTGCAGATCCGCCTGCGGCCAGCGCCAGCAGGGATCGAAGATATCCACGTTGAACACCGCGCGTTCGCCATCGGCAGGGCCATCGTCTTCCAGCCGCAGCACCAACTGTCCGGAGCCGGGACAGCTGGACAGCTGGTCATCGCTGCGGGTCAGCAGCGACTGCGCGGTGAACGTGTACACCGTGGGTGCTGCCGCCAGCGGCTGTCCCTGGAAAAAGGCGGCCGCAGCCACCGTGGCTGGCACGCGTGCCTGCAGCGGTGTGCGGTAGAGCGGCGAACGGGCGGTGACCGGCGCGCCATCGATGCTGTAGCGCACTTCGTAACCCAGCGGGTTGGCCAGTTCCAGCGTCACCTTGCCGCTGCGGCGATCCGCATCGGGCTGGATGCCGACTTCGAACGGTGTCTGCGCATACGCCAGTCCCCACGCCCGATACCGCTGCAGCTGCGCCGGCAGGCGTGCCAGGAAGTCGCGGAAATCGCGGCGGGATTGCGGGCTCCATCCGGTTTCCGCCACTGCCGCAAGGCGCGGGAACAGGTTGTGCTGCAGCCGCGCGTAGCTGCGCGTGTGCTCGGTGAACATGTTGGCCTGCAGGCCCAGGATGTGCCCACGCTTGTCGGCGGCCAGTTCGGCCGGCACCGGTTCGAAGTTGTACAGCCTGGCCAGGCTGACCTGTGTCGGCCGGCCGGGCGGTTCGTTCGGCGAGGCGGTCTGCAGGTAGTCCAGGTACAGGTGGCTGACCGGCGACATCACCACGTCGTGGCCTTCGCTGGCCGCTGCCAGGCCGCCTTCGGTGCCACGCCATGACATCACCGTGGCCTGCGGCGGCAGGCCGCCTTCGAGGATCTCGTCCCAGCCGATCAGACGCCGGTCATGCTGTTCCAGGAAGGTTTCCAGGCGCTTGATGATGTGGCTCTGCATGGCCATCTCATCCTTGATGCCCAGTTCGCGCATGCGCTGCTGCACGCGCCTGGACGCGATCCACTGGTCCTTGACCGCCTCATCGCCACCGACATGTACATATTTCGCCGGGAACAGTTCGATCACTTCTTCCAGCACGTTTTCCAGGAAGGCGACGGTGCTGTCTTCGACGTTGAACAGGTTGGGGAACACGCCCCATTCGCTGATCGGCCTGAGCGGGGTGTCGATCGAACCCAGTTCGGGATAGGCGGCGATCGCGGCGGTGGCATGGCCCGGCACATCGATTTCCGGGATCACCTGGATATGCAGTCTGGCCGCATAGGCGATCACTTCGCGGATCTGCTCCTGTGTGTAGAAACCGCAGTACGGGCGTTCCTGGCCGCTGGCCGGATCGATGCCGCCATCGCCGGCCGGCAGGCGGCAGCTGCCCACTGCGGTCAGCTTCGGGTAGCGCTTGATTTCCATGCGCCAGCCCTGGTCATCGGTGAGATGCCAGTGAAACGTGTTGAGCTTGTGCGCGGCCATGGCGTCGAGCACCTGCTTGATTTCATTCAGGCTCTGGAAGTGGCGCGCCGAATCCAGCATGAAGCCACGCCAGCTGAAACGCGGTTCGTCCTGGATCTGCACGGCCGGCAATACGCCATCGCTGCCGCCGGTGGCCAGCTGGGCCAGTGTCGTCGCACCGTAGAACAGGCCACCTTCATTGCCGGCCTGCACCACCACGCCCTGCGCGGTGCTTTCAAGCAGGTAGCTCTCACCGCTGTCGCGGAAGGTGGGAATGATCTCGAAGCGGATGCCGCCGTTCGTTGTGGCCGCCGTGCCCTTGGCCGGCGCCAGGCGCGGGCCACCGCTGCGTGCCAGCAGATCGGCGAACTGCGTGGCCACGCGCTGCGCCGCTTCGCCTTCAGCATGCAGGGGCGTACCGGCGTTTACGGTGATGCCGGCGCCCTCACCGCGCTGCATCCTGGCCGGCGCCGGGATGAGCATCAGGCTGTCTGCACGCAGCTGCGGACCGGGACCGGTATCGAGCGCGGGCGCATCGGCAGCCAATGCGGGCAAGGTAGCCAGCAGGCTTCCCAGCAACAGAAGGCTGTGCAGCCTGGCGCGGGTGGGCTTCGTCATCGGAAGGACTCCTGGAAACGGGTGCGGTGTTCGTTCTACATGAAAACGCCGGGCCCGGAATGCTCCAGGACCCGGCGTGCCTGCATGGTCCGGCGTTGCCGCCGGTGCTGGATCAGTACTTCACGCGCAGGTTGAGGTAGTACTGGCGACCGTTGCTGTAGAACGAGGTCGGGATGGTCGAGCTCTGGTAGTACTTGTAGGTCGGGTTGTTGAGATTCAGCGCATCCAGGCTGATGCTCAGCCAATCGGTGGCCTTGTAGCTCAGCGACGCCGACAGGGTGCCGAAGGCATCCTGGTAGTACGGGTTGGCACCGGACAGGCTGATCAGGAACTCGGAACGGTAGGTGTAGCTGACGCGCGCGCCGAAGGTGTCGTTCTCGAAGAAGGCGCCCACGTTGTAGGTGTTCTTCGAGGTGCCCTGCAGGTTGTTGCTGCCATCTTCCCAGGTGTGCGACGAACGGCCGTTGGCGTAGGTGTAGTTGGCGTTGATGCCGAAGTTGTCGCCGATGGGTTGCTCGTAGGCGAATTCGGCACCGGTGACCTTGCCGTCGGCGTTGATCGGCGAGGCCACTTCGTAGGCCTCCAGCTGGTTGGTGAGCTCGCTGTACAGCATGCGGGTCTGCACGTCGTAGGCGACGTAATCCTTCATGTCCATGCCGAACACGCCCACCGACAGCAGGCCGCGCGGCATGAAGTACCACTCCAGGTTGGCGTCCAGGTTGGTGGACACCACCGGCTTGAGTTCCGGGTTGCCGCCGCCGCCGGTCTTGTTCAGGTCCGAGCCCCACGACGACGCGCCCAGTGCCGAGAAATCCGGCAGGGTCTGGGTCTGGGACGCGGCCACGCGCAGCACCAGCCTGTCGTCCAGGTCGAACTTGATGTTCGCGCTGGGCAGCAGACGGTCATGCTTGTTCTGGAAGTACTGCGCCTTCCACATGCCGAACAGGCTGCTCACGTCCGCATTGGCGGCATCGTTGACGGCCAGGTAAGTATCGATGTCCTGCTTGACGTTGACGTAGCGAACGCCGATGTTGCCGCTCCACCAGTCACCGATGAAGTTGGCCTGCAGGTAGGCGCTGTAGTTCTTCTCGGCCACCTTCCATTCGGCGCCGTAGTTGTGGCGACCATCCGGACCATCGTTGCCGGCCAGCCAGGTGGAGTTGTTGATGATGGCGTTCTTCAGCGCGCCCGGCGTGTAATACCAGAGATTGCGCGGGAACGTGCCGCCGATGTCGCCGGCGAAACCGGACGGATAATTGGCGGTGGCGGCACCCTGCAGGGCCGTCCAGATGTCGCCCGGGGTAGCGCCTTCCGGCGACAGTGCTTCACGCGTGTGGTCGGCGAAACGCACGCCGAAGTCGATGGACGACAGCGTGCCGGCATCGAAGTAGTTGCTGAAATCCAGCGTGGCCCACTTCTCCTCGTCTTCGGCGGTCACCTGCTGGTTGCCCCAGGTGCCGCCCCAACCGGAAGCGGCCGGGCTCAGGTCGCCGCCCACGTTCCAGTCCACCGGCGAGCCCTTGCCATGGGTAGCCCAGCTGGCGCCGCCGCCGTCGGCCATGGTCAGTTCGGCAATGAACTGGCGCGGCGTGGAGCCGGTGCCCTTGGTGCGGCCCGCCTGGAACTTCGTGCGCAGGTTGTCGGTGATCTGCCAGTCGGCATCGAAGGTGATGAAGTTGGTCTTGGCCGTGGCTTCACGGTAGATCATGTCGTACACGGCGTACGGTGTGCCGGCCTGGCCCGCGTAACTGGCGTTGGTCAGCACGCCGTCGGTGATGGTGTAGCCCGGGTCCGGCGCCTGCGAACGCGCGAAATTGCCGCCCCACATCATGAAGTTGCGGTTGTAGTTGTTCGCGTCCATCTTCGAGCTGAAGCCGGTCAGGCCCAGGCTCAGGTCATCATTGGGCTTGAACTGCAGCGACAGCAGGCCGCCCTTGCGCTCGCGGGTCTGTTCGAACAGGGTGGAACCGAGCAGGCCGGGCACCTTGACGCCGACCAGGTCGGGGTTGGTCAGGGCGACCGGGTCGGCCGCGCCGATTTCGAAGAAGCCGCCCGGGATTTCCTGTGCTTCGCGGCGCAGCTCGCGCTTCTGGCTGAAGCCCTGCACCATCACGCCGAAGTTGCCTTCTTCGTTCTTGTAGTTGAACAGCGCCGACAGCTGCGGATCGGTCGACTTGGCCTGGTCCGAGTGGACCGCGCCGATGGATGCCTCGGCGGTGAACGTCTTGGCGAACTCCAGCGGCTTGCGGGTGATGACATTGACGGTGCCGGTGGTGCCGCCGTCCAGCAGCTTGGCCTGCGAGGACTTGTTCACTTCCACCGAACTGACCAGTTCGGACGGCAGCAGCGAGTAGCTGACGCTGCGGCCGACATTGTTGCCCTGGCTGAGCACGAACCAGTCCGCCGAGGCGACGGTGTGACCGTTGATGAGGGTCTGGGTCAGACTCGGGCTGGTGCCACGCAGGCTGACACGGTCGGCTTCGTCGAAGCCGCCTTCGTCGGCACTGGCGGAGCTGATGTTGACGCCCGGCAGGCGCTGCAGGGTGTCGGCGACGTTGTGCGCCGGCAGTTTGCCGACGTCTTCGGCAGTGACGACTTCCAGACGCGCGCTGGCATCACGCTTGGTGTCCAGCGATTTTTCCATCGAACCACGGATGCCGGTGACGGTGATGGTGTCCAGGTCGGTGGCGGTGGTCGTGGCAGGTGCCTGCTGCGCGTTCGCACCAAAGGCAAGGCAGCTGACGACGGCTACCGAAAGCAGAGTCTTGCGGGTGTTCATGATGTCTCTCCTCATCACTCGATGGTCGCCTCGTCGGCGTACGGTTGTTGCGGTTGTGGTCGCGGCTGTGCGTCTGGTCGTGACCGTGGCGAAGCGGTGTTGCCGGATTGCTGCCTGCTGCATTGGCGGGTACTGCGTAAGTACACGTGCTCCACGGCCTGATGAAGGACGTGGTGGAAGAAAAAACGTCAGCGCGGGTGTTGGCCGAGGTACCACGTAGCTGCGCCGATCACCCCGAGCTGGCCGTGTTCGACCACCTTCACCGGGATGCCCTGCAATGCTTCGGCCATCGGCCCCTTGTTGAGATATCGGCTGACGAAACTGCTGTCGCGCAGGAAATCGCGGATCTGCGGCAGGATGCCGCCGGCCAGGTACACACCACCGTGCGCGCCGTACAGCAGCGCCATGTCGCCGATGGTGCTGCCCAGCAGCCCGCAGAAAACATCCAGTGCGCGGCGTGCCTGTACATCGCCGCCGGCCATCGCCGCAGCGGTCACCGCATCCGGTGTGGCCAGTACCGGTACCGCGCCTTCCAGCGCGCACAGCGCCGTGTACAGGTTCATCAGCCCGGGACCGGACAGCGCGTGTTCGACCGATACATGCGCATGGTCGCGCAGCATGTGCCGCATGATCGCCATTTCAAGTTCGGTGCTGGTGGCCAGCGTGGCCTGGCCCGCCTCGGTGGCCAGCACCACGGCGCCATGGACCGTGGGTATCCAGACCGCCGCCCCCAGGCCGGTCCCGGGCCCGACCACCAGGGTCGGGCCGGCGGGCGCGCTGGCCGGGCCGCACAGCTGCAGTACACCACTGGCATCCACCTGCGCGGCGGCATGCGCGACGGCTTCGAAATCGTTGACGATGTGCACGTGTTGCAGGCCGACATCCGCCTCGAGCTGGCGTGCGGAAAGCGGCCAGGGCACGTTCGCGGTGATCACCGTACCGTCTTCGCGCGCATAGCCGGCGGTGGCGACCACGCAGTCATGCGGGCGCGGCCCATCACCGATGAAATCGGCCAGGATCGCTCCCAGCCCGGCATGGTCGGCATTGCGGTACTTGCGGTAATCCAGCAACTGTACGGGGTGCGCGTCGTCGCCACTGGCCTGCACGCGCGCCACCCGTACATGGGTGCCGCCGACATCTGCGGCAAGAAAGGCCGGTGCCGTGCGGGACAGCGGTGAAGCGGAAGCGGTATGGCTGGCCGGGGTCACGCGGGCTCCTGCAGGCAGACCGGGCCGATATGGCCACTGGATGGGCCGAGTCTGGTCCTGCGTTGACAACGATGTCAACGGGTTTGTGAAGTTTTCGTTGCTGCATCGCAGCGGATCGATGACAGGCGGCCCGGCGGCAGGCGGCGGGGCGAGGCGCATCGCAATCCTTCGCGATGCGCCTCGCAGAACCGCTTCGGAGCCGTGAAATCGCACCGGGGTACATACGTGCTGCAGCGCCGCATGGCAGGGCGCCTGCGCAGACCGTTGTTGACAAACGCAAGGCCCGCATCGAATAAATGTGACAACGTTGTTCCCAGCCACCCGCCGGCTTTGCTGTCATGCCGGAGCAGGAGCCCTGCCGATGTCCGCCGTCCCCGCTGCCACCGCGCGCCCGAACGTGGCGACTTCCATCGCCATCATCGGCGTGCTGTTCTTCCTGATCGGTTTCCTCACCTGGCTCAACGGACCGTTGATCACCTTCGTCAAGCTCGCCTTCGAGCTGGACGAGGTCGGTGCCTTCCTGGTGCTGATGGTGTTCTACCTGTCGTATTTCTTCCTGGCCCTGCCTGCATCGTGGATACTGCGCCGCACCGGCATGAAGAAGGGGCTCAGCCTGAGCCTGCTGGTGATGGCCGGCGGCGCGGCGCTGTTCGGCGAGTTCGCCACCCAGCGTTGGTACCCGGGGGCGCTGGGCGGATTGTTCGTGATCGGCAGCGGCCTGGCGCTGCTGCAGACCGCCATCAACCCCTACATCAGCATCCTTGGGCCGATCGAAACCGCGGCGCGTCGCATCGCCTTGATGGGCATCTGCAACAAGGTTGCCGGCATGCTGGCGCCGGTGGTGATCGGCACGCTGGTGCTGCACGGCATCGGCGATCTGGACACCCAGGTGCAGGCGGCCGATGCGGCCACCCGTGCCACGCTGCTGAACGAATTCGCGGCCAAGATCCACGCGCCTTACCTGGCCATGGCAGGCCTGCTGGTGGTGCTGGCCGCCGCCGTGCTGTTCTCGCCATTGCCGGAAATCCGCGCCGCCGAAGCCAATGCCACGCCGGCCAGGGCAGGAGGCAGCGAGCGCAGCAGCATCTTCCAGTTCCCGCACCTGTGGCTGGGCGTACTGTGCCTGTTCGTATATGTCGGCGTGGAAGTGATGGCGGGCGATGCGATCGGTACCTATGGGCACGGCTTCGATCTGCCGCTGGACCAGACCAAGATGTTCACCTCGCTCACCCTGGCGGCGATGCTGGTGGGTTACGTGGTCGGCCTGCTGCTGATCCCGCGGGTGGTCTCGCAGTCGCGTTACCTCAGCATCTCCGCCGTGCTGGGCGTGCTGTTCTCGTTCGGCGCCTTCCTGACCCATGGCTATGTGTCAGTCGCCTTCGTGGCACTGCTCGGATTCGCCAATGCCATGATGTGGCCGGCGATCTTCCCGCTGGCCATCCGCGGCCTGGGGCGCTTCACCGAAACCGGCTCGGCCCTGCTGGTGATGGGCATCGCCGGTGGCGCGATCATTCCGCAGGCATTCGCGGTGCTCAAGCAGTACCTGGATTTCCAGCTGGTGTTCCTGCTGCTGATGGTGCCGTGTTACCTGTACATCCTGTTCTACGCCAGCATCGGCCACCGCGCCGGGCTTCCGCGCGACGACGCCTGATCGGCGATCATGGGCGGACTCGACCAACCGCAGGGAACGGCAATGCGCAGAGCGACCATCCGGGATGTCGCCGAACGGGCCAAGGTATCGTTGAAGACGGTTTCGCGCGTCATCAACAACGAGCCCTCGGTGATGCAGGCGACCCGCGCACGGGTGCTGCGCGCCATCGCCGAACTGGACTACGAACCTGATCCTTCAGCGCGCAACCTGCGCAGTGGCACCACCTTCGTGATCGGGCTGGTGTACGACAACCCGAATCCGTACCACATCATCGGCGTGCAGAATGGAGTGCTGGCTGCGTGCCGGGAAACCGGTTTCGGCCTGCAGATCCACCCGTGCGATTCCAGTTCGCCGATGCTGGCCGAAGAGCTGGCCGACTGGGTGCAGCGTTCGCGGTTGGCCGGGCTGGTACTTACCGCGCCGATGTCCGAACGCAGTGACCTGGTGCATGCGTTGTCCGCGCGCGGCATCAAGCTGGCACGCATCATCGCCGCCACCGAGGATCCGGCCGACGGCGCCTGCGTGTTCGTCGACGACCGCGAGGCGGCCTACGAGGTCACCGAGCATCTGATCCAGCTCGGCCACCAGCGCATCGGCTTCCTGTGGGGCGGCAGCTCGCACCGGTCTTCGGTGGAGCGACATGCCGGCTACGAGGCGGCATTGAAGGATTACGGCATGACCCTGGACAAGCATCTGGTGGTGCAGGGTGACTACACCTTCGACGATGGTTTCCGTGGCGCGCGCCGCCTGCTGGCGCTGCGCGAGCCGCCTACCGCCATCTTCGGCTCCAACGATGAGATCGCCGCCGGCGTGCTGGCGGCAGCCAAGTCGGCGGGCATGAACGTGCCGTACGACCTGTCCATCGCCGGTTTCGAGGACAGTCCGTTCTCGCGTCAGTCGTGGCCGCCGCTGACCACCGCCAAGCAGGCCACCGAGGACATCGCGCGGCATGCCGCACGGCTGCTGATCGCGCAGCTGCGCAGCGATGCCTACGACGAGACACCTTCGCCGCTGCACAACCAGGGGTTCGTGCCGCAGCTGGTGGTGCGTGGTTCCACCGCGCCGATGCGTCCTTCCGGCCCGCGTTCCCTTCCTTCCGATCCTCCCTGAGTGCCGTCATGACGCTACCCGAACCCACTGCCACCCTGATGTTCCGCGAGGCTGCCGAAGCGGCGGATGTCATCGAACGCCAGTTCGATCGCAACCATGCGGTGATGGAGCGACTGGCCGCCAGCCTGCGTGACACGCCACCGCCGTTCGTGGTGACCTGCGCGCGGGGCAGTTCCGACCATGCCGCGACCTACGGCAAGTACCTGCTGGAAACCCAGCTGGGCGTGGTGGTGGCTTCGGCCTCGCCGTCGGTGGGGTCGGTGTATTCGGTGCCGCTGCAGCTGCGCGGCGCGCTGTTCATCGTGATTTCGCAGTCGGGCAAGAGCCCGGACCTGCTGCGCAATGCCGAGGCGGCCAAGGCCGCCGGTGCGCGCGTGGTGGCGCTGGTGAACGTGGAGGATTCGCCGCTGGCGCAGCTGGCCGATACCGTGATTCCACTGCACGCCGGTGCCGAGCGCAGTGTCGCCGCTACCAAGAGCTATCTTGCTTCGCTGGCGGCCCTGCTGCAGCTGGCGGCGTACTGGAAGCAGGACGACGCGCTGCGCGCCGCCCTGCAGCATCTGCCCGGAGCCCTGCGTCAGGCATGGCAGTGCGAATGGAACGCGGTCACCGATGGGCTGGTGGAGGCGGGCAACCTGTTCGTGCTCGGCCGCGGCCTTGGCCTCGGTGCCGCGCAGGAAGCGGCATTGAAGTTCAAGGAAACCTGCGGGCTGCATGCCGAGGCCTACAGTTCGGCGGAAGTGAAGCATGGCCCGATGGCCCTGGTCGGCCCGGGCTTTCCGGTGCTGGCGTTCGCGCAGCCGGATGAAACCGGCGCAGGTACGCGCGCGGTGGCCGAGGAGTTCGCCGCGCGCGGAGCGCAGGTATGGCTGGCCGGTGCCGACGGTGGCCTGCCGGTGGCTGCGGCGCCCCACCCGCTGTGTGCCCCGCTGCTGACCGTGCAGAGCTTCTACCGCGCGATCAACGCGCTTGCCCTGCGTCGTGGCCACAATCCCGATCTGCCGCCACACTTGAACAAGGTGACGGAGACTGTGTGATGGAGATGCTGTCATGAAGCAGGTGCTACGCAATGCCCGCATGCTCGCGGGCGACGAATTCCGCGATGACCTGGCTCTGGTGATCGAGGATGGCCGCATCAGCGCGGTGCTGCCCGATGCCGCGCCAGCGCTGGGCCAGGCCGGCGAGCAGATGGATCTTGGGGGGGGCTGGCTGCTGCCGGGCTTCATCGATGTACAGGTCAACGGTGGCGGCGGTGCGCTGTTCAACAATACCCCGGACGTGGACACGCTGCGTGTCATCGCATCCGCACACCGGCGCTTCGGTACCACGGCGCTGCTGCCCACGCTGATCAGCGATGATGTGCAGGTGATGCGACGTGCCATCGCCGCGACGCGGCAGGCCATCGCGATGAAGGTGCCGGGTGTGATCGGCATCCATCTGGAAGGACCGTATATCGCACCGGCGCGCAAGGGCACCCACGATGCCAGCAGGTTCCGCGTGCCGGACGCAGAGGAGATCGCGCTGGTGGCATCGCTGGACAACGGCGCGACGCTGCTGACGCTGGCGCCGGAGCGTGTGCCGCTGGAATCCATCCGCGCGCTGGTGGAACGCGGGGTGATCGTTGCCGCCGGGCATACGGCGGCCACCTACGAGGAAGCACGCGCCGGACTGGACGCCGGCATCCGTGGCTTCACGCACCTGTACAACGCGATGTCACCGTTGCAGGGCCGCGAACCCGGGGCTGTGGGTGCGGCGCTGGAAGATCGGGAAAGCTGGGTGGGCGTGATCGTCGATGGCGTGCATGTGCATCCCGGCAGCCTGCGCGTGGCGCTGGCCGCCAAGCCCATCGGCCGGGTGCTGCTGGTGACCGACGCGATGCCGCCGGTTGGCGCCGACGATCCGAGCTATGAACTGTATGGCGAGACGATCACGGCCGTGGATGGCGTGGTGCGCAACGCGGCCGGTTCACTCGCCGGCTCCGCGCTGGACATGGCCACCGCCGTGCGCAATACCGTGAGGCTGCTGGGCCAGCCGTTGGCCGAAGCCGCACGCATGGCGTCGACCTATCCCGCGCGGTTCCTCAACGTGGATGATCGTCTGGGACATATCGCCGAAGGCTTCCAGGCCGATCTGGTGTTGCTGGACGATGCGTTGCAGGTACGTGGCACCTGGATCGCCGGCCAGTACGAAGCTGCATGAGCGCGACCGGCGGCGGACGTCTTGCGTCGCTGGATGCACTGCGTGGCATCACCGTCGCGGCCATGCTGCTGGTCAACAATCCGGGCGACTGGGGGCATGTGTATGCGCCGCTGCTGCATGCGCCGTGGCACGGTTGCACGCCCACCGACCTGATATTCCCGTTCTTTCTGTTCCTGGTCGGCGTGTCGATGGCCTTCAGCGTGGGCCCGCGCGCGGAAGAGCCTGCCCGGCGGCCGGCACTGGCGCGTGGCGTGCTGATGCGCGCGCTGCGCATCCTGGTGGCGGGGGTGGTGCTGCACCTTCTGGCCTGGTGGCTGCTGGATCTGGCGCATTTCCGCCTGTGGGGCGTGCTGCAGCGGATTGCCCTGTGCGCGGCAGCGGCGGGCCTGCTGGCCGTGTACGTACGTCCGCGCGGGCAGTGGATCGTACTGGCGATGTTGCTGGTGGGCTACGGTGCAGCATTGCTGGCGGCCGATACCCTGGAACCGTGGGTCAATCCGGTCAGCCGTCTCGACACTGCAGTGTTCGCACCCTGGATCTACCAGTACCAGGCTGATCCCGTGGTCGGTCATGACCCGGAGGGGCTTGCCAGTTCCGCAGGCGCGCTGGCAACGACGGTGCTCGGGCTGGTGTCCGGCAGGCTGCTGCGCAGGCGGCAGCTGGCGGCGCTTGGCGCGTTGGCTGCCAGCATGCTGATGCTCGGCCTGGCGGCTTCGCCGTGGCTGCCGTTCAACAAGAACCTGTGGACGTCCAGCTATGCCTGCTTCACTGGGGGCCTGGCGGCATCCGCACTGCTGGTTGCCCACCTGCTTGTGGACCGCCGTGGATGGCCCGCGCTGGGCCGCCGCTTCGGCGTCAACGCCATCGCCGCGTACATGGGTTCTTCGGTGATGGCACTGCTGCTGGCCGCCTGCGGCGGCTGGACGATCCTCTTCGGGAGCATGCAGCACGTATTGCCGAGCCCCATGCTGGCATCGCTGACCTGTGCCTGTCTGTTCGTACTGTTCTGGTGGCTGCTGATGTGGCAGCTGGATGCGCGGGGCATCCACCTGCGAATCTAGGTGACGGAAAATTCATTCGTCCCTCAGTTTCTCTTCTCCGCCTGTTGACAAGTGTCTACGTTAGCGTGACCCGGCACTGAACGTGTGCCAGCGAATCCCCACGCCGCTGCTCGACTGCCCCTTCCTGTCCTTGTCAGGAGTAGCATCTTGTCCAGATATCACGGCGATACGCTGTACTCACGCTCTGCCCGCTTTTCACCGCAGATCCCTGCTGGATCACCACGCCAGTCCCGTTGGCTGGCCGGCGCACTGGCGCTGGCCGTTTCCTCTGCGGTACATGCCGGTTGCGACGATGTCGCGCCGCTGGCCGGTCAGCAGGTGCTCTGCACCGCTGGCGTGCCCAATCCTGAAACCACGACAGTTTCCGCCAACGGTGCGGCAGGCATCGGCGTCCTGGTGCAGGCGGGCAGCACGTTGCAGCCCAGTGGGGGCGCCAGTGCGGTCAGCCTCATCGGCGCCGGCGGGCACCTGCTGCGCAATCTCGGCAGCATCGCATCCACCAGCGGTGTGGCGGTGCAGCTTGGCGCAGGCAGCGGGGTGGAGAACAGTGGCAGCATCGCCAGCGGCAGCAACACCGCGCTGTGGTTCAGCGGCGCTGGTGACAGTACGCTGATCAACACGGGCAGCATCGGCGGCAGTACCGGAGTGCTGTTCGGCGCAGGCGACGATACCCTCGACATGCGTGCGGGAACCATCAGCGGCGGCGTGCTGCAGGGCGACGGCGACGATACGCTGCTGCTCAGCGGTGGGACGCTGGACAGCGTCAACCAGGGCAACGGTGCCGACATCATGACGGTGACCGGCGGCAACGTGACCGGCACGGTGCAGCAGGGCAACGGGCAGGACGTGTTCACCATCAGCGACGGCACCATCGGCGCGCTGCTGCAGGGTGATGGAACCGACCGCTTCCTGATGACCGGTGGCCGCATCATCGGTGGGTTCGACGACGGCGATTACGCCGAGCAGACCGGGGGCAGGATCGGCCGCGTCAACCTGAAACTGGAGAACAACACCTATCTGATGTCCGGCGGCACCATCGATGGCAACCTCGTGGCGGGTTTCGGCAACGACACCATCGTGCTGTCGGATGGATACATCGGCGGCAACATCAGCGTCAGCGGTGGCGACGACAGCGTGACCATCACCGGTGGCACGGTGCGTGGCGAGATCCGGATGAGCTTCGGCACCGACCGCCTGGACTGGAACGGAGGCGGCGTGGTGCACGGGCTGATCGACCTGGGCGAAGGCGACGACAGCATGCGACTGGCGAACCTCAACCAGGCGCACCTGGGGGCGGTGCCGGGGTTCGATGCCGGCCTGGGTGTCGATACGCTGCTGATGGAGAACGTCAAGACTACCGGGGTGGGTCGTTTCGTCGGCTGGGAGCAGATCTCCCTGACCGACGATACGCAGGTGACCTTCGATGGCACGCTGGTGCTGGGTGACGCAGGCAGTGGCAGCGGCACCTTGGACATCGATGCGACCAGCGCACTGTTCGCCAGCGGCACGGCTAACAGTATCGCCGCCTTCGCCGCCGGCGCGTTCGCCACGGTGAACAATGCCGGGCGTATCGACCTGGGCAGCAACAGGACGGCGGGAGATGTGTTCACCATTGCCGGCAACTACACCGGCAACGGGGGTGCGCTGTATCTGGATACGGTGCTGGGTGATGACACGTCGGCCAGTGATCGGCTGGTGATCTCCGGCGGCAGCGCCAGCGGTACGACGGGTATCGGCATCCATAATGCCGGGGGGGCCGGGGCTGAAACGGTGGCCGATGGCATCCTGCTGGTACAGGCACTCAACGGTGCGACCACCGCGCCGGGTGCCTTCGCGTTGTTCGACCCGATTTCCGTCGGCGCCTACGAATATTTCCTGTTCAAGGGCGGCGTCAGTGCGGGCAGTGGCGAAAACTGGTACCTGCGCTCGACCGTGGTGGCCAGCGCGACGCCGGCACCTGCGCCGCCGCCGACCGCTCCGCCGGTTGAGGAACCGGCGCCGCCACCGCCGGAAGATCTGGGCGCGCCGCCGCCGGAACTGCCGCCGGCGCCCCCACCGCCGCCGGATGTGAACCCACCGGACGATCCGGACCCTGCCGCACCAGAGCCGGCGCCGCCACCGGAGCCGCCAGCACCGGATCCGGTGCCACCGCCAGTGGAAGACACCCCGCCGCCGGTACCGGATGCGGTAGCGGTGGTGCCCGGTCCGCTGGCCGCGCCGCCGACCCCCGGTGCACGTGCGCCGCGTGGTGAGGTGACGCCGATCTACCGTCTGGAGACACCCGCCTATGCGGTGGTGCCATCGTTGCTGCGTACGGTGTCCCAGGCCAGCCTGGGTACCTTCCACGAGCGCCAGGGCGAGCAGCGTCTACGGGTCGGCCAGGACACGCGTCGCGCCGCGTGGGGCCGGCTGATCGGCAGCAGCGAGGAGCAGCAGTGGCAGGGCGATGCGCTGACCGGATTCGACGGCGACCTCCAGGGCCTGCAGGCGGGCGTGGATCTCTACACGGACGTGGGCGGTGGCCTGCGCAGCCAGTGGGGTGTATTCGTGGGCCGCACCCGCGCCACCGGACGCATCACCGGTCTGGCGCTGGGCTGGGAAAACGTACATGTCGGCCAGACCCGCCTGGACGACAAGCATGTGGGCCTGAGCTGGACCGGCGTGGGCACGGCGGGCGGCTATCTGGATGCGGTGGTGATGCAGAGCCGCTACCGCGGGCAGGCGTGGTCCACGCGGGGTCTGGGCATCGACGTGCGCGGTGACGGCACCAGCGCATCGCTGGAAGCCGGCAAGCCCCTGCTGCGCTTTGGACAGTCCGCATGGTGGCTGGAACCGCAGCTGCAGGTGATCTGGCAGCGGCAATCGCTGGATGATGCCGCCGACCCGGTGGCGGCGATCCGTTTCGATGCGGACAACGCCTGGACCGGGCGTATCGGCCTGCGTCTGGCAGCGGATTACGGTCTGGCCGACAACGGCTGGCAACCGTATTTCAAGCTCAATTACTGGAAAACGCTGGACGGTGACAACCGTGTCGATTTCGCCAGCAACCGCATCGTTGCTGGACAGAAGACCAGCGCGTGGGAAGTGGGCGTGGGCGTGGTGGGGCGCTTCAACCGCAATGTCAGCGCGTATGCGGTGGCCGATTACACCCGCGACATGGAGGACAGCGATCGCAGGCGCCGCAGCATGGAGGGCAACGTCGGCCTGCGTTTCGACTGGTAATCACCGTGGACCCTGGCAGTGCCGGCCCATGGTCGGCACGCCCTGGACCACGGGCTGTCTCGTGAGCGTGGTGCGGCCCGCACAGCCGGCATGTGCGGCGGACGAACCGTGCTGGGGAACCGATGCATCGATCCACGGGCTGACGACGCCATGGGCTGGTAAAGTCATGGCAACGATCACGCGTGCGTGCACGCAAGCAGGAGTAACCGTGGAAGCCGATACCTCTTTTGAACCGCTGAACGACCTGGAAGTGCGTCTTGTGCAGGCCCAGGACGGTACGCTGGATGCGCCGGGCTTCCTGGACAGCTTCCTGGCCGACCAGGTGTTCGTGCTGCTGGACAAGCCGGTAGGTGCGGATTCGAACTGGGACGAGACCATCAATCCGCTGGTGTTGACCAGCGAAGCCAACGAACCGATGTTCGCGGTGTTTTCGGCGGTGGAGCGTGCGGCGCCGTGGAGCGAGCAGCTGCCCCAGTTCGAGAACGCGCTGCAGGTCGAGGTGCGCTGGCTGCTGGGAGCGATGTCCGATGGCGTGGGCATCGTGCTCAATCCGGGCTTCGATATCGGCATGGAGATGATTCCCGATGCCGTGGTGCAGTTGAAGCAGCGCGCGGATGCGTTCACCCGCGGCGAAGCCCGCTGATCCGCGCGTAGAGCCGGGCTCTGCCCGGCTGCGCGGTGATGGGCCCAGCCGGGAAAAGTCTGGTTCTTACAGGGCGCGCGCGGCCGCGATGGCGGCGATACGCGCCTTCGCCAGGGCTTGGCCGATGGCTGGGCCCTTCAGGTTCGTGGTATCCAGGTCGCGTGCCTGCACCGACAGTGCGGCCTGGTGCAGGCGCTTGAGCGTGTCGCCCTGCGGATAGTCGCTGTCCTCGAAACCAAGCCTGCCGCGCTTGTCGGCCTCGCAGCAGGTGGCGATCCGCGCGATGCGTTCCGGTCGACGCAGTGCATCGCAGCGGCCCAGCAGCTCAAGCACGGTGGCGTCGCGCAGTTCGTCGATTCGATGCACGTTGAGGTGTTCGCGGCAGACGGCCTCGGCCAGCTGCTGGTGTTCAGCCGGTATCTTCAAGCGTGCGCAGAGCGTCCTGAGGGGGGCGATGCCCCGCTGCTCATGCATGATGTGGCGCGGCCATTCGGCCTGCGGCGTCAGGCCCTTGCCGAGATCATGGGTAAGGGCTGCGAAGCCGACCAGATCGTCGCCCGGCGCGAGGCGCGCGGCCATGTCGCTGACCATTTCCTGGTGCACGCCGGTGTCGATCTCCGGATGAAACTCCGCGCGCTGCGGTACGCCGTACAGCGCTTCCACTTCGGGCAGGATGGGACCAAGCGCATGCGCTTCGTGCAACGTGCGCAGGAAGGCTGAAGGACGTTCCGAGGCCAGCGCGCGACGCAGCTCCTGCCATACCCGTTCGGGCACCAGTGCATCCAGTTCGCCGCTGGCGGCAACCTCCCGCATCAGGGCCATCGTTTCTTCTGCGACGCTGAAACCCAGCGGGGCGAAACGCGCCATGAAACGGGCCGCGCGCAGCACGCGCAGGGGATCTTCCACGAAGGCCGGGCCGACATGGCGCAGCACGCGCTGCTGGATATCGCGAACGCCGCCATGAGGGTCGACCAGCTCGCCGCTTGCTTCGTCGCAAGCGATGGCATTGATGGTGAAATCGCGGCGCTGCAGGTCTTCTTCCAGCGTCACGCCAGGATCGGCATCGACCACGAAGCCGCGGTAGCCACGACCGGATTTGCGTTCGGTGCGTGCCAGTGCATATTCCTCGCCTGTGTCCGGATGCAGGAAGACAGGGAAATCGCGGCCCACCGCGCGATAGCCCTGGGCCTGCATTTCTTCCTGTGTAGCGCCGACCACGACCCAGTCGCGGTCGCCGGGTTCACGCTGCAGCAGGCGGTCGCGCACCGCGCCGCCGACAAGATAGATCTTCATGGGGGCATGATACGGCGCGCCGGCCTGTGACGACCAACGGTCGTCACCCACCACGGCGGGAGTGCCGAAGGTCGTCACCCACCACGGCGGAAGGGGCAACGACCGTCACCCACCACAGAGGGAGTGCCAACGGTCGTCACCCACCACCGCGAGAGGGGCAACGATCGTCACCCACATGCCGCGGTCAATCCGCGCGCTGGCCTGCTGCCGTCGTGCAGTTGAACTTCTTGCGCGTATCCACCAGCCGTCCCATCAGGCGGTCGCTCAACGGCAGGGCGTCACCGTTGAGACGCCAGTCGTAGATCACGCTGAATGCCAGTACCCGAGCGACGTACTCGCGGGTTTCCTTGTAGCTGATGGTCTCTATCCACAGGTCCGGGTCGAAGCCAGGACGCTGAGTCTGCCAGCGCGCGGTGGGCGTTGGCCCGGCGTTGTATGCGGCAATGGTCACATACGGCAGACCGTCGTACTTGTTCATCAACTGGCGCAGGTAGGCGGTGCCGATGGCGATGTTGGTATCAGGGTCATACAGGCTGGAAGCACCGGCATAGCGGGTCAGTCCGATGTTCTTCGCCACCGATGCGCCGGTGGCCGGCAGTACCTGCATCAGGCCCATCGCATTGGCGGGCGAACGTGCGTTGGGGCTGAAGATGCTTTCGGCGCGGATCTCCGCCGCCACCCATGCCGGGTCGAGAGCGTTGCGTGCGGCCTCGCGGCGAATGGTGGCGTCATGGTGCAGCGGGAAGCGCAGGTGGTACAGGCGCTGCTCGTCCGGCTGTTTGCCGAGCGAGAACACCGCACGATCGAACCAGCCGTTTTCCTGGGCTACTTCCACCGCCAGGCGGCGCTGGGTGTCGTCGAAGTTGGCCAGCGCGCTGTTCCATTCCGCAATGGCCCAGCTGGCGCGGTCGATCCGGTACAGCTCCATGGCCCGCACCAGGGCCGGATCGCGTGCTACGGCCGCGCGCGCGGTCGCGCTGTCGCCGGGCTTCCACGGACACAGCAGATAGGGCTGCTGCAGCTTGTCCGCAGCCAGGAAACCATGGAAGGTCGGCGCGCTCGCGGCACGCGCGAACACGGCCCTGGCCTGCGCGGCCTGGCCCGTCTTCTCCAGCATGCGGCCTTCGAAATATGTCCAGCGCGAATCTTCGCGCTGTTTCGCCCTCATCCTGCGGAGGGCGGAAAGCGCGGCGGTCCAGTCGCCGCGCGCCATCGCCTCGCGTACGCGCCATTCGTGCAGGCGCTCGTCATACGCCGAATCGGGCACGGCGTTGAGCCGGCGCGCGGAATCGGGCAGATACGACGCTACCGTCCACAGGGCGATCTGATAGCGCACCTGGGCCTGCTGGTCTGCGCTCAGGCCAAGCGCCTGGGCATACTGGGGAAGCTGCCGTTCGGTGGCATCCGGGTCGGCCTTTGCCAGTTTCTGCAGGCCACCAACGGCGACGCGGCGGCTGCGGTCGTTACGCGGCCAGTTCAGTGCCCTGGCGTTGGGTGTATCGACGAAGGCGGCGTAATCGTTGGCCAGTGCCAGATCGGCAGCGGGCAGTCCGCGCGCCGCGCTGCGCATCACCGCCGGCTGCTGGGCATCGGCTGCGGCATCGATGCGTTCCCAGCGCAGCGCATCGGTGAGGCCGCCCTGTGCCTGCAATACGGCGAACACCGCGTCGCAGCCATCCGGCAGCGAGGAGCCGCTCTTTCGCCACAGGTTCTGTGCCTCGGTGGTCCACTGCGCATCGGCCTTGCCGGTGGCCTGGCGCGCCGTGAGCTGTGCGCAGCGCAGGCCTGTGTTGTCGGTCGGCGTCCAGTTGGCCAGCAGGGTGGGCCAGTCCTGGCGCCGTGCCACGGCGGGCAGCCACACGCTGCGGAAGGCGTTGGCCACGGCCTGGCCGTTGTAGCGGCCAAGAAATTCCTGCGCCTGCTGGTTGCTGATGGTTTCCACGTTGCGGCGCAGGTTGGCGTACTCCAGCCACCCATAGGCCGGGTTGCGGCTCAAGGACGCGGCCTGTGCGGCATTGAACTGGCCGCGCTCGGCATCGGCAATGGCCGCTTTCAGCTGCGCGCGCTGCGCATCGCTGGATTGCGCGGACGCAGGTGACGCAAGTGAAAAGGCGCCAGCCAGGGCGATCAGGGACAGGGCGGGGCGGAGTTGTCGATTCATGCGCAAAGCATAGCGGGCAGAGGCTGAATTGGTTTTTTCACATGGCTGCGCTGCCAATGACAGCGCGTCATGCCCATCGTTGGACCACCACTCTCCCAAGCGATGTGCGCAGTCGACTTTGTGCAAGGAAAGTGAAAGCGAGGTGCAGGTCACGACGGCAGTTTTACAGCTTGTTTACAACTAAGACACTGGCCCGCGGGGCTGGTTGATTAGTCCGCCCATCTGGAGAGAGAAAGCGAATGAATAATCTGCATCGCCGCCCCCTGGCGGCTGCTGTGAGCGTGTGCCTGTGCCTGGGCGCCGTCGCTGCACAGGCACAGGAAGCCACGCGCGTTGCCACCGAGCTGGACCGTGTGGAAGTCACCGGCACCCGCATCAAGCGGGCCGAAGTGGAAGGCCAGGTGCCCGTGCAGACGCTGACGCGTACGGAGATCGAGCGCACCGGCCTCACTTCCATCGGCGAGGTACTGCAGCAGCTGACGGGCTCCGGCTCGGCGTTGAACGCGAAGTTCAATTCATCGGGCAACTTTGGCTTCCCGCCCGATGGCAGCGGTGTCGGCGCCGGCTCGGCGCAGGTGGATCTGCGGCACTTGGGCGCCAAGCGCGTGCTGGTGCTGGTTGATGGTATCCGCTGGGTCAACGAGTCGTCGGCCTCTGGCGTAGGCGCGGCTACCGACCTCAACACCATTCCCCTGGCGATCGTCGAGCGCATCGAAGTGCTGGAGGACGGCGCATCGTCGCTGTATGGATCCGACGCCATCGCCGGCGTGGTGAACATCATCACCCGGCGCGATTTCGATGGCGCGCAGGTGACGATGAACTACGGCGAGTATGGCAAGGGTGACGGCACGCAGAAGGGCGTCGACCTGGCGTGGGGCGCCAGCGGCGATCGCTACAGCCTGTTCCTGGGGGCGAGCTGGACGAAGCAGGATCCGGTGTACGCGCGCACCCGCGAACAGTCGCGCTTTCCGATTCCCGGAACCGGCGTGGCATTCGGTAGTGGCAGCATTCCGCAGGGGCGCTTCCAGTTCGTGGACCCCACCACCGGCGCCGTACAGGATCTTGTGCCCAACAGTGGCGCCGGCACGCCGCGCTACGATGGCAGCGCCGGCTGCGAGCGCAGCGATGATTACCACTGCTTCAGCACCGCCGACCGTTTCAACTTCGCCAACTACAACCTGTTGCTGACGCCCTCCGAGCGCAAGGGCGTGTTCGGCCAGTTCCGCTTCGATGTCACCGACAACGTGCAGTGGTATGTCAAGGCGCTGGGCAACCGACGCGAGTCGACCAACCAGGCGGCGCCGGAGCCGCTGGGCCTGGGCCCCAATGCCGGCACCGGCAACCCGCTGGCCGACGACATCACCATCTCGGCGCTCAACCCGTACAACCCGTTCGGGTTTGATCTGGTGTCCTCCGACAACATGCAGTTCATCGGTCGCCGGCCCATCGAAGGCGGCGCGCGTGTATTCCAGCAGGAGGTCAATACCACCTATGTGGCCACCGGGCTGGTCGGTGATTTCCAGGCGGCCGACCGCAGCTGGTTCTGGGACATCAACGGCATGTACAGCCGTAACAAGGCCGAACAGACCAACCGCGGCAGCTACAACATTTACAACGTCAACATGGCGCTGGGGGATCCCGCGGTCTGTGCGGCCACGCCGGGCTGCGTGCCGCTGAACCTGTTTGGTGGCGCCGGCAGCATCACTCCGGAGATGCTGCAGTGGATCCAGCCGGTGGTGCGCGACCGCAGCCAGAACGAGCTCAGCCTGTTCACCGCGAACCTGTCCAGCGAGCTGTTCACCCTGCCGGCGGGGCCGGTGTCCTTTGCCACCGGTTACGAATATCGCAAGTACGAAGGCTGGTACCAGCCCGATCCGCTGACCGTGGCCGGCCATTACAACGGCGTACCGTCGCTGCCCACCTCGGGTTCGTACGACGTCAACGAGGCCTATCTGGAGCTGAGCGTGCCGATCTTCGCCAACACGGCCATCGGTGAAAAGCTGGACCTGAGCCTGGCGGGACGTTATTCGGATTACTCGACCTTCGGTGGCGAGTTCACGCCCAAGTATGGCCTGCGTTGGCAGGTGACCAACGACTTCGTGCTGCGCACCACCTATGCCGAAGGCTTCCGTGCACCGTCCATCGGCGAGCTGTACGGGTCGGCCGCGCGCGCCGATCTGCAGATCTATGATCCCTGTTCGGTGGGCCTGGGTGGCACGCCGCCGCGGGGCAGCGCCGCCAACTGCGCCGCACTGGGTGTGCCGGGTGGTTTCCAGCAGGCCAATTCGCAGATATCGGTCACCACCGGTGGCAACATCGACCTGGAGCCGGAGCGTTCGCGCAGTTTCAGCGCCGGCTTCGTATGGAGCCCGTGGTTCGGCAGCAATACGTCCTGGTCGGAACGCTTCGACGTGGAGGTGACGTTCTACCGCCACCACATCGAAGGCGCGATCCAGGCGATCAACGCGCAGAACCAGCTGGACCTGTGCGTGGATACGCTGGACCCGCTGTACTGTGCCGGCATCGAGCGAGCCGGCACCGGCGCCATCAGCAGTTTCGCCAACCGCCTGACCAACCTGGGATCCATCAGGACCGATGGCTGGGACGTGGACCTGTTCTGGACCCTGCCGCAGACCGATATCGGCCAGTTCAGGCTGGGCTGGCAGAACACCTTCGTCGGCCGCTACGAGGCCTTGGGCGCCGCAGGCCAGAAGCAGCCGCAGGAGCCGGGGGTGGAGGTGAGCGACAGTTCGATCCCCGAATGGACGAGCAACGCGAGCCTGGCGTGGTCGCTGGCGAACTGGAATGCCTCGTGGACGGTGCGGCACATTTCAGAGCTCACCGAGCAGTGCGGTGATGTGGTCGCGTTCCCGGTCTGCGGAAACCAGGCGGAGGGCACCAATACGCTGGCGGCCACGACATTCCATGACCTGCAGCTGGGCTACAGGGTGGACTGGATGAAGGGACTGCAGCTGAGCGCGGGATTGAACAACGTGTTCGACAAGGATCCGCCGATCTGCGTGTCGTGCTCGTTGAATGGCTATGACGCGTCGACGTATGACATCCCGCGCGGGCGATTCTGGTACGTGCGCGCGGACCTGCGTTTCTGAGTGCTCAGGTAGAGCGGGGCGCTGCCCCGCTGCGCGATGATGCTTCAGCCGGGCAGAGCTCGGCTCTACGTGATGCGCTTGGGTAGAGCGGGGCTCTGCCCCGCTGCGCGGTGATGCTTCAGCCGGGCAGAGCCCGGCTCTACGTGACGTGCTTGGGGAGAGCGGGGCGCTGCCCCGCTGCGCGATGATGTTTCAGCCGGGGAGAGCCCGGCTCTACGTGATGCGCGATGATGCCTCAGCCGGGCAGAGCCCGGCTCTACGTGATGCGTGATGATGCTTCAGCCGGGCAGAGCCCGGCTCTACGTGACGCCGTGGGTAGAGCGGGGCTCTGCCCCGCTGCGGGATGATGTTTCAGCCGGGCAGAGCCCGGCTCTACGTGACGCGCGAGGGGCTCAGAACGACCAGGTGAACGTGATGGAGCCGTTGCGGCCGTCGCCGTAGGCACCGTAGCCATTGATCTGCGAGAAATACTTCTTGTCCAGCAGGTTGTTGAGGTTGGCCTGCACGCTGAACTCCGGGGACAGCCGGTAGCGCACGAAGGCGCTGACCAGCGCATAGCCGTCCTGCTCGATGCGGCCATAGACCGGAACGGGGTAATAGATGCGATTCTGCCAGTTTGCGCCACCGCCGACAGTCAGTTCCTGCAGCGACTGCGGGGTGTAGCTGGTGAACAGCTTGATCGCGGTCTGCGGCAGGTTGGGGTTGATGTCGGCTTCGTTGGCGTCCTTGGCCACGTAGCGCGACGCACCGAACGTGGCATTCCAGCCCGGGGCCAGTTCGCCGTTCAGCTCCAGCTCGAAGCCACGGCTGACGGTGCCGCGCGCGGCGACATAGGCGGTTTCCGAGGTACCCGGCACCATGTCCGTGGTGGGCTGGGCGACGTTGTCCTGCTCGATGCGGAATACCGACAGCGACGCGTTCAGGCGGTTGTCAAACCAGGCGGCCTTGACGCCGGCTTCGTAGCTACTGCCATCCACCGGGTCCAGGTACGAACCGGTGATGGTGCGGTTGGTCTGCGGCTGGAAGATTTCGGTGTAGCTGGCGTAGGTGGACCAGATGTCATTGAGCTCGTACACCAGGCCGGCGTAAGGCGTGGTCACCTTGTGGCTGAAGCGGGTGGCGACGCCACTTTCGGTAGCGTCCAGGGTGTAATCGGTGTAGCGGGCGCCGACGATGAGCTTCAGCGGATCCGCCAGCGACAGCCGGGCGGCTGCATAGCCGGCCTTCTGGGTGACCTTGCCGCGGCTGAATTCGGCCGACGGCGCCCAGTTCGGCTCCGGATGATTTCCCGTCCAGCCGAGGTAGCTGTCCATCGGTGCGGGGAAGTCATAGGCACCATTATTGACGTAATCGCGCTTGTTGTAGCTCACGCCCGCCATGAACTGGTGTTCACGACCGAACAGCTGGAACGGACCATCGATGTAGCCATCGACGCCGTCGACCTGGCGTTCGGTCTGGTAGTAGCCCGAATAGGGAACCACACCCGCTCCGGTCGTCTTGTCGAAGCCGTAGATCGTGTAGTACGGGTAGAACAGCTTGTCGTCCGAGTCGGTCTTGTCGTGGGTCGCACCGATCTTGAACTTCCAGCCGTTGTCGAAGGCGTGTTCCAGTGTGGCGAACGCGCGCTTGGTGGTGGTCTCCCAGTAGGTCCAATCCGGCGCCGGGTTGAACGACTCGTCGTAGCTGGTCGGCGAGGCGTCCGAGTAGAACATCGGGAAGCCGCCCCAGGTCACGCCGGTGGCCTTCTTGTGCTGGTAGTCGTAGCCCACGCTCAGCTGCGTATCCGGGGTCAGGTCGGCATCGATGACCGCATAGCCCAGCGTCTTGCGCTGGTTGTAGCGGTCCATCTGCGCATCGGTATCCAGGTAGCTGCCGATCGCGCGCGCACGTACCGAGCCGCTGGCATTGAGCGGCGTGGTCACATCTACCGTGCTGCGGGTGCGGCCCCAGCTGCCCACGTTCACCGACACACTGCCGGTCAGTTCGGCGCTGTCGGCGTGCTTGCGGATCAGGTTCACCGAGGCCGACGGATTACCCGCGCCGGTCAGCAGGCCGGTGGCGCCACGCACCACTTCCACGCGGTCGTACAGGGCCAGGTCCAGGCCGGAATCGCCGTAGCTCCAGTTCTGCACCATGGTGGTGGGCAGGCCATCGAACTGGTAGTTGTCGATGTAGAAGCCACGGGCATAGAACTCGGTGCGCTCGCTGTCCGACTGGGTGCTGGTCACACCGGTGGTATTGGCCAGCACGTCGATGATGTCGTCGAGGTTCTGGTCCTCGATGCGCTGGTGGCTGATGATGCTGACCGACTGCGGGATCTCGCGCGGCGCCAGATCGAAGCGGGTACCCGCCGAGGTGCGACGCACGGAATACCCTTCCGCGCGCTCGCCCTTCACGACGATGCCGTCCAGGGTGGTTGCGCTGGGCGCAGCGTCCTGGGCGAAGGCGGGGGCCGTGGCGCAGAGAGCGACCAGCAGGGCCTGGGGCAGGCGGTGGAGCGTGAGCGGGCGGGACAGCGCTTCGGCGGTGCGGTTCATGGTGGTTTACCGGGCAGGTCGCTACAGGCGCCGGGCCCGGATCCTCGGAGGCCAGACGGTGCGGAAGTGGGGGACAGTACGCGGCTGGCAACACCGGAACGTTCCGGCGCGGGCGTGGTAGCTGATCGCCGAGCCACGTCCTGTGCGCTCGGGATCACATAATATTAATGGGATTGATTCGCATCATCAATACTGTTGTTGATTCTGAACGACGCGCAGCAGGCCGTCCTGTGCGGGCGGCACCGAGGCTCTGTGGTGAAACGGAAGCCCGGCGTCAGCGACGCAGGGCGTCTTCCGGCACGTCGATGGACATTGCCAGCGCCAGGTGGTCGCTGAATGCCGCCGGCACCGCCTCCACGCTCTTCTGCGCCAGAGTGCTGCTGACCAGGATGTGGTCAATGGCGCGGTCGGGCCGCCAGCTGGGGAAGGTCGGCACCACGCAACCGGGGGGCTGCAGTTTGGTCTTCCGGTAAAGCACCTGCATTTCCGGGCGCTCGGCCAGGCAGTTGAAATCGCCCATCAGCACTGCGTTCGGATGGTCGGACAGCATTTCGGCAATGAATGAAAGCTGCGCCAGTCGCGAGCCTGCGCCCAGCGACAGATGTGCCACTGCTACTGCCAGGCCTTCGTTACCGTCGCCGAATTTTGCGAGCAGCACGCCGCGCCCGCCGATGCGGCCGGGCAGGGCATGATCCTGTACTTCCACCGGTTCCAGCTTGCTCAGCAGGCCGTTGGCCGATGAGGCCACGCCCCCCATGCGCCGGTTCGGCTGGTGGCTCCAGTAATGGAAACCGGCCTGCTGCGCCAGGTAATGGGTCTGGTTGGTGAAACCCGAGCGCAGACTGCCGGGATCGGCTTCCTGCAGGCCGACGATGTCATGGCCGCGTGCGAGGGTGGCGATGGCATCCAGGCTGCTGCGCTTGCGACCTGCCGGCAGCGCATGCGACCAGCTGCGGGTCACATAGTCGCTGTACCGGCGGGTGCTTGAACCGGCCTGGATGTTGGCCGTCAACAGGCGCAGGGTACGTGAGTGGGGGGAATTCACGAGGGTATGCGCGCTTCCGGGATCAGTGGGCGGCCCTGGCCGCGCGCTCGCGAGCGATCAGGTGGTCGGCGATGCGCAGCTGGTCCTGGAACGACTTGCCCTTGACCAGGTACTTGCCATCGATGATCAGCGACGGCGTGCCGGTGATCTGGCTGCGCAGGGCGAACTGCTTGGCCGCATTGGTCTTGGCATTGACCGCGAAGCTGCTCATGGTGGCGGTGAACTGCTTGGCATCCGCACCATGCTTTGCATAGAAGGCGGCGATGTCGTCCACCGAATCGCGGCCACGTTCGCCCTTCAGGCTCTGCTCGGCATGGATGGCGGCATACAGCGGCTCGTGGGTCTTTTCCTGGATGCCCAGCGTCTGCGCAGCATAGAAAGCACGGGCGTAATCATCCCAGGTGCCGCCGAACATCGCCGGCACGTAGATGAAGTTCACGTCACCGGGCAGGCCGGCCTTCCACGGTCCCACCAGCGGCTGGAACGCGGCGCAGGCCGGGCAGACATAGCCGAAGATCTCGACCACCTCGACCTTGCCGGCTACTGGCTGGAAGGGCTGGCCGTTGGTGATTTCCACGTAGTCGGTACCCACAACCGGTTCCGGACCGCTCAGGCGCATCGGCGTGCTGGCCGCGGCTGCGGTCGGCTCACTGCCTGCGGCCTGCTCGGTACCCGTGGCCTGTTCGCTGCCTGCGGCGGACGCCGCAGGGGTCGCTTCGGCGGCAGCGGCCGGAGCGGCTTCGGTGGCCGCCGGGGTGGTCACGTTGGCCGAGCCGTCATCGGCCTTGCAGGCCGCGAGGACCGGCAGCAGCGCCAGCAGGGTGAGGGTCAGGCGGGTCTTCATCGAAGCTTCTCCAGCGATGGTTGAAGCCGGCGCAGGCGCCGGCCAGGAACGAATGATGACATGCAGCGGCATCGCCGCCGTGTGTGGAATGGCGCGCGGTTCAGCGGGCCTTGCCGTTGCGGGCCTGGGCAATCAGTGCCGAGGCGATGCGCAGCTGGTCCTCGAAGCTCTGGCCCTTGACCAGGTACTGGCCATTGATCACCAGGGCAGGCGTGCCTGGAATCTTCGTCCGCTGGGCGAATTCGCGCGCCTGCCGAAGCTTTTCCTGCACCGCATCGCTCTTCAGTGCGGCGGTGTAGGCGGCTTCGTTGACGCCGAACGAGGTGTAGAACGTGGCCAGTTCCTGCGGCGAGACGTTCTGCATCGGCAGGCTGCGATCTTCATGCAGCGCCTTGAACACGGCGGCATGGCTGCGTTTGGCCACGCCCAGCTGGTCGGCGGCGTAATAGGCGCGCGCCCAGGCGTCCCACGGACCGCCGAAGGCGGCAGGCACGGGGGTGAAGCGTACGTCCTTCGGCAGTCGCGCGGCCCACGCGGCCAGCTGGGGTTCGAAGTGGGCGCAATGCGGGCAGGTGTAGCCGAACACTTCCACCACTTCGATCTTTCCGTCCAGGGGCTGGAACGGGCCGGCAGCGGCGATGCGCTCGTAATCGCGGCCCTCCTGCAGGCCGGAGGCCTCCGGCGCGGCGGACAGGGCCAGCGGCACCAGGGCGAGCAGGGACAGGAACAGGCGGGGAAGCAACCTCATCGACACGCATCTCCATGGGAACAGTCGCGGGCGGGTGCCCGCGCGGAGACGAACATACCGCACACGGTGCCGGTGGTGGTTACCGGAGGCGATGGACGGTCGTCAGGGCGCGGCCATCGGTGCCTGGGCGGCGACATCGTCGGCACTGTCATGCAGGCCCTGCAGATAGCTGCCAAGGGCCTGGATCTCCTGCTCGCTGAGCTTGGCGGCGACGGTGGCCATGATCTGGAAATGCGCCTTGTCGGCTTCGTTGGTGTGCCCGGCCTGGTATTCCTGCAGGCGGCGCGCGACATAGCTGGCGTGCTGGCCACCGATGTGCGGGTAGGCAGGACCCGGATTGCCGGCACCGGTGGGGCCATGGCAGGCCATGCAGGCCGGCAGGCCGCGCGAGGCATCGCCGCCGCGATACAGCTGCTGGCCGATTTCGTAGAATTTCATGTCCTTGTAAGGACCTTCGGCGTCCACCACGCTGTCGTCGGCGATACCTGCGGTGGCTTTCTGGGTGGCGAAGAACGCGCCGATATCACGCATGTCCTGCGGGGTGAGGTCCTTGACGAAGGGCACCATCGCCACCGCCGCGCCGGACGTCCGCTGGCCGGTGGCGATCAACGCCATCTGCTGCGCGGAATAGCGTTCGCTCTGCCCGGCGATGCTGGGGTACATGTCCACGGTGGCGTTGCCGTCGGCCCCATGGCAGGCGGCGCAGGCAGCGGCCTTGCCCTGGCCTGCCGTGGCATCGCCCCAGGTGGTGCTGCTGAAATCGACCTCCAGCGACGCGGTCTGGATCGGGCCGTTGTCCGGCAGTGGCGTGATGCTGGTCTGCGCCCAGGCGGCGGCGCCCAGGATGGAAACGGCAACTGCGGAAACGGCTAGAACGCGAGCGTGGCGCATGCTGAAGCTCCGTTTTGGTCCGGCCAGGCCCTCCGCCCGGATACGCCGGATTATCAACGGCGTTTCCGGGCACGGTCAATGCGGCCTCCGCGCGGCATCCGCAAGGGGCATGGCCCGGGCGGAGGGCGCCGCAACATGCGATCCTATGCACATGTCTCTACTCATCGAACGCGCGCGTTACCACCTTTCGGCCCACAACGCGGGGCAGCTGCCGCCCGATGAAGGTGCCGAAGTGGCTTTCGCCGGCCGCTCCAACGCCGGAAAATCCAGCGCCCTCAACGCCCTTACCCGCCAGAACTCGCTGGCGCGCGTGTCCAAGACGCCCGGCCGCACGCAGCAGCTGGTGTTCTTCCAAGTCACGCCGGAAGCGCATCTGGTCGATCTGCCCGGGTATGGTTATGCCAAGGTGCCGCTGGACCTGCAGGCCCACTGGCAGGCCTTCATCGATCGCTACTTCCGCACCCGCAACGCACTGCGCGGACTGGTGGTGGTGATGGACATCCGTCACCCGTTGAAGGATTACGACCGCCAGATGCTGGCCTACGCCGTACAGCGGGGCCTGCCGGCGCACGCGCTGCTGACCAAGGCCGACAAGCTGAGCCGCAGCCAGCAGATGCAGACCCTGCAGAAGGTCCGCAAGGAGCTGCAGAGCGCGTTCGGCGATACCGTCAGCGTGCAGGTGTTCTCCGGCGAGAGCCGGCTCGGCGTGGATGAGGCGCGCGGCATCATCGGCGGCTGGCTCGGACTGGACTGACGTATCGCGCCGGACAGGTCTGTATGTGGAGCCGGGCGCTGTCCGGCTGATGCATTGCCGCACAGCCGGGCAGAGCCCGGCTCTTATCTCTTGCCGATCTGGCAGATTAGGCGTCGAGAGCCCGGCGTGGGCGACCGTTCGGCTCTAGGTCTCAGCGATCG
>JAEZCF010000014.1 GCA_023430045.1 Pseudomonadota bacterium | reverse complement strand
GTGACGACCAACGGTCGTCACCCACCGCGATAGTCTCACCCACCGCGATCAGCTCATCCGCCCTGATCAGCTCATCCGCCCTGATCAGCTCATCTACCCCGATCGTCTCATTCCACCGCGATCGTCTCACTCACCCACGGTCATCCGACCGCCGGGTTGGCCTCAGCGGCGCTCGATGGTGAACGCGGTGCCATCGATACCCAGGTCCCAGCCTTCCCCGGTACCTGCAAGGGCCAGCGAAACATCGCCCTTGGTCATCACCGCTGCGCCACTGGACTTGCTGGCACCGGCATGCGCGCTGACCGCCGCATATTTACCGAACAGGTCGTCCAGCGAATAAGCGCCGGTGAAGCGGCCCTCACCCCCGACGATCTTCGATTTGCCCACCGTCAGGCCACCGCCACGCACCTTGATCTTCACGGCAAGGCGCGCGCCGTTGTCGCAGGTGATCGTGCCGTTGCCCGAAGCCGTCTTGTAGAACAGCGACCAGCCCTCCAGGTCGTAGCGCAGGCGGCAGTCGATGTTGCCGGCCGCCTGCGCCGCCGGCGCCAGCAGCGACGACGCCAGCAGTCCCATGGTGAGCAGAAGGGTCTTTTTCATCATCGCGGTATTCCTCTTCAGGATGTTCCTCGTCAAAGCGCGTCCAGCTGGAACCGGTCTGCATCCAGCATGGCCGGAAAGCGCGCGCGATGCGCAGCCAGTGCCTCGGCGGACAGTGACGTCGTAACCACCTGTTCGCGCCCGTGGATCTCCACCTGCGGCTGGCCCAGGAAATCGATCACCGCACTGTCGCCGGCATAATCCAGGTCGTTGCCGTCGCGGCCCACCCGGTTGACGGCTGCCACGAAACACAGGTTCTCGATCGCCCGCGCGCGCAGCAGCGTCTGCCATGCATAGGCACGCGCGGACGGCCAGTTGGCGACAAAAATCTGCAGATCGAAATCCAGCTGCCCTGCCCGTTCCACATCGAAGCGGTTGCGGCAGAACACCGGAAAACGCAGGTCGTAGCAGACCTGTGGATTGATCCGCCAGCCCTTCCATTCCACGCACAGGCGCTCGCGTCCGGCGTCGTAACGCTCGTGCTCGCCGCCGTAACGGAACAGATGGCGCTTGTCGTAATGCTGCAGCCCACCGTCCGGCGTGGCGAACAGCAGGCGGTTGTATACGCGTCCTTCCACCCGCAGCTGCACGCTGCCGGTCACCGCCGCATCCAGTGCCACGGCCTGCGCGCGTATCCAGTCCACGGTGGCGCCATCCATGCCTTCGGCCTGCGCGATGGCTGCGTTGGAAAATCCACTGGTGAAGGTTTCCGGCAGCACCACCAGATCGGTCGTGCCGGCCAGTGGCGCCAGCAACGCGCCGTAATGCTCGCGGTTGCCGGCCGGATCGTGCCAGCGGGTATCGCCCTGTACCAGGCTGACGCGCAGATCCTGCGGAAGGGTCATGGTGCTCACAGCACGCGCAGGCGTTCGATCGCCGCGTCCAGGGTGGCCTCGTTCTTGGCAAAGCACAGCCGCACCAGGCGCTGGCCGGCCGGCGGTGCCTCGTAGAATGGCGACAGCGGAATCGCCGCCACGCCCTTCTCGATGGTCAGCCACTTGACGAATTCGTGGTCGGGCAGATCGCTGATCTCCGAATAATCGACCAGCTGGAAGTAACCACCCGGTACCGCCAGCGGCTTCAGCCGGGTCTGCGCCAGCTGCTCGCGGAAGCGATCGCGCTTGGCCTGGTAGAACGCACCGAGCTGCAGGTGGTGTTCCGGTTCTTCGCGGATCATCGCGGCGAAACCGTACTGGGCCGGGCCGAAGCTGGTGAAGGTGTTGTACTGGTGGACCTTGCGGAATTCCGCGCTCAGTGCCGGCGGCGCGATGGCGTAGCCGATCTTCCAGCCCGTGCAGTGGTAGGTCTTGCCGAAGCTGGAAATCACGAATGCGCGTTCGCGCAGTTCAGGATGGCGCAGCGCCGATTCGTGGCGACGGCCGTCGTAGATGATGTGTTCGTAGACCTCATCGGAGATGAGGTAGATACCGGTGCCGCGCAGCACGTCGGCCAGGGCCTGCATGTCCGCTTCGTCGAACATCGCACCGGACGGATTGTGCGGCGTGTTGACCATGAGCAGACGCGTGCGCGGCGTGATCGCCGCGCGCACGCGGTCCCAGTCCACGGCGAAGGTCTGCGGGTCCAGCGGCACGTGCACGGCACGCGCGCCGGCCAGGTCGATCGCCGGCTCATAGCAATCATAGGCCGGGTCCAGCACGATCACTTCCTCGCCCGCGCGTACCACTGCGTGGATGGCGTTGAAGATGGCCTCGGTGGCGCCACTGGTGACCGTGATCTCGGCGTCCGCATCCACCTGCGCGCCGTAGCAGTCCAGCACCTTCTGCGCGATGGCCTGGCGCAGCGGTGCCACGCCGGTCATCGGCGGATACTGGTTGAGTCCTTCGGCCATCGCGCGCGTGGTGGCGTCGATCAGCCGTTGCGGTGCGCTGAAATCGGGAAAGCCCTGGCCGAGGTTGACCGCGCCGTGTTCGGCGGCAAGTTGCGACATCACGGTGAAGATGGTGGTGCCCACCCTGGGCAGCTTGGTATCGGGTTGCATCGGCCTGCGACATCGGACGGGAGGGGTCTGGCAGTGTACGCAATGGCGGGGCCGCCCCGGTAGCCTCCGCCTGGTGCCGCGCATGGCTCCCGGCACAGGCGCGCGCGCCGGGCACCAGGCCGATACAATCGGGGCCCGCTTCCGCCGCGACGGCCCCTGCCCCTTGGACACCCCTGCGTTGCTGGCCGCCCATGGCCTGAGCTTCACCCGCGATGAGGACCCCGTGTTCGGCCCCCTGGACTTCCACGTGGACGCCGGCGAAGCGTTGCTGGTGCAGGGCGACAACGGCGCCGGCAAGACCACCCTGCTGCGCGTGCTGGCCGGCCTGCTGCGACCGTCCGATGGGCGCGTCAGCATTGATGGCCGTGCGGCGGGCACGGCGGAGCGCGCGCGTTTCGTCGCCTATCTGGGCCACCTGCCTGCACTCAAGGCGGATCTCGATACGCTGGAAAACCTGCATTTCCTGTGTGGCCTGCATGGCCGTCGCGCGCGGCAGATGCCGGGCAACGCGCTGGCCGTGGTCGGCCTGGCCGGCCATGAGGCGACGCTGGTGCGGCATCTTTCCGCCGGACAGAAACGGCGGCTCGCGCTGGCGCGCGTGTGGCTGTCGCCGGCACCGGTCTGGCTGCTCGACGAACCGTACGCGAATCTCGACCTGGATGGCATCACCCTGGTCAACCGGATGATTTCCGCGCACCTGCGCGGCGGCGGTGCGGCGCTGGTGACCACTCATGGCGCGTATGCCGCCCCACCGGTACGCACGCGGCAGCTGCAGCTGCAGGTGGCGGCATGATCGCTCCAGGCACCGAACCGGGGCTGTGGCGCACCGCCCGTGCGCTGGCGGTGCGCGACCTGCGCATGGCGTGGCGACGGCGCGGCGACGTATTGCAGCCGGTGCTGTTCGCGGTGCTGGTGGTGGTGCTGTTCGCACTGGCGCTCGGTCGCGAGCCGCAGCGGCTGGCCGCCGATGCCATCGCCGTGCTGTGGTTGGCGGTACTGCTGGCTGGTCAGCTGGCGCTGGATGCCCTGTTTCGTTCCGATGCCGAAGACGGCTCGCTGGAACAGTGGCTGCTGGCGCCGGTACCGCTGTCATGGCTGGTGCTGGTGCGGGTGGCGATGCACTGGGCCACCACCGCGCTGCCGTTGATCGCCATAAGCCCGCTGCTGGCGGAAATGCTGCATCTGCCGCATGACCAGCTGCCGATGTTGCTGGCATCGTTGCTGTTGGGAACGCCCCTGCTGAGCCTGATCGGCGGCGTGGTGGCGGCACTGACGGTCGGCCTGCGACGCTCTGGTATTCTCGTCGCGCTGCTTTCGTTGCCGCTGTACGTGCCGGTACTGGTGTTCGGCGCTGGCAGCGTTGCCGCCGCCGCGCGCGGCCAGGATCCGTCGGGAGCGCTGTTGATGCTCGCCGCCGGCCTGGTGGCGGCGCTGGTGCTGGCACCGTTGGCAACCGCAGCGGCGTTGCGCATATCGTTGAGCTGAACGCTCCTGAGCCGAGCCACACCGAACCACGGGATAGCCGCCACCGCATGCAACCGATCGTCCGCTGGTTCCACCAACTCGGTTCACCGCCCACCTTCGACCGCTTCGCGCGCCGCTGGTCACGGGTCTTCCATCTGGCCGCGCTGCCGGTGCTGGCTCTGGGGCTGTGGCAGGCACTGTTCGTGGTGCCGGCCGACTACCAGCAGGGCGACAGCTTCCGCATCCTGTTCGTGCACGTGCCCAGCGCGTGGATGAGCCTGTTCGTGTTCGCGCTCATGGCGCTGTACGCCGCCATCGCGCTGATATGGCGGATCAAGCTGTGCGAGGTCCTGGCCATGGCCTGCGCGCCGATCGGCGCGGGGTTCACCGTCATCACCCTGCTTACCGGCAGCATCTGGGGGCGACCGATGTGGGGCACCTGGTGGGACTGGGACCCACGGCTGACCACCGAACTCATCCTGCTGTTCCTCTACATGGGCGTGATCGGCCTGTACGTGGCCATCGAAGACCGCCGCAACGCCGCACGCGCGGCCGGCCTGCTGGCCATTGTCGGGGTCGCGCTGCTACCGGTCATCCGTTATTCGGTGGACTGGTGGGGCAGCCTGCACCAGGGCCAGACCATCCGCCTGCTGGGCCAGAGCACGCTGGACGCCAGCATGCAGGTGCCGCTGTGGCTGATGGTGATCGCTACCAAGCTGTGGTTCGCCGGATCGCTGCTGGCCAAGGCACGCGCCGACAACCTGCAGCGCGAAGCCGGCAAGGACTGGGTGCAGCGCCAGTTCCAGGAGGACGCATGAGCTATCTGGGCTACGTGATGGCCGCCTACGCGGTATTCGTGCTGGTACTGGCCGTGGACGCACTGGGTTCGTACCTGCGCCTGCGCTGGGCCCTGCGCGCCGTGCGCCAGCGCCAGCAGCGCCAGGCAGCGCGCCGGGCTGCCAGCCATGCGCCGCTGGCGGACCTGGAGCTGGAACGATGAACCCGCAGCGTCGTCGGCGCCTGTTGTGGGTGGTGCTGCTGGTGGCGGCATCGGCGCTGGTCACCACGCTGGTGGCAATGGCGCTGCAGCGCAACGTGGCCTATCTGTACACACCTGCCGAAGTGCTGCGCGGGGATACCGGCCACGCCCAGCGGTTCCGTCTTGGCGGCATGGTCGCCAAGGATTCGCTGCGTCGCGAGCCCGGTTCGCTGGTCGCGTATTTCACGGTCACCGACGGCGACGCGCAGCTTGAAGTGCGCAGCGAGCAGATCCTGCCGGACCTGTTCCGCGAAGGCCAGGCGGTGGTCGCCACCGGACGCATGCAGGGCGACCGCTTCATCGCCGAGGACGTGCTGGCCAAGCACGATGAAACCTACATGCCACGCGAAGTGGCCGACAAGATGGGCAAGGCGCACGTCAAGCACGATGTGCCGGTGCCGGCGCCGGAGGCGCGCTGAGTGCTGCCCGAACTGGGACAGATCCTGCTGGTGACCGCCCTGCTGGCCGCGCTGCTGCAGGCGGGCCTGCCACTGCTTGGCGCGCACCGCGGCATCACCACCTGGATGCAGGTGGCGCGGCCGGCGGCGTTGGCGCAGCTGCTGCTGGTGGCGGGTGCCTTCGGCGTGCTCACGGCGGCGTTCGTGCAGCAGGATTTTTCAGTGCGCTACGTGGCCGAGAACTCCAACACGCTGCTGCCCATGGTGTATCGATGGTCGGCGGTGTGGGGAGCGCACGAAGGCTCGCTGCTGCTGTGGGCGCTGGTGCTGGCGGCGTGGACGGGCGCGGTGGCGCTGGGTTCACAGCGGCTGCCCGACACCGTGCAGGCCCGCGTGCTGGGCGTGATGGGCCTGGTCAGCATCGGTTTCCTCGCCTTCCTGATCTTCACCTCCAACCCGTTCGCGCGGCTGCTGCCGGCCCCGCTGGAAGGCCGCGACCTCAACCCGCTGCTGCAGGACCCCGGCCTGATCATCCATCCGCCCATGCTGTACCTGGGTTACGTGGGATGCTCGGTGCCGTTCGCCTTCGCCATCGCCGCGCTGCTGGACGGCCGCGTGGACACGCGCTGGGTCCGCTGGACGCGGCCGTGGACGAACGTTGCCTGGGCGTTCCTCACCGTGGGCATCGCGCTTGGCAGCTGGTGGGCATACTACGAACTGGGCTGGGGCGGCTGGTGGTGCTGGGATCCGGTGGAGAACGCCAGCTTCATGCCGTGGCTGGCCGGCGCAGCCCTGATCCATTCGCAGGCTGTGACCGAAAAGCGCGGCAGTTTCGCCAGCTGGACCCTGCTGCTGGCAATCGCCGCGTTCGCGCTGTCGCTGCTGGGAACCTTCCTGGTGCGGTCGGGCGTGCTGACCAGCGTGCATTCGTTCGCCGCCGATCCATCGCGGGGTCTGTTCATCCTGGTGTTTCTGGCGGTGCTGGTCGGCGGTGCGCTGGCGCTGTACGCATGGCGCGCCGGGAGCCTGGACGTGGACAGCACCGATCCCCGCCGAGGCTTCACCGCCACCTCGCGCGAGACCCTGCTGCTGGCCAACAACCTGCTGCTGGCCAGCGCCTGCGCGATGGTCCTGCTGGGCACGTTGTATCCACTGCTGGCCGACGCGCTGGGGCTGGGCAAGATATCGGTCGGGCCGCCCTACTTCGGCAGCCTGTTCCTGCTGCTGATGGCGCCGATGGTGCTGCTGCTGCCGTTCGGTCCGCTGGTGAAATGGCAGCGCGACCAACCCTCGCGCGTGGTCGCCACGCTGGCGCCGTGGCTGGCGCTGGCCGTACTGCTGGGTGCGCTGGCATGGTGGCAGGCACCGCAGAATGGCTGGAAAGTCGGCCTGGGCATCGCCGCCGCAGCCTGGGTGGCGTTCGGCACCGTGCGTTTCATCTGGCTGCGCCTGCGTGGAAACGGCCGCTTCACGGCGGAAATGGCCGGCATGCTGCTTGGCCATGCCGGTGTCGCGGTGTTTCTGGTCGGTGCGCTGCTGGTGGAAGCCCTGAACGTGCAGCGCGAGGTGGCGCTGGCGCCCGGCGCAAGCGTTACCGTGGCCGGTCACGAAATCCGCTTCGAAGGCGTGGACCACCGCGAAGGCGCGAACTTCAGCGCCGACCGCGGGCATCTGCGCGTGTTCCGCGACGGTCGCGAACGCGCCCTGCTGCACCCGGAAAAACGCCAGTACGCCAGCGGCGGCCAGGTGATGACCGAAGCGGGCATCGATGCGCGCCTTTCCGGCGACGTGTACGTGGCAATGGGCGAGCCGCTGGGCAACAATGCATGGGCGGTGCGCGTGCACATCAAGCCATTCGTACGCTGGGTCTGGCTGGGCGCGCTGTTGATGGCGCTGGGCGGCCTGGTCGCCGCCGCCGACCGTCGTTTCCGTCGTCCGTAGTCGTTCGCAGGAGTAGCTTTTCCATGTCCGGATCCCCCGCCCCCCGCCGCCCGCTGCCACCCGTGGCCATCGTCATCGGCGTGCTGTTTTTCTTTGGCCTGCTGGGGTTGATGATCTATGGCGTGATGAAGAGTGGCGACCCGCAGCGCGACGTGCTGCCGTCGGCGCTGATCGACAGGCCGGCGCCGGCCTTCGCCCTGCCGGTGCTGCACGAGCCCAGCCTGACGGTGCGAAGCGAAGAGCTGCGCGGCGCACCCTACCTGCTCAACGTGTGGGGCAGCTGGTGCGCGGCCTGCCGCGACGAACACCCGGTGCTGACCCGCTTCGCCGAAACCAAGCGCGTGCGCGTGATCGGCTACAACTGGAAGGACGAACCGGCCGATGCCCTGCACTGGCTGGAGCAGCTGGGCAATCCCTTCATGGTGGTGTTGAGCGATGTCGAAGGCCGTACCGCCATCGACTGGGGCGTGAGCGCCGCGCCGGAAACCTTCCTCGTCGATGGCAGCGGCGTGGTGCGCTGGAAATACAGCGGCGCGATGACCCAGGCGGTGGTTGACCAGAAACTCATCCCTGCGCTGGAACGGATCGAGAAAGCCCAGGCCGATGCCGGCAATGCCCTGCACACCGCCCCCTGACCGGCCGGCAGGTCCGCACCCGATGCATCGCCTGCTGCTGGCGTCGATGCTGCTGGCGATGCTGTCGTGTTTCAGCGCACTCGCACAGCAACCGGTACACGATGCGCGGCCGCTGGCCTTCGCCAACGCCGGCGAGGAAGCACGCTTCCATGCCCTGGCAGCGCAGCTGCGTTGCGTGCAGTGCCAGAACCAGTCGCTGGCCGATTCCAACGCACAGATCGCCCAGGACTTGCGCCGTGAGGTGCTGGAACTGATCCAGCAGGGTCACGACGATGCGGCGATCAAGCAGTTTCTGGTCCAGCGTTATGGTGATTTCGTGCTGTACCAGCCACCGCTGCAGCCCGGCACGTGGCTGCTCTGGGGCGGTCCGCTGCTGTTCCTGCTGGCCGGCGGCATGGTGGTGTGGCGCGTGGTGCGTGGCCGTGGACGCGCGCTGCCGCCGGACGACCGCGTCGGAGACGGCTGGTGAGCGCCTGGCTGCCCGCGGTGGCCGGCATGGCCGGCGCGCTGCTGGCACTGTGCGTGCTGTGGCCACTGAGGCGTCGCGGACGCGGCGGTTTCCTGCTGGCCTGCCTGAGTGTGGGCGTAGTGGTGGCCGGCCTGTACCTGCTGGTGGGCGATCCGCGCGCGGCGCAGGCACCGGCGGCGCCGACCGTCGCCGACCTGCGCGACGGCGTGCAGGCGCTGGAACGATCGCTGCAGCGTGATCCACAGCGCGCCGATGGCTGGGCCCTGCTGGGTCGCTCACGCGCGGAACTGGGGCAGGCGTCGGCCGCCGCCGATGCCTTCGCACGCGCGGCAGCTCTGGCACCGGACGATCCCGGCGTGCTGGTGGAAGCGGCACAGGCCCGTGCACAGGCCGACCCCGGCAAGCAGTTCGACGACATCGCGCTGCAGTGGCTGCAACGTGCCGTGCAGGTACAGCCCGATGCCGAACGTGCCGCCTGGCTGCTTGGCATCGCGCTGCGCCAGCGCGGTCGCGATGCCGAGGCGGTGGCGGTATGGTCGGCGCTGCTGCCGCGCCTGCAGGCAGGCGCCGCCACCGCGCTGCGGGAGCAGATTTCAATCGCGCGTGGCAGCATCGCCAGCGCCGGAACCGTTGCCGGACCGGAAGCCGCGGCGCCTTCCCGGAGCGGCGCCACATCCGATGCAGGCAGGTCGCTGACAGTGAACATCGTTCTGCCGGAAGGTTTCGACGCTGGCCGCTGGCCGTCCGGTGCGGCGCTGTACGTGCTGGCACGCGCGCCCGATGGCCCCCCGATGCCGGTAGCGGTGCGACGCTACCCGATCGACGCACTGCCTGCGCAGGTGACGCTGGGCGATGCCGACAGCCCGATGCCGACCCGCCCGCTGTCGGCGCATGCAGGCGTGGAGGTACTGGCGCGACTGTCTCGCGACGGCAGCCCCGGCGGCGGCGCTGGCGACCTGCGCAGCGAGCCGGTGCGCGTGGATCTGCCGCATGATGGCGTGCTGGAGCTGCAGCTGCGCTGACGGCGCGGGATGATCAGCGGGGCTGCGCCCGGCTTTCTCCCGGCACCTCGCAGATCTGTCCGCACGGAGGCGCTGCAGGCATGAGAAACCCGGCCGAAGCCCGGTTTCTCATACATCGGGTGCAGCGACCGATCAGTCGCCCTGCGGCTCAGAATCGGGGCGATCCCTCAGGTGTCCGCTTCGGGTCATAACCTGCCCTACCATCCCCCTATCATCAAACCCGCGAAAGGGGATTGGGTTTTTGCCTCGTACGAAATCACGAGCACGATCCATTCAAGCACGTACAGCCTGGTTGCCCCACAGAGGACGGGCCTCCGCATAGATGAACGCGGAGCCTACGTCCGAGCGGCGTGAATCAGCGTGGTCAGACTCATATGTTCTATATATCGAACATTTATTGAACTTGCCGATAAAATGTTCTATAAAACAGACATGAATTCCCTCGCCAACCTCAATCCGCTGATGTTCGGCCGCGCATATAGGGCTGAACGCCGAGCCTTGGGCAAGACTCAGCAGGAGATCGCCAATGCGGCCGGCTGCCGGCGCCAGACCATCGCCGACCTGGAGGCCGGGCGCAATGTCTCCCTGCATACGGTTTTTGCGGCCTTGACGGCCTTGGGCAAGGGCTTGCTGATCGCCGACGCCCGCCCGGACCTGGATCGACTCCACTTGCTCGCGGATCCGGATGATGAAAGTTAAATCGCTCCAGGTAGCGACCCCGACCGGCGAGGCGGGACACCTGCTGCACGAAGCCCAGTACGTCTTCAACTACACGGCTACGGAAAGGGCCAACGAAGTGTCGTTGACGATGCCGATTCGGGCACAGAGCTATGCCTCCAATCCGTTGATGCCGGTGTTCTCGATGAATCTGCCGGAGGGATACCTGTTCGACCTGATCGCGCGGCGCATCGCCAAGCATGAACGCGTCGACGACATGCGCCTGCTGGCCATCACCGGGCGGCGGCAGATCGGCCGCCTGCAGTTTCTTCATCCGGGTGAGCAGTGGAACGAGCCTTCAGCCCAGGTCGGTCTCACGCAGTTGCTGCACGAACCGGCTTCGCAACGGCTTTTCGAGTTTCTCGTGGAAACGTACTTCGGCTCCGGGATCTCCGGGGTCCAGCCCAAGGTGCTGATCCCCGACGCTGACATGTCTCTGCCCGAGCGCATAACCTTTCCCGAGGCGGATCTCATCGTGAAGTCCGGCGCCGCCGACTATCCGTGGCTGGCGCAGAACGAATTCCTGTGCATGGATGCAGCCCGGCGCGCGGGCCTCGATGTCCCGGAATTCTGGCTGTCCGACGACGCCAACCTCCTCATCCTGCGCCGCTTCGACCTGCTTCCCGAACGGTTGGGATTCGAGGACATGGCCGTGCTCATGGGCAAGGCCCGCGATGCCCAGGGCAACTACAAGTACCAAGGTAGCTACGAGGCCATTGCCCGCGTCATTACTGCATTCAGTGGTTCGGCGACGAAGGCCAACCTCGACGCCTTCTTCGCCTCGCTGGCCTTGTCGATGATGCTGCGCAACGGCGACGCACACCTGAAGAACTTCGGGCTGCTGTATCGCGATCCGTCCGCCAGCGAAGCGAGGCTGGCCCCGGTCTACGACGTGGTGACCACCACGATCTATCCCTACTATAACCAGCGCACAGGTGCGGAACGCGTGGATCGCACCACAGCACTCAAGCTGTTTTCCGGCGCGAAGGCACGCCAGTACCCCTCCCGCGAGGATCTGCTTCGCTTCGGCAAGTCAATCTGTCTGGTCAGTCGCCCCGAAGACGTCGTCGATCGGATCGCCACTGCGATGACGGAGACATTGGATGCGCATCGTCCCCGTCTCGAAGGCGAATACGGGAAACGACTTGTCGCCGAATGGGAAGGTGGTCGACTCACGATGGCGTCCAACCGTCTGTATCCGGCGCACCCGGACAGAAAAGCGCCGACAGCCCCTTCCCAGGCAAGACCGACGGGGGCGGACAAGGCGCGCCTGTAATGAAACGCCGTCTTCTACCCAGCTACAACCGGCCTGCATGCGTCTGCATCGAATTCGCTCCAACGCGCCAACCGCAACTTCTTACTGCGCACGACTCGATGCACGATCAGATCCAACGGATCCACGTTTCGGGATTGGCGGGGATGGCGACCACTCCAAACGCCATCATCGAAACTTCATGACAGATGCCGAACGTCAACTGTCTTGACAGGCGGGAAATAGTCGTGAAAAACGCTGGCAGAGGCGTGGCTTTCCCGATCCGCTCTGATTTCCAGTGAGACTTGTTGAATTCATTGGGGCTCACATCACGTGAGCCCCAATGGTTTTACAGAACCTTAGTCGCCCTGCTGCTTCTGCAGGTGCTCCCAGCGTTCCTGCGCATCGATGGTGCGCTCGGCGGTCAGGCGCGCTTCCAGGCGCTCCAGGCCGATCTCTTCGCCGGTATCGACGCAATAACCATAGTCGCCGGCTTCCAGGCGCTTCAGGGTGCTGTCGATCTTGCCGATCAGCTTGCGGTAACGGTCGCGGGTACGCAGTTCCAGCGAATTCTCCGTCTCGCGGGTCGCGCGCTCGGCTTCATCGCCGATGTCGCGCACTTCCTCGCGCAGGTTCTCGATGGTCTGCTTGGATTCCTCCACCAGATCGGCGCGCCAGTCCTGCAGGCTCTTGCGGAAGTATTCCTGCTGCAACGGGCTCATGTACTCCTCATCCGCACCGGGCTTGTAGCCTTCCGGCAGGATCGGGCGACCGGTGGCTTCATCGGTCTTGTATTCCACCACCTTGTACTTGCTGCGCGGTGCCGGCGCGGTGGAACGTGCGGTGACCGCCACGGCGACCTTGCCCGTCGGGCGGGTCACGGTCTTCGGAGCGGATTCGGTCTTTACTGGATTTTTCGCGGATGATTTCGGAGCAGACACGGGATTCTTGATTTGCGGGGCCGGCTTCGGTGCCGTACCGGTCGCCTTCTGGGCAACCGGGACAGCCACGTTGCTGGCCGGGACAGACTTGGCCGGAACCGGCGACGCCGGCTTCGGTACGGACTTCACGGGGGATGCCGTCGCCGGCTTGCTGGCCGTGCTGCTGGCCGCTTTACCGGTCGCCGGCGTAGCCGGGACGGACTTCTTTACCGCAGGACTGGCCTGCGGCTTGCGGGTGGCCGCCTTGCCCTGGACGGGCTTGGCGACCGTGGAAATCTTCTTGGGTGCCGGCGCAGGCGCAGCCTTCTTCGCGGTCGTCGGCGTCGCCGGTACCTTGGAGGCAGCGCCCTTCTTCGGGGCGGCCTTCTTCGCGGCCACCTTCTTCACGGGAGCCTTCTTCGCAGCCAGCTTCTTGACCGCCGCCTTCTTCGGCGCGGCCTTCTTCGCTACCGCAACCTTCTTGACCGCCGCCTTCTTCGCCACCGCGACCTTCTTCGCCGGGGCCTTCTTCGCGGCTGCCTTCTTGACCACGGCCTTCTTCAACGGCGCTTTCTTCGCCGCCGGCCTGGCCGGTTTGGCAACAGATCTGGCCGCCGTCTTCTTCGCAACAGGCCTGGCGGTTTTCTTGGCGGCCTTGACGGCCTTCTTTGCAGTTTTTTTAGCAGCCACGAAACGCTCTTCCTTGGATTCACCGGGGCCCGGGAAGCGGGCCTTTATAGCCTACCCGACCGGCAGCAGCAACCACGTGACAGGACGCCCACGCCGCCCTGGACATCGGGCCGGACGGTGCACCGGACACGCACCGCCACGGCGCGGCACGGAACCTGGCCAGCGGAATCGTGCCGCCGGCATGGCTGCCACACGGAAAGATCGCGGCAGCCAACGGCCCATCCTGCGACAAATGTACGCCGCTGCCAACCATGCCCTGCATCGGTTCACCGATGAATGCGCGCGCGGGCCCGTCCAGGGTGTCCGGGGGCTGCGGCGGTTCACCCCAAAGCGCGGCGCACGTCTTACCATGCACGAGTGATTCCAGACCTGCTCATCGCCCTGCTGCGCTTCTACAAGCGCTTTGTGAGCCCGCTGCTCGGGCCGCGGTGCCGTTTCGTTCCCAGTTGCTCCGAATATGCCATGCAGGCCATCGCCGGACACGGCGCATTGCGCGGCAGCTGGCTGGCCGTACGCAGGCTCGGACGCTGCCATCCCTTCCATCCCGGCGGAATCGATCCGGTGCCAGAGCGCGCCTCCGGTCCTGCCTGCCGCTGCAAAGGAAACCACTGAGATGCCCTCAACCCTGATCACCAATGCCCGCCTGGTCAACGAAGGCCGCGTATTCGACGCCGACCTGCGCATCGAAGATGGTCGCATCGCCCGTATCGAAAGCGGCCTGTCAGCACGTGACGGCGAACAGGTGGTGGATGCCGCCGGCCGCTGGCTGCTGCCGGGGATGATCGATGACCAGGTCCATTTCCGCGAGCCGGGCCTGACCCACAAGGGCGACATCGCAAGCGAATCGGCAGCGGCCGTGGCCGGCGGCCTGACCAGCTTCATGGACATGCCCAACACCAATCCGCCGACGCTCAACGCCGACGCGCTGCAGGCCAAGTACGATGCCGCCGCCGGGCGCGCCCGCGCCAACTACGGCTTCTACATGGGCGCGAGCAACGACAACCTGGAACACATCCAGCGCCTGGACCCGAAGACCGCGCCGGGCATTAAGGTGTTCATGGGCGCCTCCACCGGCAACATGCTGGTGGACAATCCGGACACGCTGGATGCCATCTTCCGCGACGCGCCGACGCCGATCATCACCCACTGCGAAGACACGCCGATGATCGACGCGCTGATGAAGCAGTACCAGGCGCAGTACGGCGACACCCTGAGCGCCGAACAGCATCCGGACATCCGCTCGCGCGAGGCCTGCCTGAAGTCCTCGCAGCTGGCGACCTCGCTGGCGAAGAAGCACGGCACGCGCCTGCATGTGCTGCACATCTCCACCGCCGATGAGCTGGCCCTGTTCGAGCGTGGCCCGCTGATCCGCGCCGATGGCAGCCGCAAGCAGATCACCGCCGAGACCTGCATTCATTTCCTGCGCTTCGACCGCAGCGACTATGCGCGGCTGGGCAACCTGATCAAGTGCAATCCAGCGATCAAGGACGTGGCCGACCGTGAAGCGCTGACCGCCGCACTGGTGGAGGACATCATCGACGTGCTGGCCACCGACCATGCTCCGCATACGTGGGAAGAGAAGCAGAAGCCCTATGCGCAGGCGCCTTCGGGCCTGCCGCTGGTGCAGTACGCGCTGGTCGCCGCGCTGGAACTGGTGCACGAGAAGAAGATGGACATCGCCCGCGTCGTGCAGAAGTTCGCGCACGCACCGGCCCAGCTGTTCGACGTGGCCGAACGCGGCTTCCTGCGCGAAGGCTACTTCGCCGACCTGGTGCTGGTGGAAGACAGGCCGTTCACCGTGCAGCGCGAAGACGTGCTGTCCAAGTGCGGCTGGTCGCCGTTTGAAGGCACCACGTTCCATTCGCGCGTGGCATCCACGTGGATCAACGGCCAGCTGGCCTGGGACGGTTCGCAGATCGTCGGCGCACCGAATGGCCAGCGTCTGGCATTCAACCGCTGATGCGCGCAGCAGCGATCGCGCTGGCCTTGGCCGGCGCCCTGCCCGCGTTGCTGGCGCTGCCGGCAACGCCGGTGGCTGCACAGGCGGCCGATGCCCGCGTCGTGTTCCCGGCCAGCGCCTCGCAGGGCGCGATGGTGATCGGCAAGGTTCCGGCTGGCAGCCACGTACGGTATGCCGGCCGCCAGCTGCGCGTGAGCGGTTATGGCAGCGTGGTGTTCGGCATCGGCCGCGACGAAAAGGGACCGTTGCAGGTCCAGGTGCAGCGACCGGACGGCAGCAGCGAAACCGCCAGCATCGCGGTAACCCCGCGCGACTGGCCGACCGAGCGCGTCAATGGTGTGCCGCCGAAGACCGTCAATCCACCGCCGGCCATTGCCGAACGGATCAAGCGCGAGCAGGCGCAGGTGACCGCCGCACGCACCCGCGACGATGATCGCGCCGATTTCGCACAGGCCTTCATCTGGCCGGTGCAGGGCCGCATCAGCGGTCGTTTCGGCAATGCCCGCGTGTACAACGGGCAGCCGGGCTCGGGCCATTCCGGGATGGATATCGCCGTGCCCACCGGCACGCCGGTGAAGGCACCGGCGGCCGGCGTGGTGACCTTTGCGGCGCCGGACCTGTATCTCACCGGTGGCACGCTGCTGATCGACCACGGCTTCGGCGTGAGTTCGAACTTCCTGCACCTGTCACGCATCGACGTGAAGGTGGGCGACCGTGTCGAACAGGGCCAGGTGATTGCTGCGGTGGGCGCCACCGGACGTGCGACCGGTCCGCACCTGCACTGGGGCATGAACTGGTTCGACACCCGCATCGACCCGCTGCTGGTACTCGAAAAAGCCAGATAGAACCGGGCGCTATCCGCCTGTGCTGCGACCCGCAGCCGGGCAGCGCCCTGCTCTACGCCAGCCGTGCCGCATCAACCGCGTGCGGCCCACCACACACGCAGCAGCGTGCGTACCGGCGTGGCTTCGACCGGTTTCCCGCCGGCAAGGGCGGCCAACCGGCTCCGTGCGAGCACCGACCAGATCCGTCGCGCCCGTGGGCCGGCCACGCGCACGCCCCAGCCTGCCAGCAACTGGCCGGCCCAGCGCCGCACGGGATCGTCGCCCTGTGCTTCCAGCGCGGCACGCGGCACGCCGGCGATGCCTGAATCCTGCAGGCGCTGGGCCAGCGTCTGCAGCAGCACGGCGCGTGGCGCACCAGCGCGTTCCCGGTCTTCGAACACTACCGCTTCCACCGCTGCCACGGCTGCCGAATAGTCCTCCAGCACGCGTTCGGCTGCCGCCGTGTCCACCGCCACCGCGCGCGCCTCGACCAGCCCCGGCAAGGCATCGGCAAGCTGCGCCCACGGCGCCGCCACCGGCTCCAGCACACGCCCCAGCGGATGGCGGGAGCGCCGCGCCGCCCAGCTGCGCAGCTCCTCACCCCACCAGGCCAGCTTGGCATCCGCCGGCAACGTATCGCCGCTGGCATTGAGCATGTCGTCGAATTCCTGCAGCAGCGCGAACCAGGCCACCGCGCGTGCACGCTGACCGGGCGCGACGAAGGGTTCGGCCACCGACCATTCCGGCCAGCGCGCACGCCACTTGTCCAGGAAACTGTCCAACGCACTGCTGTTCACGGCATGTCCTTCACACGTCAAAACGAAACCGGCGACGCCGGCGGAGTCGGCCAGCAACCGGCCTGCTGCAGCTGCGCCGGATCGGCGACCATCGCATCGGCTTTCCAGCTCGTCGGATCGTCATCGTCCAGGCGATATCCCCACAGCGCGGCCACCGCCGGCATGCCCGCGGCACGCGCGGCCTGTATGTCGCGTTCGTCATCGCCGACATACACGCACTGCGCTGCTTCCACACCCAGCGCCTGCGCTGCGTGCAGCAGCGGCAGCGGGTGCGGCTTGCGCTCGGCCAGCGTATCGCCGCCCACCAGCACCGCGCACCGCTGTTGCCACTGATGCTGCGGCAGGATCAGCCGTGCCAGGTATTCCGGCTTGTTGGTGACGATGCCCCAGCACGTGCCGTCGGCTTCCAGCGCCCGCAGCATGCCGGCCACGCCATCGAACAGCACCGCGTGCTGGCCGATCAGCGCCTCATAACGCTGCAGGAACTCAGGCACCAGCGCATCGCGTTCGCTGTCAGCCAGGCCCGGGAAGGTCGCCGAAAGCATCGCCCGCGCGCCCTTGGACACCACTGGCCGCAGCTGCGCCAGCGTTACCGGCGCACGTCCGCGCGCGGCCAGCATCGCGTTGCTGGTGGCCACGAAGTCCGGCGCGCTGTCCAGCAGCGTGCCGTCCAGATCGAACAGCACCGCACGCGGGAAGCGCGCCGTGCTCACGCCGCCCGGCTCATGCAGGCGAGTCCTGCAACGGCAGGGTTGCGTGTGCCAGGTAGTTGATGTCGGTGCGGCGGCCCAGGCGCGCGCGGTTGCGCCACGGTTCGTAGGCCATGCCGCTGACATCCTGCAGCTGCAGGGCAGCGTCACGCAGCCAGCGCGACAGCTCGGCCGGCTTGATGAACTCCTGGTAGTGATGCGTGCCTCTGGGCAGCAGCCGCGCCACGTACTCGGCGCCGACGATGGCCACTGCAAACGCCGCTGCGGTGCGGTTGATGGTGGACAGGAACAGATGGCCGCCGGGCTTCAGCAGGCGTCTGCATGCCTCGATGATCGCGCCGGGATCCGGGACATGTTCGAGCATCTCCATGCAGGTCACCACGTCGAAACTGCCCGGCTGCGCGGCCGCCAGCTCCTCTGCCGCCTGCACGCGGTAATCCACCTGCACGCCGCTTTCCAGCGCATGCAGCCGCGCCACCTTGACCAGCTCCGGCGCCAGGTCGATGGCGGTCACCTCCGCGCCTGCGCGCGCCAGCGCTTCGCTGAGCAGGCCGCCACCGCAGCCGATGTCCAGCACCCGTGCACCACGCAGTGGCACGCGGTCGGCCACGTACTGCAGGCGCACGGGGTTCAGGGCATGCAGTGGCTTCTGCGGGCCATCGGCGTCCCACCAGCGGCTGGCCAGTGCGGCGAATTTATCCAGCTCGGACTGGTCGAAATTGGACGATGCGTGGGGGGCATTCATGTCGGGGTTCCTTGCGGCGCCAGGCGCACGCGGCGAAGTTCAGGGCGGTCAGGCACGGACGTGGCGGATGCGCTCGCGCCACTGCCGCGCATTGGCGACGATGCCGGGCAGGTCCATGCCGACCAGTTCACGCTGCACCAGTTTCGGCCTGCCGGCGATCCACACGTCGGTCACCTGCTGGCGGCCGGTGGCATAGACCAGCTGCGAAAGCACATTGTGCAGCGGCTGCGTTTCCAGTGCCGACAGGTCGACGCAGGCCAGGTCGGCCTGCTTGCCGACCTCGATCGAACCGATGCGCTCGCCAAAACCCAGCGCACGCGCGCCACCCAGTGTGGCCGCGCGCAGCGTGGTGGCGGCATCCAGCGCGGTGGCGTCGTCGGCCACCGCCTTGGCAAGGATCGCCGCGGTACGGTTCTCGCTGAACATGTCCAGGTCGTTGTTGCTGGCGCAGCCATCGGTGCCGATGGCCAGGTTCACGCCCGCACGCTGCAGCGCGCAGGCCGGGCAGAAGCCGGAGGCCAGCTTGAGATTGGATTCCGGGCAGTGCACCACGCTGACGCCACGCTCGGCGCACAGGTGGATTTCCGCCTCGGTCAGCTGGGTCATGTGCACCGCGATCAGGCGATCGTTGACCAGGCCCAGCCGATCCAGCCGCGCCAGCGGACGCTGGCCGTGCAGCTTGATCGAGTCGGCAATTTCCTGCGCGGTTTCATGCGTGTGCAGATGCACCTGCATGTCCAGCTGGTCGGACAGCATGCGCACGCGCTCGAAGTTGGCGTCGTTCACCGTGTAAGGCGCGTGGGGCGCGAAGGCCGTGCCAACCAGGGGATCGTTGCGCCACTGGTCGTGCAGCTCGCCGGCCTTGGAGAAATATTCGTCATCGCTCTTCGCCCAGGCGGTGGGGAAGTCGATGATCACCGCGCCGACCAGCGCGCGGAAGCCATGCTGCTTGTACACCGCAGCCTGCACATCGGCGAAGAAATAGTTTTCGTTGGCGCAGGTGGTACCGCCGCGCAGCATCTCGGCGATGGCAAGGGTGGTGCCATCGGCAACGAATTCCGGACCGATCACCGCCGCTTCCACCGGCCAGATGTGCTGCTGCAGCCAGGTCATCAGCGGCAGGTCGTCGGCGACGCCGCGCAGCAGCGTCATCGGGTTGTGCGTATGTGCGTTCACCAGGCCCGGAATCAGCGCCGCGCCCGGGCGGCTCACCACCTGCGCAGCGGCAAAACGTTCGCGCGCCTCAGCCCGTGGCAGGATGCCGACGATCACCCCGTCGCGTACTGCCACCGCATGGTCTTCCAGCACCACCGCGTGCGGTTCGATCGGCACCACGTGGCCGGCTTCGATCAGCAGGTCGCAGGCTTCGGGGAGGTGCGTGGTTTCGGTCATGCGGACTCACTGGCTGGGGGACGGCTTGGCCGGAAAGCCGAGCATGGCTCGGCTCTGACATGATCCGGCTGCGCGGAATTACTTGACGCGCGCGGAATATTCGCCCGAACGGGTATCGACCTTGATGATCTCGTCCTGGTTGACGAACAGCGGCACGCGCACCACGGCACCGGTTTCCAGCGTGGCCGGCTTGCCGCCGCCGCCAGAGGTGTCGCCGCGTACGCCCGGGTCGGTCTCGGTGATCTTCAGCTCGACGAAGTTGGGCGGCTGCACGAAGATCGGAGAACCATTGAACAGGGTCACGATGCAGGATTCTTCGCCCTTCAGCCACTTCTCGGCACCGCCCATGCCGGCCTTGTCGGCCTGCACCTGCTCGAAGCTTTCCGGGTCCATGAAGTGCCAGTACTCACCGTCGCTGTACATGTAATCCATGTTGGTGTCGACGACGTCGGCCACTTCCACGTCATCGGTGGCCTTCATGGTCATTTCCACCGTGCGGCCGGACCTGATGAAGCGGTAGCGCACGCGCGTGAAGGCCTGGCCCTTGCCCGGCTTGATGAACTCGGTCTCGGAGATGACCGCCGGTTCATTGTTGACCAGGATTTTCATCCCGTTCTTGACATCGTTCATGCCCGCAGTGGCCATGCGTAAACTCCTGAGATGGCAAAACGCCGCGGATGCGGCGAGCCGGATAGAATGGAAAGCCCGCCGGTAGCCGGTGGGCGACTGTTTTTCTGCCCTCATGATAACCGCAGGCCCCCTGTCCATGCAGCTCTCCAGCTCTTCCCGGCCCGTTTCCGTACGGCCCGTCGCCTCGCGCTGGCAGCAGCTGTGGCGACAGGCCATCCGCGATCCAGCCGAGCTGCTGGCGCGGCTGGGCCTGCAACCGGCTGCGCTGGGCGTTTCCGAAGCAGCACTGCAGCAGTTCGCGCTGCGCGTGCCGGAAGGGTTCGTCGCCCGCATGCGCCACGGCGACCCCTCCGATCCGCTGCTGCGCCAGGTCCTGCCGATCGACGAGGAAATGCGTCGGGTGGAAGGCTTCGGCTTCGACGCGGTAGGCGATGGCGCCGCGAAAAAGGCCACCGGCGTCATCCAGAAATACCGCGGACGCGCCCTGCTGGTCACGACCGGCAGCTGCGCCATCAACTGCCGGTACTGCTTCCGGCGGCATTTCGATTACGGCGCGGAAAACGCCGCCCGCAGCGGCTGGGCTGAGGCCGTGCAGGCCATCGCGGACGATCCCGGCATCGACGAGGTCATCCTGTCCGGTGGCGATCCGCTGTCGCTGGCCACCCACAAGCTGGCCGAGCTGACCGATGCCCTGCGTGACATCCCGCACCTGCGCCGCCTGCGCATCCATACCCGCCTTCCGGTTGTGCTGCCCGAGCGCGTGGATGAGGAACTGATCGACTGGCTGGACAGCCTGCCATGGCCGTTGGCGGTGGTGGTGCATGCCAACCATGCCAACGAATTCGACGGCAACGTGGATGCGGCGATGGCGCGGTTGCGCGCGACCGGCGCGCAGTTGCTGAACCAGGCGGTGCTGCTGCGCGGCGTCAACGACAGCGTGGATGCCCTGCAGGCGCTGAGCGAACGCAGCTTCGCCGCCGGCGTGCTGCCCTACTACCTGCACCAGCTGGACCGGGTGGAAGGCGTGGCGCACTTCGAAGTGGACGACGCCCGCGCGAAGGCCCTGATCCTCGCCCTGACCGCGCGCCTGTCCGGCTACCTGGTGCCCAAGCTGGTCCGCGAACTGCCCGGCGACCCCAGCAAGCGCCCCCTCTAGAAAAAAGGGGGACGGCGGTGGTTAATTTAAAATAACCACCTCCGTCCCCTTTCTGGATCAGGCGGACGACGTCGGTAGCGCTGATGGGATGGCTCAGCCAATAGCCCTGGGCCAGGTCGCAGCCGCGCTGGCTCAGCAGGTCGAACTGGATCTCCTGCTCGATGCCTTCGGCCACTACGGTGATCCCGAGCGCGTGCGCCATGGCGATGATGGCCGTGGTCAGCGCCAGATCGTCCGGGTCGCGTTGCATGTCGGCGACGAAGCTCTTGTCGATCTTCACCCCGTCCACCGGCACCTGGCGCAGGTGGCTCAGCCCGGAGAAGCCGGTGCCGAAGTCGTCCAGCCACACCTTCACGCCGGTGCGATGCAGCTTGTCCAGCAGTTGCGCCGCCAGCATCTCGTCGCCGATCACCGCCGTTTCGGTCAGTTCCAGATGCAGGCGCGAAGCTGGCAGCCCGGATTCCTGCAGGCAGTGCGCCACCAGGTCCGGCAGCTCACCGCCACGCAGCTGCCGCGGCGATACGTTCACCGATACGAACAGGCCTTCCCTGTCGCGCGGATGCGGCCACTGCGCGGCTTCCATGCAGGCCGCGCGCAGCACCCTGGGGCCGATCTGCTCGATCAATCCGCTCTGCTCGGCCACCTCGATGAAGACCGACGGCGGAATCGCCCCCAGGCTCGGATGCTGCCAGCGCAGCAGGGTTTCCACGCCCACAAGGCGCCGGTCGCAGGTGCGGAAGATCGGCTGGTATACCAGTCGCAGTTCGCCCCGGTCCCAGGCTCCGCGCAGCTCCTGCTCCATGTGCACGCGCCGCTCCACGGCGTGGTCCATCGCCCGACTGTAATAACGATGGCAGTTCTTGCCGGCCATCTTCGCCTGGTACATCGCGATGTCGCCATTCTTCAGCAGCACGGTCGCATCGGCGGCATCATCGGGGTACAGGGTCACACCGATGGACGCTCCCAGGAACAGCTGCTTTCCCTGCACGATCAGCGGTTCGCGCAGGTCGCGCACCAGTTGTTCGGCAAGGGTGCGGGCCCGCGCGGCGACATCGCCATCGCCCAGCAGGATCACGAATTCATCGCCACCGAACCGTGCCAGCAGCGCGTCGTCGCCGCCCGCCTGTTTCACCGCGCTGCCGATGCGCTGCGCGAACTGCAGCAGTGCCTCGTCGCCCGCCTCATGGCCAAGGGTATCGTTGACCCGCTTGAAATCGTCCATGTCCGCAAACAGCAGCGCCAACCGCTGGCCGGATGCGCGTGCGGCCATCAGGCGATGGTCCAACGCCTCGCGGAACGCAAGCCGGTTGGTCAACCCGGTCAGCGCATCGGTATAGGCCATATGGCGCACATCGCGGTCGTGCCGGGCGATCGCATCACGCATGCGTGCGAATGCCCGCACCAGATCGCCCACTTCATCGTCGCGCCGGCTTTCGCGCAAAGGCGCCTGGTAGTCACCCGCCTCGATCCGCCGTGCCGCCGCGGCCAGGTCGCGGATCGGCGCCACCAGCGTACGCTGCACGTAGACGATCACAGCCACGCCGATGGCCACCAGCAGTGCCAGCAACAGTGTCAGCCAGCCGAGATGACGGCTGCCCACCTGGTCCAGCCGCTGCGCCAGGTCCTCGCTCGCCCCCTTCTCCAGCGCCTGGACATTCTGCAGCGACATGCCCACGCGAACGCCGCCCAGCCGCTGCCTGCCGACCAGGATAGGCATGCTGTTCTCCAGCACCTTCGCCGACTCCTGCACATGCGCGCCGCTGGAAGCCACCGCCACCGCTGCAAGCGGATCGTCCATCGGCCGCCCGTAGCCGGCCACCGCCACGGAACCATCGTGCACCAGGTTGCCGTGCGCATCGAACACCAGCACATACGCCACGGCGCGCTGCCGGGCGGAATTGCGCACCAGCGCCCCCACCTGCTCCAGGTCGTTGTAGTACAGCGGATTGGCCAGCGATTCGGACAGCTCGCGCGCGATCGTCTCCGCGCGATTGCGCATGCTGTTGTCGAACAGTTCGTGGATCACCGTGCCGCTGAGCCGCACCACCTCGCGCTGGGTCACCGCCTGCCGGCCAAGCAGTACCGCCAGCAGGGCCAGCACCACCAGCATCGCACCGCCCATGGCAAGCACGAAGCGCGCCTGCATTCCCGATCCCAGGCCTCTCATTCCACTTCCATCCGTACCCGTCCCAAGCCACGTTTCAAATCATCCAGCCGGCGCTGCATCCGCGCATCCACGCGGTGGAAGCCGGATGTACCGAAGAACTGTTCCAGCGCATGACTGGCCTGTGGATCAGCCGCCGCTTCCAGCAGCACCTGCTGCAGCCGGTCGCGCACGCGCGCATCCAGATCGCTGCGTACCACCTCCACCGCCCGCGGGTAGGGATCGGTGCGCAGCACTACCCGCAGGTCGCGCCTGAAGGCCGACGGCATGGCCTTGGGGTCATCCCAGTCCACGCTGCTCACCGCGCCCGCATCGACAATGCCCTTGCTGACGAAGGTGGCGATGTTGAACTCACTGCGCGCTAACACGTAGCCCACCGTGTCCGGCGTAGGCACATCCTCGGCGTCCTGCAGGATCACCGGGGTCACGCCGTGTTCCAGCAGGGTCATCACCGGCACCAGGTAAGCGCTGGTGGAAGCCACCGTCTGCAGGGCCAGCCTGCGGCCGCGCAGGTCCTGCAGCTGCCGCACCGGGCTGTCCTGGCGCACGAAGAACACGGTGTGGTACTCGCGCACGCCGCTGCGTTCGGTGAGCAGCAGCGGACGAGCGCCGGCGCGTTGGCCGAGGGCCACGGCGGTGCCCGCTGTTTCTGTGACCCAGTCGACACGATCACGGCGCAGGTAACTGGCCATCTGCCGCACGTCGCGCGCCATCAGCACGCGCCCTTCGCGGATACCGACGTCGCCCATGCGCGCCACCACGTAATCCAGCAGGGGCTGAAGCTGTGCATGGTGGGCTTTCGGATCATCACTGATCCGCCCCAGCACCAGCACTGATCGCCTGTCGAGAGCGCTGTCCGAAGCCGGCACGGGCGCAGCCACGGCCGTACCCGCCATCAGCAGGCACGCCAGACCCAGCAGTCCCCACTGCATGCGCCCCAGCCAACCAGTCACATCTTCCCCCTTGGTAATGAGGTGAAGACTAACCGAAAAAATGAGAACTGCGTCAGGCTATTTCGCGCTATCGCCGGCGAGCCGCGCCATGCGCTGGGTATCGGCGAGGATGCCACGCAACAGCCGCACCTCCTGTTCGCTGGGTTCGGCGCGCAGGAACAGGCGACGCAGCTTGCGCATCGCCGATTCGGGCGCACGCCCCTTGTGGAAGTCGATCTCGTCCAGCGTCTGGCCCAGCTGCGCGAAGAAACTCTCCATCTGCTCGTGGCTGGCCGGCTGTTCGCGCAGTCCCGCTTCGCCGGCGGTGGGCGCGGCATCGCCAAGCAGGCGCATCCGCACTTCATAGGCCAGCACCTGCACGGCCGCAGCCAGGTTCAGCGAACTGAAGGCCGGATCGGAAGGGATATGCACGGCGGCATGGCACAACTGGAGTTCTTCGTTGGTCAGGCCGGTACGCTCGCGCCCGAACACCACCGCAACCTCGGCCCCCTCTCCCGCCTTGCCGGCCACCCGGGCGGCAGCATCGACCGGAAGCAGTTCCTCCAGCTGCACGCGCCGGGCACGGGCAGTGCAGCCCAGGACCAGGCGGCAGTCGGCCACCGCTTCGGCCAGGGTGGCCACGACCGGCGCATCGCCAAGGACGTCCTCGGCACCGGCCGAGCGGCGGAACGCCTCCTCGTCCAGCGATCGTTCCGGGGCAACCAGGACCAGCCGGGCCAGGCCCATGGTCTTCAGCGCGCGGGCGGCGGCCCCCATGTTGCCGGGGTGCTGGGTGCCGACCAGCACGAAACGGATATGCCGGGCGGCAGCGGGGGAAGCAGGCGATGGATCGGACATGAACGCGGTAGTCGAGCTGGGCGGCCTGCAATGGTAAACTGTGCGGCCGGCCATTGCGCCGGACCTGCTCTTTTCCCCGCCAATCCCCCTTCTGCCCTTACGGGAGCTCACGCCATGCAGAAACCCGCCGTCACCGTCATGGTCAAGGCCGCCCGCCTCGCCGGCAATGTGCTGTTGCGAAACATCAACAAGCTCGAGGCGCTCAACGTGGTGCAGAAGGGCCGCATGGACTACGCCAGCGAAGTGGATGCGGATGCGGAAAAGGTCATCGTCAAGGAACTCAAGCGCGCCTACCCGGAGTACGGGGTGATCGGCGAGGAAGGCGGCGTGCAGGGCGCCAACCGCCACATGTGGGTGATCGACCCGCTGGACGGCACCAGCAACTATCTGCGCGGCTTCCCGCATTACTGCGTGTCCATCGCGCTGGTGGAGAACGGCGAGCCGACCGACGCGGTGATCTTCGACCCGCTGCGCAACGAACTGTTCACCGCCAGCCGCGGCGCCGGCGCGGTGCTCAACGACCGTCGCATCCGCGTGGCCGACCGCAAGGACCTGGAAGGCACGATGATCCACACCGGTTTCGCACCGCGCGAGCGTGCCCGTGCCAGCGCACAGCTGAAGGCGGTTGACACCCTGCTGGTGCAGGCCGAGGACGTGCGTCGCACCGGTTCGGCGGCACTGGACCTGGCCTACGTGGCCTGTGGCCGCGCCGATGCGTACTTCGAGGCGGGCGTGAAGTCGTGGGACATCGCCGCGGGCATCCTGCTGGTGCGCGAAGCCGGCGGCAAGGTCTGCGATTTCAAGGGCGCGACGCTGGGCCGCATGGACAGCCGCGGCCCGGAGAACCACCAGGTGGTGGCCGGCAACATCAAGGTGGCCGAGTCGCTGCAGAAGGTGCTGGTCAATACCGGCTACGCGGCCGAATTCGACGCGAAGTTCTGATCTCCCTTCGCACGGGACCCGACCGGACGGCGCCTGCGGGCGCCGTTCTGCTTTTTCCGGCCGGGTTGCGCGGGGGTAGAGCCGACCCATGGTCGGCTGCGCTCTTACATTCCAGTGTTCATTCAACACAGCCGACCATGGGTCGGCTCTACCGCCTGTCAGGCCGCGATCACACCACGGTGGATGCCCGCAGCGCGGCGATGCGCTCATCCAGCGGCGGATGGCTCATGAACAGCTTCTTCGCCGTGGCACCGGCGATACCGAACGCGGCGATCTGGGTCGGCAGCGTGCTCTGGCCATGGTTGACTTTCAGGCGCTCCAGCGCCGCGATCATCTTCTGGCGTCCGGCCAGCTGCGCGCCACCGGCATCGGCCCGGAACTCGCGATGGCGCGAGAACCACATCGCGATCATCGTGGCGAAGATACCGAACACCATCTCCAGCACGAACACGATGATGTAATACGCGAAACCGCGGCCGCCGCCTTCGCGGTTGCCCGACATCGCACTGTCGATCACCCCGCCGACTACGCGTGCCAGCACGATCACGAACGTGTTCAGCACACCCTGCAGCAGCGCCATGGTGACCATGTCGCCGTTCGCTACGTGGGCGATCTCATGGCCCAGGACCGCTTCCGCCTCTTCTTCGCTCATGTGGTGCAGCAGCCCGGTGGACACCGCCACCAGCGCGTTGTTGCGGTTGGCGCCGGTGGCGAACGCATTCACTTCCGGGCCGTCGTACACCGCCACCTCCGGCATGCCGATGCCGGCCGCGCGCGCCTGGCGCTCTACGGTCTGCAGCAGCCAGCGTTCGGTGTCGTTGCGCGGCTGGGTGATCACCACCGCACCGGTGGAGCGCTTGGCCATCCACTTGGACAACAGCAGCGACACGAACGAACCGCCGAAACCGAAGACGGCGGCCATCACCAGCAGGCCACTCATGCGGTCCGGGCTGACGTCCAGCACGGACATCACGATGCCGGCAAGGACAAGCACCGCGAGGTTCGTCATCAGGAACAGGGCAATGCGACTGAACATGGGAAAAGTAGGCTCTGGAAAGACATTGATGCTCAATCTGCGGCGACTTCAGCTTGAATTCAAGCGCCAACCTGACCGACGATTCAGCCAGCATGAATTCCCTCGTTCCCTGCGGCCGTTTCGCGCCCTCGCCCACCGGCCCGCTGCATGCCGGATCGCTGCTGGCCGCCTTCGGCAGCTGGCTGTTCGCACGCCAGCGCGGGGGGCGCTGGCTGGTGCGCGTGGAAGATGTCGACCCGCCACGCACGGTGCCGGGGGCGGCGGCTTCACAGCTGCGGATGCTGGGTGCGCTGGGCCTGCACGGCGACGCGCCGGTGATGTGGCAGAGCACGCGCGATGCTGCCTACCAGCAGGCCCTGGACCAGCTGCTTGCCGATGGCCTCGCCTTCATGTGCCACTGCAGCCGCAGTGAACTGGCCGCCAGCGGCGGCGTCCATCATCGCTGCGTGGCGCGCCGCACGCGCCCGGATCCGGCCATCCGCCTGCGCGTGCCGCCTGGCAGCGTGGTCGGCTTCGAGGATGGGATCAGGGGACCGTACTGCCAGGACGTACACGTGGAGGTTGGCGATTTCGTGCTGCGGCGCGCGGACGGGTGCTGGGCCTACCAGCTCGCGGCCGTGGTGGATGACGGCGCGCAGCAGGTGACCGATGTGGTGCGCGGTGCCGACCTGCTGGATTCCACGCCGCGACAGATCTTCCTGCAACGCGCGCTCGGACTGCACACGCCGCGCCACGCGCACCTGCCGCTGCTGCTGGATGCCAGCGGTCACAAGCTGTCCAAATCGCTGGCGGCGCTGCCGGCCGATGCCGCCGATCCTGCCGCCACGCTGCGGCGGCTCTGGCATCTGCTCGGACAGGCCCCCGACGCACTGGAGGGCAGCGCCGGCCACGCCCGGATCCTCGACCAGGCGGCAGCCGCGTTCGACCCGGCACGCGTGCCGCGCCATGACATTTCCCTGCCATGAGGCGCACGCAGCGCGCCGATGTTGCAGAATCCCCTTTCCCCACCTGAACTCGGAAACGCAGCATGACTTCACGCGTCGCACTGGTCACCGGCGGCACCGGCGGCATAGGCACCGCCATCTGCCAGCGCCTGGCCAGCCTGGGACATCGCGTCGCCACCAACTACCGCGACCAGGCCAAGGCACTGGCGTGGCAGCAGGCCATGGCCACGCGCGGCCTGGATATCGCGCTCTTCCCCGGCGATGTATCCACCCCCGAAAGTGCCGAAGCCATGGTGCACGCCGTCGAAGCCGCGCTTGGTCCGGTCGAGATCCTTGTCAACAACGCCGGCATCACCCGCGATACCACCTTCCACCGCATGCGCGCCGAGCAATGGCACGATGTCATCAACACCAACCTCAATTCGGTGTTCAACGTCACCCGTCCGGTCATCGAAGGCATGCGCCGCCGGGGCTGGGGCCGGGTGATCCAGATCAGCTCCATCAACGGGCTGAAGGGCCAGTATGGCCAGGCCAACTACGCTGCGGCCAAGGCCGGCATGCACGGCTTCACCATCTCCCTGGCACGTGAGAACGCCGGCTTCGGGATCACCGTGAACACCATTTCGCCGGGCTACGTGGCCACCGACATGGTGATGGCAGTGCCCGAAGAAGTGCGTGCGAAGATCATCGCCGACATCCCCACCGGGCGTCTGGGCAAGCCGGAAGAGATCGCCTACGGCGTCTCCTTCCTGGTGGCCGACGAAGCGGCCTGGATCACCGGCAGCAATCTGGACATCAACGGCGGCCACCATATGGGCTGGTAGCCCCGGCAGCCCGCCGCGGGCAGCCTGAACGGGTCACGATAATGTTGCGCAGCATGAAAAGCCTTGCTGCGCAACATGAAATGGCGCAAAAGAGCCCTGGGGCCGGGCCGGGAACCGTTGCAAGTCCTGCTGCGCTGCGCCATGCTGCGCGTCTATTGTGACGAGTGCTTGCTTCATGGCTGCTACACGCATCATCAAGAAGTATCCCAATCGCCGTCTGTATGACACCGAGATTTCCAGCTACATCACCATCGAAGACGTCCGCCAGCTGATCCTGGACGGCGAGGATTTCGAGGTACGCGACGCCAAGAGCGGTGACGACCTGACCCGTTCGGTCCTGCTGCAGATCATCGCCGACCAGGAACAGGACGGCGAACCGATGCTCTCCACCCAGTTGCTCAGCCAGCTGATCCGCTTCTACGGCGACTCGCTGCAGGGCTTCATGGGCAACTACCTGGAACGCAGCATGCAGGTGTTCCTGGACCAGCAGCAGCAGTTCCGCCAGCAGATGGGCAACCTGCTCGGGCAGACCCCGTGGGCGATGATGAATCAGCTCACCGAGCGCAACCTGGAGCTGTGGCAGGAATTCCAGCGCAGCATGGGCGCAGGCTTCGGCGGCCGCCCTTCCGGCACCGCACCGGGTTCGGCCCCAGGGCCGGCAACGGGTGCCGGTACGTGCCCCGGCGCAGCCCCGCACAAGCCCGGCGAGCCCACCGCCAAGGGCCGCAGCCGCTGAGGCGGACGCCTGTGGTAGAACCGACCCATGGTCGGCTTCACCTCACCGCGCGCCGCACCCACAGCCGACCATGGGTCGGCTCTACCCGACCGTGACAGGTCCCAGCCGACCATGGGTCGGCTCTACCGAACCGGGACATGCTCCAGCCGACCATGGGTCGGCTCTACCGGAGCGTGATGTTCAGCCCTGCCGGGCGACAGGTCATTTCGTGCCGGCAGCGCGCTGGGGCACCCGCTCCACCGTGTAGCCCCTGGCGCGCAGCTTCTCCACCACGCCATCGCTACCCAGCAGGTGCAGGGTGCCCACCACCACCAGCGTGCCACCCTGGCCGGCCTTCAGCCAGGGCTCCAGCTTTGGCAGCCACGCATCATTGCGGTCGCTATTGATGCGCTGGTAAAGCTGCGGATACTGCGCCTTCATGTCCACCGCCATGCGGTTCCACATCAGGGTGTCGTCACCACGCCGCCATGCGTCGTGCAGGGCATGTATTTCCGCATCGCCCTTCTCGGACTGTTCCAGCGCTTCTTCCACCATCTGCCGCTGCTCGGCCACGCTCATGCCAGCCAGCACGGCGATCTGGGTGTCGATGCTCTCCAGCCCCACTATCGGCTTTCCAGCCTTCGCGGCACGGTCCATGAAATGCCTGTCCAGGCCCAGTGCCGGATCAAGCCCCAGTTTCTGCATCTGCGCGATGCTGATGCTCAGGCCCACGAACCACGGCTTCAAACCCTGCATCTGTGCCAGCGGCAATGGATTGCTCGCCGCATACGCCTGCAACCGCGTCCAGGTGGCATCGCCCAGGTCGTGGCGCAGTTCGCTGCCATCGGTGCGCACCGCAGCCTGCACCATCTTGCCGGCAAGCTCCGGCGATTCCATGTCCTGTGCGGACAGTTCGAATACCACCCGGCGCGCCGTGTCGAACGCCTGGTCGGCTTCCGGTGCCAGTGGATAATCGTCCTTGCGCAGCAGGTGGAAGGATCCCAGCAGATACATGCGCGCGTCACCGGCGCCTGTCACCTTCCACAACAGCGGCACCGGCGGCGCGACCGGTGCGCTTGCTGGCACGGTTTTCGGTGGCACCGCCGCAGAAGCGGCCGCGGCCATGCCCAGCGCAGCGGCCAGCAGCAAGGACAGCATCCAGCGCCCTGCGACGTGCCTGCGGACCGCAGAATCGAAACGGGAAATCATCATCCAGCGTTCTCCTTGGGAGCGTGATAGGCGCGCTCGCCCGCCTCTACCCGCAGGTCAAGACGGTTTTCCGGAGGCGCAAGCGGACAGGTCGCGAACGGGGTGAACGCACAGGGAGGATTGTAGGCGTGGTTGAAATCCACCTGTACATGGCCATCGGCATCCGGCGCATCGGTATCCAGGTAGCGGCCGGCGGGATAACTGCCATGGCCGCTGGTGCGGTCGGCGAAGATCAGGAACAGCGGCGCCCCCGGCTCGCCGATCGCTTCCAGGCGATAACGCTGGCCATCGCGCTCGAACTCCACGGCACCGGCGTTGGGCATCGCGGTGGTCAGCCCGGTGATGTCCACGATCGGCAGTGTTGTTCCTGGCGGATGCGGCAGGAAGCGTGCGCGCACCTGCCAGTCCTCGCCACCGGGCCAGTAGTCCAGCCCGGTAAAGCCCAGCCGCGAAGGTGCATCGGCATGCTTCACCCGCAACGCGAAGCGCTGACCGCGTGCGATCAGGCTGAGCTGGCCCTTGCCACCGTCGAAATCGATGCGCGTCGGCGACGGCTCATGGTCGCTGTGCAGGGCCACGCGCCCACGCAGCGGGCGGCCATCGATGCTGGCATCCACACCGGCTTCCGGCGTGAACGACCAGTGCTGCCCGTCACGGCTGACCATACCCAGCGCATCAGGCCCGACCGCCAGGCGGATGCCGCTGCCCGGCCCACGACCGATGTAATGCGCCTTGTGCTCCAGCCAGTGCAACCCGACCAGGGCAGTCCAGCCGTCCGCCGCGGTGAGTTCGGCATATCGCTGCATGCGCCATTGCTGCTGTTGCGTGGCGAACGCTGCATTCTGCGGCGCAGGCGTAGACGGCCCATCCGGCTGCTTTCCACATCCCGCCAGCATCGTCGTCATCAGCAGCATGACGATGGCAGCGCGGCATCCCCAGGTGTCATTGTTCAACACATACTCCCCATCAACGTCTTTACCCCGGTAGAGCCGCACCGTGGTTGGCTGGCCTTCCAGCACCGCTCCAGCATCGGCCCGTCTTCCGCAGCCGGCCGGTGGCCGGCACTACCGCCCACGCAGGAACCAGCGGTCGATCTCCGCGAGCGAAAAGCGCGCCCACGTCGGACGGCCATGGTTGCATTGCCCGGACCGCTCGGTGATTTCCATGTCGCGCAGCAGGGCGTTCATCTCCGGAACCGTCAGCCGCCGGTTGGCGCGGACCGCGCCGTGGCAGGCCATGGTGGACAACAGTTCGTCGCGCGCGGTGGCGATGCGTCGGGACTGTCCGTGTTCGCGCAGGTCGGTGAGCACGTCGCGCAGCAGCCCTTCCGGTTCGGCATTGGCCAGCAGCGCGGGGATGCTGCGCACATGCAGTGAACCCGGACCGGCGCGTGTGACATCGAATCCCAGGTCGACCAGGGTGGCCGCTTCACGTTCGGCGGTGTCGGCATCGCGTTCGCCGACCGCCAGGGTGATGGGCACCAGCAGCGGCTGCGCATGCAGACCGATACCGTCGTGCGCGTTCTTCAGGCGTTCGTAACCGATGCGTTCGTGTGCGGCATGCATGTCCACCACGATCAGGCCTTCGGCGTTTTCGGCAAGGATGTAGATGCCATGCAGCTGCGCGATGGCATAGCCGAGCGGCGGCACGCCTGCGTCGGCATTGGTCATCGGCAGCCCGTTTTCGCTGGGCATCGGCGGCAGGCTGTCCGTCTGCGCTGCGGATGGTCCGGCATACAACGCCGCATAGGCAGCCGGTGCCTCGGCTACCTGCAGGCCAAGCGGCGACTGCTGCGGGCGCCAGCTGCCGTAGCCACCACCGCCCCCATTGCCGGGCATGCCGGCAGCAACCGGCGCTTCCCACCCAGCCCCGCCACTGGCGGACGAAGGCAGCGCCGTCGCCCCGCCCGCACCGATATCCTGCGCCGACATGCCCGCCCGCGTGTCGGCCAGCGCATCCTTCAGGGTGCGGTAGACGAAATCGTGCACCAGCCGCGAATCACGGAAGCGCACCTCATGCTTGGCCGGATGCACGTTGACATCAACGCGGGTCGGATCCAGTTCCAGGAACAGCACGTAAGCGGGCTGGCGGCCATGGAACAGCACATCGCCGTAGGCCATCTTCACTGCATGGGCGACACTGCGATCGCGTACCGAACGGCCGTTGACATACAGATACTGCTGATCGGTGCTGGCGCGCGAATAATGCGGCTGTGCGATCCATCCATGCAGCCGCAGCCCGGCACCTGAATGGTCCACGCGTACCGCCTGGTGGGCAAAATCCTCGCCCAGCGTTTCACCAAGACGCGCATCGGAATACAGATCGCCCGGCTTGTAGCGGCGCGAGGCCTTGCCGTTGTGCGACACCCGCAGCTCCACGTCCGGTCGCGCCAGCGCGAGCGAACGCAGCCATTCCTCGATATGGCCCAGTTCGGTACGCTCGGCACGCAGGAATTTCCGTCGTGCCGGCACGTTGTAGAACAGCTCGCGCACTTCCACCGTGGTTCCCGGCGCGTGCGCGCGCGGCAGCACCTCGCCGAGCTTGCCACCTTCGATCTGCAGGGCAGCGCCATGCTCATCGTGCGGGCGGCGCGAGGCCAGGGTGAAGCGGCTCACCGACGCGATGGACGGCAGCGCTTCACCACGAAAGCCCAGAGTGGCCACCGCTTCCAGCTCGTCCAGGCTGGCGATCTTGCTGGTGGCATGCCGGGACACCGCCAACGGCAACTGTTCGGCGGCGATGCCGCTGCCGTTGTCGCGGATACGGATCAGCCGCACGCCGCCCTCTTCCAGATCGATGTCCACACGGGTGGCCCCGGCGTCGATCGCGTTCTCGACCAGTTCCTTCACCACCGACGCAGGCCGCTCGACCACCTCGCCGGCAGCGATCTGGTTGATCAGGATTTCCGGCAACGGCTGGATCGGGCGCGGACCGGGTGCGCTCATGGGATGTAATGGGCAGCGGAATTCATGCGTCGATGATAGCGGAGCGGCCGCACGTAGAGTCGAGCCATGCTCGACTGCGGCCGTGCCATCGTGCCATCGATCCATCAGCAGGGCACGGCCCGTCTCCGCGGAACGCCGTGGCCTGCCAGCCGCAGGCTACTTGCTGCCGCCCGCTACGGTGCTGGCCGCTTCCATTTCCGCCTGCGCGCGCGCGGCATACAGTGTTCCCGGTGGCGGCTGGCGGGTGAAGAAAACGTCCACCCCATCAAGCACCGCCGCAGCGATCTTGCGCTGGTATGCAGGATCCATCAGCCGGCGTTCTTCGTCCGGATTGGAAATGAACGCGGTTTCCACCAGCATCGCCGGCATGTCCGACGTGCGCAGCACGGCGAAGTTGGCGCGTTCGATGTTTGGCTTGTGGTTGTTGCCGATCCGCTTCAGCCCGCCCAGCACGTGATCGGCCGCATCCTCGGATGCCTTCATGTAACCACTCTGGGCAAGGTCCAGCAGCACATTGGCCAGCGTGCCTTCGGTGCGCTGCAGACTGACACCACCAATCAGGTCGGCCGCGTTTTCCTTGTCGGCCAGCCAGCGCGCGCGCTGCGAAGATGCGCCCTTGGTGGACAGCACGTACACCGATGAGCCGCGTGCGGCACGGTTCTCCGCCGCGTCGGCATGGATGGAGATGAAGATGTCGGCCTTCGCCGCACGCGCCTTCTGTGCGCGCATCGGCAGCGGAATGAACACATCGCTGTCGCGGGTCAGGTAGGCCTTCAGGCCCGGCGTGGCATTGACCTGGCGGGCAAGCTCGCGGCCCACCGCCAGAGTGATGTCCTTTTCGCGCTTGCCGGTGGGACCGACCGCGCCCGGATCCTGGCCGCCATGGCCGGGATCGATCGCAACCACCAGCGGACGCATGCCCGCCTTCATGCGCACCCGCGCGGCATCGCTGGGCATGCTCGGGCGCGGAGGCGGCGGAGCGCTGTCCGGCGTCGGCTGCGCGGCTGGCACCGTGGCGGTGGCCACCGTGCCAGTACCCGCCGCATTGCCGATGCGGGTCGGCATGGTACCGGCGATGGTCGTATTCGGCGGGCGCGGAGGCGTGACCTGTCCGGCGAGGATCGCCGCTGGCGATGGCGCCGCCGAACCACTGCTGGCCGTGGTGCCGGCAGCGGCCACATTGGCCGCCGCGGTGGACGGCGCCGGCGTGGGCGATGCCGGAATCGCCGCGCTCACGCTGGCCTGCTGCTGTACCTGGGCGGTCAGCAGCGCGGTCGCACGCGCGGCATCGTCGCGCGTCTGCGCGGCACTGGCGGCTGGCGAAGGCGCGGGGCCTGTAGCGCCGGCCGCGGCCGCGACGTTCGCCGCGGTTACGCCGGTCGCCGTACCCGACGCTGCGGCAGCCACGTTCGAGGACGGCGCGTCGCCGGGCCATTCGATGACCAGCTTCGATTCGTTACCCTGACGCTGCATCTGCGGCCGGAACGGCGCAACCTTGTCGGCAAGGTCGAACACCACGCGGAACGTGCCCGGAACCGGCTGGCCGGTCCGCACGGCGGTGACCACGCCCTGCGCCGGCGGCAGCTTCAGGCTGCGTACCGCGCTGGAATCCGGGAAATCCACCACCAGACGGTTGGGCGCGGACAAGGAAATGGTCTTGTAGCCACCACTGCCGGCCAGGGAAATCTCCGCACGCGTGCCGGTCGCGCCGGCATCCAGGCGCACCTGATGGATTTCGCCGGCCCACGCGCCGAGACTCGCCGCCGCGAAACCGGCGGCGGCACAACAGATGGCAAGGATTCGGGAGCCAGAGCGCATGGCTCAGGATTCAATCACTGCACTGAACGAATTGCAAACCTTTTCCCTTAATAATCCGTAACTTTCATCAGTTATTTACGGTTGATCGACAGGAAGACCCTGCAACTGACCCGCCGAACGCAGCCGTTCCACCCATTCAGCTCCGTTCGCAGTGGTCGGGACAAGCCGAGCACGCCGTCCCGCGCCCTCCATCGCAAGCTCCAGCCGCAGATCGATAGGCGGCAGTGCGCCCTCGCCGCGTTCGGGCCATTCCACCAGCCAGAGCGAGGCACTTCCTTCGTCCAGCCCGAGGAAATCCAGCTCCGCCGCCCCGCCGATGCGGTACAGATCCAGATGCCAGGCTTCGCTGCCGTCCTCCAGCGGATAACGCTCCACCAGCGTGTAGGTCGGGCTGCGGATCGGACCGGTCACGCCCAGCGCGCGCAGCAGGGCACGGGCGGTGGTCGATTTGCCGGCACCCAGATCGCCCTGCAGCGCCAGCAGCGCCTGCGGCGGACGGCTTCCGGCCAGCGCGCGGCCGAGCAGATCGGTGTGGTCGGGATCGGGCAGGTACAGCTCAAGCATGGGTGGATTCCGGATTGCAGAGGCGGCGCAGTGGCGCCAGCAGGTCGGTGGGAAGCAGGCCGCGCGCGCCCTCCACGGCCGCCGCATCGCCTGCCAGGCCATGCAGCAGCGCGCCGCCCGCGGCCGCATCGAAGACGTCCAGGCCCTGCGCGCGCAGGGCGGCGATCACACCGGTGAGCAGATCGCCCATGCCGCCCACGGCCATGCCGGGGTTGCCTGCGGCGATCAATGCCGGACGCCGGGACGGCGCAGCGACCACGCTGCCTGCTCCCTTCAGCACCACCACGCAGTGGAAACGTTCGGCCAGTTCGGTGGCGGCGCGGAAGCGATCCTGCTGCACCTCGGCGGTGGTGCATTCCAGCAGGCGTGCGGCCTCGCCCGGGTGTGGGGTCAGCACGGCGTCCGGCAGCGGTCGCGGATCGCGCGCCAGCAGGTTCAATGCATCGGCGTCCACCACCAGTGGATGCCCGCTGTCACGCACCGCGCGCCACAGTTCCTGCGCCCAGTCGTCCTGCCCCAGCCCGGGTCCGATGGCTACCACGTCGGCCCGCTGCAGCAGCAGGCGCAGCGCCGGACCGTCCTCGGCCGCGTGGCACATGGCTTCGGGCAGGCGCGCCAGCGCCGCGGCGACGTGCTCACCGCGGGTGGCGATGCTGGCAAGGCCCGCCCCCGTGCGCAGCACCGCATGCGCGGACAGCAGCACGGCGCCGCCGCTGCCATGGTTGCCGCCCGCACACAGCACATGGCCCGAAGACCCTTTGTGGGCGTTGGTACGACGCGGTGGCAGCAGTGCCTTCAGGCGATCCTGCTGCCAGCGTTCGGCCGCCGGCTGCACGCCATCCCAGGCGGCCTCCGGCAGGGATAATGGCGCAAGCACCCGCGCCCCGGCATGTTCAAGTCCATCCCCGGTATGCAGGCCACGATGCGCCACGATGAACTGCAACGTTACCGCCGCGCGTACCGCCACACCCGGCACGCTGCCACGGTCGGCATCCACACCGCTGGGCACGTCCAGCGCCAGCACCGGCGCGCGCTGCGCGTTGATGGCCTCCACCAGCGCCTGCGCGTCGCCACGCGGCGCCCCCTGCAGGCCGAGGCCGAACAGTGCATCGACCACCACATCCGCTTCCGGTAACCGTCCATCGAACGGCACGCAGGTGCCACCGGCGGCCTGCAGTTCGGTCAGCGCGCGTGCCGCCAGCGCCGTGGCCGGAGGCTTTCCCGCCAGCGTAACCACGCGTACACGGCGGCCAGCACGCAGTGCGTGGGCCGCCAGCAGCAGCCCATCACCACCGTTGTTGCCGGCGCCCACCACCACGCACAGTGCCTGCGCGCCCGGCCAATGCTGCAGCAGGCACTGCCACGCGGCCAGCCCGGCCGCACACATCAGCGACCACCCGCCATCGCCGGCCAGCGCCGACGCCTGTGCGTCCAGTGAACGCGCGGCGGCGGAATCAAACAGGTCAGAAGGCTCGTGCATGCAGGGATTCTATACTTGCAGCCATGCCTCCCCTACCCACCCTCGTAGATCCGGCCCTGGCCGTGCAGCGCATCCATGCGCTCGCCCGCGCCCATGGCTTCCAGCGCTGCGGCATCGCCGGCGTGGATCTGGGCGAGGATGAAGCCCATCTGGCCGACTGGCTGGGCCAGGGCCTGTACGGCACGATGGACTGGATGGCACGCCATGGCACCCTGCGCGCACGCCCGGCCGAACTGCTTCCGGGCACCGTGCGGGTGATCTCGCTGGGCATGGACTACAGCCACAAGGACGATACCGAAGCGTGGGCAACCCTGGCCGACCCCGGCCGCGCCTATGTCGCGCGTTACGCTCTCGGCCGCGATTACCACAAGCTGATGCGCAACCGTCTGCAGAAGCTGGCCACGCAGATCAGTGAAGAGGTGGCACCGCTGGGATATCGCGTGTTCGTCGATTCGGCGCCGGTGCTGGAACGCGCCCTGGGCCGCAATGCCGGGCTGGGCTGGATCGGCAAGCACACCTGCCTGATCGATCGCCACGGCGGCTCGTGGTTCTTCCTCGGCGAGATCTACATCGACCTGCCGCTGCCCATCGACGCGCCGGCTACCGCGCACTGCGGCACCTGCACGCGCTGCATCGATGTCTGCCCGACCCAGGCGATCATCGCGCCGCAGCGGCTGGATGCGCGGCGCTGCATTTCCTACCTGACCATCGAACACGACGGCGCGATTCCCGAGGACATGCGCCCGTTGATCGGCACCCGCATCTACGGCTGCGACGACTGCCAGCTGGTCTGCCCATGGAACAAGTTCGCAAAGCGCACCGACGAGGCCGATTTCCGTGCGCGCAACAACCTCGACCGCGCACGCCTGGACGAACTGTTCGCCTGGGACGAGGACGAATTCCTGCAGCGCACCGAAGGCAGCCCGCTCCGCCGCAGCGGCCACGAACGCTGGCTGCGCAACATCGCGGTGGCGCTGGGCAATGCGCCGCCATCGGCCATCGCCGTGGACGCGCTGCGTTCACGCAGTAGCCACGATTCGGCGCTGGTGCGCGAACACGTGCGTTGGGCGCTGGACCAGCACGGGGCGGCCTGAGCAACAGGGTGCCTGCCTGCGGCGGACGTGCGACCATGCCTGCCTGGTCCATCCGTCGCACCCTTCGCACATGCAGCAGCGCAGCATCGATGTCCTCACTCCCAGCCAGCTCAACACACTGGCGCGCGACCTGCTGGAAGGCAGTTTTCCGGCCATCTGGGTGGAAGCCGAACTGGGCAGCGTGGCGCGCCCTGCGTCCGGGCACCTGTATTTCACCCTGAAGGACGCACGCGCCCAGCTGCGCGCGGCAATGTTCCGCATGAAGGCCTCCTCGCTCCGCTTCGTGCCGCGCGAAGGCATGCGCGTGCTGGTGCGCGGACGGGTGACGCTCTACGACGCGCGCGGCGAATACCAGATGGTGCTCGACCATATGGAGGAAGCCGGCGAAGGCGCGCTGCGCCGTGCGTTCGAGGAACTCAAGGCACGGCTGGAATCCGAGGGACTGTTCGCCCCGGAGCGCAAGCGCCCGCTGCCCGCACATGTACGCCGGCTGGCGGTGATCACCTCGCCCACCGGCGCCGCCGTGCGCGATGTGCTCAGCGTTCTGGCGCGCCGTTTCCCGCTGCTTGAAGTGGACCTGCTGCCGACCCTGGTGCAGGGCGACGCGGCGGCGGCGCAGATCACCCGGTTGCTGCGTGCGGCCGATGCATCCGACCGCTACGACGTGATCCTGCTGACCCGTGGCGGTGGTTCGCTCGAAGACCTGTGGGCATTTAACGATGAGGCGCTGGCACGGGCCATCGCCGCCAGCGGTACGCCGGTGGTATCGGCCGTCGGCCATGAGACCGACTTCAGTCTGTCGGATTTCGCCGCCGACCTGCGCGCGCCGACGCCGTCGGTGGCCGCCGAACTGCTGGTCCCGGACCAGCAGGACCTGGCACGCCGCCTGCGCCGCGATGCCGCGCGCCTGCAGCAGTTGCAGCGACACGCACTGGCCCAGGCGATGCAGCGCGCGGACCGCCTGCTGCTGCGGCTGAACGCCTGCAGCCCGCAGGCCCGCCTGCAGCTGCTGCAGCGCCGCCATGCCGATCTGGGGCGTCGCCTGCAGGCAGTGTGGCACCAGCAACAGCAGCAGCGTGCCGCGCAGTTGCGACATGCGGCGGCGGTGCTGCGGGGCTGTCATCCGCAACGCCAGCTGGAAACCCTGCGCAGGCGCCTGCAGGCCGTGCGCGGTCGTCCGGAAGCGCTGGTACAGCGCCAGCTGCAGCGTGACAGCCTGCGCCTGCGCGGCCTGGCACGTTCGATGGAAGCGGTCAGCCCGCTGGCCACGGTGGCACGCGGCTACAGCATCCTTACCCGCGCCGACGATGGCCAGCTGGTGCGGCAGACGGCGCAGGTGCAGCCGGGCGACGCGCTGCGCGCGCGTGTCGGCGACGGCACGATCGACCTGCAGGTGACAGGCAAACACTCTTGACAGGGGCGGTAGCGCCGACCCCTGCCCGCTCCCTGCTCATGGCGTTTCCGGCCGGCGGCCGGCACGACGCGCTCAACGCGCCTGCGCGGTCTCGCAGAATTTCTTCTGGTATTCCAGTGCCTTCGGCATCAACGCCTGCAGGTTCTGGATGCGCGTGCCGGGATTGGGATGCGTGGACGAGAACTCCGGCTGCGAACCGCCGCCACTGGCCTGGCCCATGCGCTCCCACAGCGGTATCGCTTCGCGCGGATCGAAACAGGCCGCCGCGGCCAGCATCAGTCCCACTTCATCGGCCTGCGTTTCATGCCCGCGCGCATACGGCAGCAGGTACCCGTACCCCATCGCCGCCATCACCATCTGCTGCTGTTGCGGATCCATGCCGCTGGCCGCACCGGCCATCTGCCCGATCTGCGTGAGCTTCTGCTGCGCCATCCGCTGTGCACCGTGCCGCAGCAGCGCATGCGCGATCTCGTGGCCCATCACCACCGCCATCGCATCGCGCGTGCGTGCCACCGGCACCAGCCCGGTATAGACCGCCATCTTTCCGCCGGGCAGGCAGAACGCGTTGGCCTCGTCGGACTGGATGACGTTCACTTCCCAATCGAAACTGCGCGAGAAATGCGTGGGCTGCTGGTTGTGCTCCTCGGCCAGCGCCGTTTCCACGACATCCACCTTGGCGATCAACCGCTGGGCGATATCCCGCACATCGCGCGACATCTCCGCGTTCGGATCCAGCGGCCGTTCCTGCGACAGGATTTCCTGGTAGGCCTGCAGGCCCAGCGCCTTTTCCTGCGATGCATCCAGGGTGTGATCGATCAGCACCGACTGGCCGGTGTACGGGTCCACCGCGCGATTGGAAAACCAGTAGTACGCCGCGTAACCGGCAAAGGCGAGCAGCACCCACCAGCGGATGTTGCCGAACAGGCCACGACGCTGGCGTGGCTGCGGGGAACGGGAGGTCGGGTCGTTGCGCATCGGGGTGCATCCTGGCCGTGGCCCACCCGGATTGGCAGGCGCGGCGACATCCTAGCCCAACGGATGTGAGCGTCAGATACCGCGTACCAGGCGGAAACCGATGCGCGCGCTGGTGGTGTCCGAATCCTGCGATTGCCGCCATGCTGCGCGGGTCTGCTCGGGCGCATTGGCCCAGTTCGCGCCACGGATCACGCGTGCCCGACAGCCCGGGTTGAACCACGCCGCGCCATCGGCCGGCGCGCGTCGGTAGCTGGCATGCCAGCAGTCGGCCACCCATTCGCTCAGGTTGCCGCCCATGTCATGCAGGCCCCACGCGTTGGGCTTGAAGCTGGCCACCGGCGCGGCGCCCCAGTAGCCGTCGCCATAGCCGACGAAGGCGTTGGTCCAATGGCGGCCGGACGGCGACACGTCCTTGCCACCGGTGAAGTTTCCCGAATCGCTGGGCGGTACGCCCTCGTTGCCCCACGGATAGCGCCCGGAAGAACCGGCACGCAGTGCATATTCGAATTCCGCCTCGCTGGGCAGCCGGTAGGACTTGCCTGTCTGCTCCGAAAGCCAGTTCGCGTAGGCCTCGGCATCGCGCACGCTGACGTGCATGACCGGCTGGTTGGCCAGCGCACGCCCGCCATCGTAATCCGACTGCCAGTCCACGCCGCTGCGGCGGATGAAGTTGCCGCTGCGCTCGTCGTAGACCACCGAATGACCACGTCGCGTGGCGCGCGGACGCGCATTGGCCGTCTTCACGAAATGCGCGAAATCGGCCACCGTCACCTCGGTGATCGCCATGGAAAAACCGCGCTCGAAACGCACGTAATGCGCGGGCCTTTCGGCATCGCTGGCGCCGGGTTCGGAAGGTCCGGCCCCCATCTGGAATCCGCCGTGCGGCACAACCACCATCAGCGGTCCGCGACCGCCATCGCGCAGCGCATCGCTGAACACCTGCCCGGGCCGGAAGTTGCCGTAGTGGGTGGCAAGTTCTATGCGTTCGCGCAGCTGGGCCACGGCGGCATCGCCGGGCAGCGCGATGCGCATGGCCTGCTCCAGCCGCTCGCGCGCCGGCTTCAGGCCCTGCGGGGTGGTCAGATCCAGCAGCCCACGATCACGCAGGTCGGCCAGCGTGGCAGTACGTACCGCCTCTACCCGCTCGAACGCATCGGCGATGGTCGGAGAGGCATCGCGGACTTTGCTGGCTTCGGCCAGCCAGCGCCCGGCAGCGGTGAAATCGCCGGCACGCGCCGCAGCCTCGGCACGCCCGATCAACGCGCTCTCCGCCGCGGCCAGGCCCTGCCGCGCACGGGTACCGGCGGGGTCAAGCGCCAGCGCCTCGCGGAAACTGGCGATGGCGCCATCACCTTCGCCCCCCTCGCCGATGCGGCCAGCGCGCAGATCGTCCTCGCCGGCGCGGTTGAAGGCCACCACGCGCTGGGCGGTTTCCACCTGCCGCTGCAGTGCACGCACCTGCTCGTCATCCGGTGCCAGCGTCAGCAGCACCAGTGCGATGGTGCCCACTTCGGCCAGCGCCGCGCGCTGCTGCAGCGGGCGCTCCAGCAGGTCACGGGCCTGCCCGAGCAAGGCCCGCCGTGCGCGCAGCAGCCCATCACGGGCGCGCCGGTCCTGCGGGTCCTGTTCCCGCAATGCAAGCCAGATCGGAATGGCGTCCTCGGCCGTGGCGTACAACCGCCCCTGGGCAAGGGCACGCTCGGCATCACGGCGTGCGGCAGCGCGCTGCGCCGGGTCGATCGTGACCTCCGGCGGGACCCAGCGCTGCACCGTTTCGGCAGCGTCTTCGCCGCCGATGGTCACCGTTCCCTGTGCATCGGCGGCCACGCCTGGCGCTGCCGCCGGCGCCGGGCCCGCAG